>NZ_JBIIDX010000156.1:0-8016 GCF_044238155.1 Aestuariivirga sp. | reverse complement strand
CTGTCGGGCCGCCGAATGTCCTTGATGATCCGTGCTGCGAGGAGTCCCACGCGCCGGGCGCAGTCGGCCCAGGTGATCCACTGCCCGTCGATCCGGTAGGCGGGCCGCCCGGAAAAGCGCACGCAGGATGCCAGGAAGGCGACTGCCATCGGTGTTTGCGGAACTCTCAGCGCGTTGCCCGGCAGAGCCTTCGAAAGCAGCTCTTCGAATTCGCTCTCGGGCAGTCTGGCACAGGGCATTCCAGCAAAGAGATCGAACGCCACCTTGGAATTCATCGGAAGAGCCTTTAAGAAATGAGCTCTAGACGTCGTACCTGCTTCCGACGTAAGTCGCCGATAAACCAATACAACTTGAGTTACATAGGTTCAAGGCGGAGATACCAAAGAATAAGCTCCGGGCTTCTGGGGCATTAATTTACCGTCCTCGCGGTCAGTGAGCTTCACCTCGTCCGAACCATGGACGGACGAAGGGGCAGGATGAATGACAGCGCTAATGCTACTGGCGAGGCGCAGATTGCCGGTCAATGTAGATATTCGCAGTGAGGTTGGCGTTGCTCTCCTGGAGCCGTAGGCTCGGGGTGTTCAATCCTGAATGTGATCCACCCCCACAGAAGTGGTCCGACTTGAAGTATGTCTTATGGCATCAAGGAAGATCAGAACATGCCAAAGAAGAAGCACACGCCTGAAGAGATCGTCGCCAAGCTGCAGCAGGCAGGTAACCAGAGGTGCTGACGATGGCTTTGGTGATGCGGCAGTTTCCCCTCGATTGGATCAACCAATGGCGCAAGAGGGAACATACCCATAGCGACGTCGCTTTGTGACAGATGCCTGCGTCAGATCGAGTATGGACCGCCGTCCGACACCCAGCGGGCACATTCTTCCCCCAGTTCGGAAACAGCCCGCTGTTCGTAGGCAGCCATATCTTCTGCTGTAAGACGCTCTCGCCAGCGGCCATTTGTTCCCTTGTGAATGAATGTGTCGGCTCCACCCTTCCACGCCGCACCGCCACGTGGAGCAATTTTCGCCGCATGCGCCTTCATGTAGGTAAAGGTGCAGTGTGACTTGATTACTTCAAACGATTGCGGATCGGGACTTATCTTGAGAAAGCGAGCGACCCGCCAAATCGAGGCATCGAGATCATCCGTCAAATCGTTGAAGTGAATCAACATCACGTTGGGCTGGTTGCGTATATTCCACCATGACCTCACATGCCCCCAGAACGGCCAGATCGGATGGCCATTTCCAGCAAACCACGCCTTATAGAATTCGTAAGGGTCGTCCGTACCCCGCTCTATCAGGGGCACATGGTCCGGCAGACCGGAGTTATAACGGGCAAAAACCTCGTCTGTCATATTGTAATGATGATTGTGAAAGCTCCAAGCCGCGTCTCGCCCATCGCGACAGATGTAGATGTAGCGAGCGAGCGGAGAGAACGCCAGCGCATCTGCCGGCAGGTGCGACTTAACAAACCGGCGATGGGTCTGGACCACGACAGCATCGCGCGCCTCCTGAGGGAGCGTGCGAAGGTCAATCCACGGCGAAAGCTGATGAAGGTCCAGATCCTCCGCACCATCGAAGACAAGCTGAGACACAATCTGCTGCATCCACGTGGTACCCGACTTCGCATAGGTGGCAATGACCACATCACCGTCACGAAAGACAAAGTCATTCCAGTGACGCGAGTCCAGATAGCGGTTCAGTATCTCACGCTTCTTCACCGGCAGACTGTTCTCTGTTGAAGCCTTCATCCTGAGCATCTCCTTCCGGAACTGCCAATTATTCACCAGAACTTGCCAGGCCAATTCAATCACATGCCTGCAATCTCTGGAAGTTAATTGCTTAATTTGGCAACAGGCATCCTTATCGTGGATGCGCTACCTGGGTCACTGGCGGGTGCTTGCCCTTTGTTTGGGCGATGCTGCCGTTTCCGGTGGAGTGGGAGCATCAGTCATTTTGGTGGTCACCCCGACCATTCCGTACGCACCGGCCGCATGCTAGTTTCCAGCAATGATAGGGATCAATCGCGCATTCGTCCTGACGCTGTGGGCTGCCTTGGCCACCGAGCGTCTCGGCTTCGACCACGACAAGGCGCTCACGCTTCGACCCGCCGTGGCCTAATTCTGCACTGCCATTTACAGTCGCAGTCCCTTCGGCACATCCCCCGGAGGAACTCTTGTGACCATAAACCGCCGCACTGCCTTGATAGGTGCGACCGCATCCGCCGGCCTGCTTGCCGCACCCTTTGCACGTCGCACCAACGCTCAGGCTGCTCAGTTTACCTATAAATTCGCCAACAACCAACCGCTGACCCACCCCAGCAACATACGTAGCGCCGAAGCCGCCGCTGCGATCCTTGAGGAATCTGGCGGGCGAGTCGACATCCAGATCTTCCCGTCTAACCAACTGGGTGCAGACACCGACGTTCTGGACCAACTGCAGGCAGGCGGGGTGGAGTTCTTCCTATTGTCGCCATTGATCCTGTCGACGCTGGTGCCCAAGGCTTCGATTAATGGAATCGGCTTTGCCTTTCCGAACTATGATGCCGTCTGGACTGCAATGGACGGTGATCTGGGCGCCTATGCACGCGGTCAGATCAAGGATGGCGGTCTCGTAGTGATGGACACGATCTGGGACAATGGGTTCCGGCAGATCACCACCTCGACCAATCCAATTGAAACGCCTGCCGACCTTGAAGGCTTGAAGATCCGTGTGCCAGTATCG
Organism: Aestuariivirga sp.; assembly: GCF_044238155.1. Classification (GTDB taxonomy): domain Bacteria; phylum Pseudomonadota; class Alphaproteobacteria; order Rhizobiales; family Aestuariivirgaceae; genus Aestuariivirga. Next base: position 5,296 of record NZ_JBIIDX010000156.1, on the reverse strand, counting down.
CCGCTATGGACCTCGATGTTCAGAGCCTTTGGCTCCGCCCCGGCCTCGATCAACTTCTCCGATGTCTATTCGGCTTTGCAGACTGGCATCGTGGATGGGCAGGAAAACCCCCTGTCGATCTTGAAGGTCGCCAAGCTGTGGGAGGTGCAGAAGTATTGCTCCGTCACCAATCACATGTGGGATGGGTTTTGGCTGTTGGGCAACCGGCGTGCCTGGGCTGCCCTGCCCGAAGATCTTCAGCAGATCATAAACAAGCACTTCAACGCCGCCGGAATGAACCAGCGTGCCGATCTCGCAAAACTGAACACTTCTTTGCGGCCAGAACTTGAAGCAAAAGGTTTCACCTTCAACGAGCCCGACCCCGCCCCGTTCGAGGCCAGACTGCGCGAGGCAGGGTTCTATGCCGAGTGGAAGGGCACCTATGGCGACGAAGCTTGGGCGATCCTCGAAAGCGCTGTGGGGCGCACGCTGGCTTAGGAACGCAACTGTGGCTGGCTTGACTGGCATTTGTACCAGGTCGAGTGAGAGGCTCTTGCCCGTTTGCGGCTCTGTCGAGTGCGGTTGGCGATGCGATGGTAACGGGCATAGGCGTTCTACGCTTCTATGGCTCTTATCAACCCGGGTTGGAGCATGCGATCATGGGCTCGGGGTCTTTCTAATGGGTTGGATGTGAGCGCCTCGCGCTAGCCGGAGCGAGGATGCAAAGTACGGCAGCAACGCACCAAGAAAACCAAGCTATTTCAATGATCTAACGCCGCCGTACTTTTTCAGCGCAGTCAGGAGCTTTGGAGAATATCCGGCTGAGAGAGGCGAAATTCGGCCTCGCCGCCATTCCGGCAGTCAGGAGCTTTTCGCAAAGAAGCCCGCAAATACTGGAGATTTTCGTAGCTCAAATTTCGGGGAGAGAGCTTTGCCTGGGGGCTAAATGGCGGAGGGAACAGGCCCGAAATCCAACCTTCTCTGCTTCCAAGTTATTGATTTTGCTGTAGTCACATTTCGGCGGAGTTCGAATCCCTAGCCCGGATCCGAACCACCGAGCGAAAAGAGCCAGTGAGTGGCATTCTACGAGCTTGTGGCATCATCCGAAGTTCCTCTTCTCGTAAATGACCGAGATGGTCTTGCCGTCCCACACGTAGCAGAGGTGCCGTTCCTGTCGACAGTTAGAAAGCAACCGGGGGCGAAACACTGCCGCACACTCCCCGCTCTCATCACGAACGCTTCCATAGATAATTCCGCCGGAGCCATTTTCGCGGAGTTCCAGTGCGAGTTCCTGTGACACCCCGTAATTGGTAGGGTGATAATAGGCAGGATGGCTTTTGCGCATTCCGCGGATATCATGCAGCTCGGCGTCGAGATCAACAGCGTAGACTCTCATGTCGAGCTCCTGGGCGGGTTCGCTGGTGGCCTGCAAGAAGCGGATACGATGATAGCGTGTTTCGGCAATGGCCGTCTCAATCGTGCGGCCAGCATAGAAAATACCATACGTGCCGTTCGTGAAACGGTCACCCTCGGGATTGAGGTGTGTGAACGCAGCCATGATGGGCGAACTCCCAGGTCCAGACACCCGGTCCTCGGGCGGGACAAGGGAGATGTCTCCGACCTCCTCCCGCAGCCTGTCATTGGTCATTGCCTCGATTTGGTAAACCGCATCGAGGTCAGCAGGATCCGCAACGGCTTCGAAAAGGTTGATGGGCGGAAATCGACTAGGGACGATCCTGTAGCAGGGGAGCCACTCGACCTTAGTAAGGGGAATGTCTGTCATCAGCCGCGCTGCGCGTCCACATACTGGCGCACTACGTAAAGGTCCGCAACATTGCCTGACGCCATTCTTTCAAGCGCCGAGCGGCCGCCGAATATCTTTGCGGCATTGGGCTTTCGAACCCACTGATCGGCGGTCTTAGGAAGCAGGATGTGAAGCCCCTTGTAGATTCCCATCACGTAGGAGATGCGCTCCAATGCGTCCTTGGGAATGGTGGACACGCCGCCGCGCTTCCATGACTGTAGCGTGGATCGACTCTCAAGCCCCAGCAGTCGCATCTGCTCTTGCTCCTGAAGACCCCATGCCTCCGCGATCCGGAAAAAAGTGCGCAGGGCAGGTCCGGTCAGGTCCTTTCGGTCCAAGACCTTGGCGGCTGTAGGATTGGGCATTGTAGGTAACCTCCGGGACCGAATATGTGCATATTCTGGGACAAAATCAAGTTTTTGGCAGAATATGAACAATTGGAGCGCGGTACAGTTCCTGATAGAGGCCTCCGCCAGGGTGTACCCCGCGAAGGCCCCAGAGGCGATGAGCTACGTTTTCTCTCTATATTTCAGACAATTAGATATCGTCCCGTTCTTCTTCGCCGCCGTTAACATTGGCGATGCTCCGAACGGCGTCCAGCAGTTCCATAATCGCCTTCTCAGCCGCGGCCAGCTTCACCGCCGCCATGAGATCCTCCCGACCGGCCATCACCAGAAAGGTGCTCAGGACCTCGTCCGAACGCCTCACGAGAACGGCAAGGTGCTCCCCACTCGGGCCGTAGCGCCCCGCGAACCAGTTCTTCACGGTCTTCTCGTTGGCCCCGGTCCAGCTAGCCACGATCTTGATTCCTCCTCCTCCTGATCCGACAGACCGGCGTAATGCAGCAGCGATGAAGTCGCGAACAGCAGTGCGGACCTCCTCGATGTTCTGGAATATCCGGCCATATGTAACCGGACACGGGCGTCATCTGCGATCAGAGCATCGCCATGAACGGCTTCTACATTGCCAAGGACTATCCCGAACTCCTGCGGCGCATTCGCTTCAAGGATCCCGAGACCGGCAAGACGTTGGTGTTCCTGACCAACAACACAATGCTCCCGGCACTCACGATCGCTGCCTTGTACAAGAACCGCTGGCACGTCGAGCTGTTCTTCAAATGGATCAAACAGCACCTCAGAATCAAGCGGTTCCTTGGTACGAGCGAGAATGCGGTCAAGACGCAAATCTGGTGCGCCGTATCGACCTACGTGCTGATTGCCATCGTCAAGAAGGATCTGCAACTCGACGCCTCGCTCTACACATTGCTACAGATCCTGTCGGTGTCGGTGTTCGAGAAAACGCCCATTTTATCGGCATTCCGGCCCGACGATCAGGGAACAGCGCAACGCGCCAACGACAAGCAATTGAATTTATTCGGCTTTTAACCGGACACTAGTGTGAAAAATTGACGCATCAGAGCAGGAGAGCGCAGCCATCCAACGACCGGTGATTCGCCACCACCTTTCGCCTGGGCGGAGCCTTGCAAGAAATCGAGAAGTGCAACAGAATTGCACGAGTAGGCGGTTTGGCAAGCCGGTCATTGCGTGGTCTTGGGCTTGAAACTTGTTTGTAACGAAAGACAGAGGGAGGAAGACAAAAGTGCACGCACCGCCAGATTTCATGTACTGGCTTCATCCGGTACCTCTTTTTGTCGTCATTCTGTGCATGGTGGGCGCCGTCGCGTTTGCGATCTACAGTCTGCTACTGCTGCCACCGGTCCGTCGGGCGAGCGCTGGACTCATCAAGATCAACACAGCCGTTGGTTCAATTTCAGGTGGCGTCTTAGGTCTCTCGTTGGCGTTTCTTGCCCATTCCGTCTATTCCATGGAAGATCGCGCACGCGACGCGGTGAACGCTGAAGCGCACGCCGTCCAAGATATGACCACCACACTCAATGCAATGACGGGACCAGGACGGGACGGCCTGGTACGACTACTCGAACACTATGGTACTTCCGTCGGCAACGAGTGGTCGGTCATGGTGCAAGGTAACTCCGGAGCAAAGCAGTCCCTACAAGAAATCTATTCTGCGATCATCAGTTGGCCAACGGAAGAGTATAAGGACAAGGTGCACCAGGGTCGGCTTCTTGCCGCGTATGACAATCTGTCAAGTGCCCGCAAGGAGCGCTTATCAATCGCGGAGGATAGGGTAAGCGGCGGCCAATGGGCTCTTGTGGAAGGCCTTATCCTAACGCTACTTTTCGTGGTTGCCATGAGCCACGCGGACTTTCGCATCGCCGCTAAAGTTTCCTTGGCGGCGATTGCGACTGCAGCCAGCCTCTTGCTCTTCGTCATCATCATGCATGACAGGCCATTCTTCGGTTATGGGGCACTGGGCCCAGAACCCATTCTTGCGGCTTCAGGTGCCAGTCCTTGAAGTGATCGTGGTCCGCGCCGAGAGTTGGATAAGAGGGCCTCTCGCGCACCTAATGGAAGATGCAAAGTACATTGGTGAGTCTGCAGGAAATCTGATTTATTTCAATGCTTTACCGCCGCCGTACTTTTTCCGGGCAGTCAGGAGCTTTGGAGAATACGGGGCCGAGAGAGACGAAATCCGCCCTCCTGGCCATTCCGGCAGTCAGGAGCTTTTCGCGAAGAAGCCCGCAAATACTGGGTATTTTTGCCGCTGGAATTTCGGGGAGAGAGATTTGCCCAGGGGCCGAATGGCGGATCGCGAGGGATTCGAATACTCAGTATGCTCTTCATTTGTGACGTCGAATTCCCTCGACTTCCGCTGCAAAGGAAGCATTGCTGTTGTTCGTGACGGCCGAAGCGATCGGCAACACATGAGCCCCACCCGATCATGGGGCTTTGGGTGGTGCGAGATCCGCAATTGGGCGGATCCGCAGAAGGGATCCACCCATGACCAAGAATACGCAGATACGTCCCGCCAGGAAGCAGCCATCCTCCAGGATTTCCAAGAAGGTATCCAAGACGGCAAAGGCACCTGGCAGGAGCAAGGCTGCTCCACCTCCCACTGAACAGGGCAGCAAGACATCAACATGCCTCGAGCTGCTACGGCAGCCTGATGGCACGAGCCTGGAGGAGCTGATGGGCGTCACCGGCTGGCAGGCTCACAGCGTTAGGGGCTTCCTCTCGGGTACGGTCAGGAAGAAGCTGGGCCTCATCCTCACTGCCGAGAAGGATGGTGAAGGCGTTCGGCGCTATCAGGTCAAGGCTGGAGCTTGAGGGAGATGGAGATGAAGCAGCATCGCATCGCGAACTTCGCTCCTGCCACCTCCTCCGCCTTGCGGCAGAAGCTGCTGGACCTGGATGGTCTGCCCACATCCCAGCTCCGAGTTCTCTGGCAAAGGCAGTACCAGGCCCAGGTTCCCAGAACCCTGAGGCGCGACCTGCTCATCCGCTTCATCGCCCATCGCCTGCAGGAGGAGCTGGGCGGCCTGGGCAGGGGGACCCTCCGGCGCCTCGAGACTGTCGCTGGCAAGCTTCAGGATCCCGATCGTGCCCCATCGCCGGATATGACGTCGCTGAAACCGGGAACGACGCTGGTGCG
>NZ_JBIIDX010000155.1:0-8057 GCF_044238155.1 Aestuariivirga sp. | reverse complement strand
CACGAAAGCCATGGCCATGATTGCAACCACGACCATAGTCGCCATTGATCACAATGCCTGACATTCTCGCCGAACCATTTTTCCAACGGGCCCTGCTTGCAGGCCTCGCCATCGCCTCCGTTGCAGGTCCTGTTGGTTGTTTCATCGTCTGGCGGCGAATGGCCTATTTTGGTGAAACGCTTGCTCACTCCGGCCTGTTTGGAGTAGGGCTTGGTCTTCTTCTTGGCTTCAGCCTTACGTTGGGAGCTGCGGCTTCTGCGGTGGCGGTGGCCTTGCTGCTCGGTCTGCTGCGGAAACAGCGGTTTCTGGCCACGGATACATTGCTTGGCATTCTCTCGCATGGATCCTTGGCTCTTGGCATCTTAACGGTTGGGCTCGTCACTGGTGCCACCGGAGATCATCTTGACCTTCTGTTTGGTGATATCCTGACCGTGAGTTGGCAGGATGTATCTCTCGTTTGGGCCGGTGCAGCGGCCGTGCTGTTGCTGCTCAGCCTTTTGTGGCGCGATCTGATTGCGATATCCGTTCACGAGGAATTGGCTGAGGCTGAGGGTATTCAGGTCAGACGAGTGGAACTTGGTTTTGTCATTCTGATCGCATTGATGACGGCAGTCGCCATGAAGATTGTGGGTTTGCTGCTCATAACCGCCCTGCTTGTCATTCCAGCTGCAGCGGCGCGGCGGTTGTCAAATGGCCCGGAGGCAATGGCAATGGTGGCAGCGGGCCTTGCGTGTGCTGCGGTTGTTCTTGGACTCGTCCTGTCGGCCTATGCCAATGCCGTCACCGGGCCGGCCATTGTGTTGTCGGCAGCTTTTCTCTTTGTCTTGACCTTGCTCCGGCCTCAGGCAAATTGAACACCATGGGTTATTCAGCAATCGGCAAAAGGCGTGAGTCGATCCCGGTTCGGGTGGGGGCCGTGACGGTTGGAGGCACAGCCCCGGTCACGGTCCAGTCGATGACCAATACCGACACTGCAGATTCGGCAGCAACTGCTCAGCAGGTGGCTGCCCTGGCGCGGGCGGGCTCGGAACTTGTTCGCATCACGGTGGATCGCGAGGAGTCGGCTCGTGCCGTCCCCCGTATCCGTGAGGCGCTGGACCGAATGGGTGTAGATGTTCCTTTGGTTGGTGACTTTCACTATAACGGCCATACGCTGCTGTCTGATCATCCGGCCTGCGCCGAAGCGTTGGCCAAGTACCGAATCAACCCCGGCAATGTTGGTTTCAAGGAGAAGAGGGACCGAAACTTCTCCATGATGATTGAAACCGCGTTGCGCTTTAATCGCCCCGTTCGGATCGGCGTCAACTGGGGCTCGCTTGATCAGGCGCTCTTGACAGAGTTGATGGATCAGAACGCACGCTCATCAACCCCTCGGGACGTGCGTGAAGTCATGCATGAGGCGGTGGTCCAGTCAGGTCTCATGTCGGCTGCACGTGCAGAGGAGTTGGGGCTCCCGCCCAACATGATTCTGATTTCGGCCAAGTGCTCCGAGGTACAGGATCTCATAGCGGTCTACCGTTCGCTGGCTGCACGCTGCCGGTACGCGCTTCATCTTGGATTGACCGAAGCTGGAATGGGTTCGAAGGGTATCGTGGCGTCCACCGCGGCCTTGGCTGTGCTTCTTCAGGAGGGGATTGGCGACACGATACGAATTTCGCTCACGCCTGAACCGGGCGGCGATCGTACTCGCGAAGTTGTGGTGGCCCAGGAAATTCTACAAACCATGGGTATTCGCAGCTTTGCCCCTATGGTGATCGCCTGTCCAGGCTGCGGTCGCACGACGTCAACGGTGTTCCAGGAACTGGCGCAGGATATCCAGTCTTATGTGCGCACCCGGATGCCGGACTGGCGCCGGGATTATCCCGGTTTCGAGACATTACAGCTTGCAGTGATGGGCTGCATTGTCAATGGACCTGGAGAATCCAAACATGCTGACATCGGCATTTCACTTCCAGGCACCGGTGAACTTCCCGCAGCGCCGGTGTTCATCAATGGCAAGAAAGCATTGACGCTGCGAGGTGACAATCTTTCGCAGCAGTTCAAGGATATTGTCGAGGACTACGTGAAATCCCGCTGGGGCGTGTAGTCTGGTTATTTCCGCCGAGTGACGATGAACTGCGCCACCGAGTTGAGCGTGGCAGCGCGATCGCCATAGGGAGCAAGGCTGGAAATCGCCTCTGCAACCAGCGTGTCGGCCTGTGCTTTCGCTGCCGTGAGGCCCAACACGTCCACAAAGGTTGCCTTGCCTTTGCCCCGGTCCTTCTGGGTTGCCTTACCCAATGCTTCGGGTGTTGACTCAATGTCGAGAATGTCGTCGGCGATCTGGAAGGCCAGCCCAATCTTGCTTGCGTATCGCAGCAGTGCGTCTGGATCGGCCCCGCCCATGACAGCTCCAGCCTCGCAGGCAAACCGGAAGAGGGCTCCGGTCTTGAGCGTTTGAATGGTTGTAATGGCCTCAAGGGCTTGGGTTGCGCTGGCTTCGGCCTCGATGTCCAGCATCTGGCCCGAGACCATGCCCGCTGCACCAGCGGCGCGCGCCAACCTCGAGACGAGTGTCAGGCGGACCTCCGGCGAGGAATGGGTTTCGGGAGAACTCAAGATATCAAAGGCGTAGGTCAGCAGCGCGTCACCCGCGAGAATTGCGGTTGCTTCATCAAAAGCCCTGTGGGCGGTCGGTCGACCCCGCCGCATGTCATCATCATCCATCGCAGGGAGATCATCGTGCACCAGCGAGTAGCAATGCACACATTCCAGAGCTGCGCCGGCTCGAAGTGCCTGTTCTCGCGGCACACCAAACAATGCAGCTGATTCCACAACCAGAAACGGTCGAAGGCGCTTTCCCGCACCAAGTGCAGCATATCGCATGGCCTCGGTGATCCGAGAGGCCGGAAAACCATGTGGCGGCAGCAACCGGTCCAGCAGGGCCTCGGTTTCAGTGGCGCAGCGGGCAAGGGCTTCCTCAAGGGACAAGGCATTTTTCCTGTGCTATTGCCCCCTTGATTAGGGACATGACCGAAGAAACTCAACCAGCCTCTGCTCCGCCCGCAGAACTTGCGGACACCCCTGCCGCATCTTCTGCACCCGGCAGCGACGAAGCCACGCGTCCGGTTCGGCGCTATCTGCGCTGGGCGTTATATGCAGTGGCTTTTGTTGTGGCATGGCCAATCGTAATGACGCTGGTCTACGCCGTAGTGCCGCCGCCTGTCTCCAACATCATGCTGCTGCGGGCTTTGGGCGGGGCAGGGCTCGACAAGCAATGGGTGAGCCTGGAGGATATATCGCCTGCGCTCCCGCGCGCGGTTATTGCGTCGGAAGATGCCCGTTTCTGTGAGCACCGCGGCGTTGACTGGGTCGAATTCCAGGGTGTGATCGAGGATGCTCTTGAAAAGGATGAGGCGCCTGCCCGGGGGGCATCGACCATCCCCATGCAGACAGCCAAGAACCTCTTCCTGTGGGATGGCCGCTTCGCCATCCGAAAGCTCATCGAACTGCCCATCGCAATGTGGATGGACCTGATCTGGTCCAAGCGGCGCATGATCGAGATCTACCTCAACATCGTGGAATGGGCGCCAGGCGTGTACGGGGCAGAGGCAGCCGCCCAGCACCATTTCCGTAAGTCCGCGAAAAAACTAACAAAAAAGGAATCAGCCCTACTCGCTGCGGTGCTGCCTAACCCAGTGAGGCGTAATGCCGGCAAGCCATCCAAGGGCGTGCGGGCAATCGCCAACCGCATCCTGATCCGCATGGCGGGCATGGGTCCCTATCTCACTTGCCTTGAACGCTAGTCTCGGCTAGAAGCCCGGCCCATGGATGGGCGTGGGCTTCTCCCCGCGCTTTTTTCTTATGGAGTCGTTCATGGCCGTCCCACGCAAGAAAATGTCAAAAAGCCGTATCGGCATGCGCCGGTCCGGCCATCAACTTGCCACCGTAACATGGGTGGAAGACAAGAAGAGTGGCGAACTCCATCGCCCTCACCATATCGATCTCAAGTCCGGCACTTACAAGGGTCGTCAGGTGCTTTCGGTCAAGACCGAGTCCTGATCTGCGGTTGAAGAGAGCCAACCAGTGCAAAAAGCCAGCCTTCGAGGCTGGCTTTCGCGTTTCAGGATAGTCCTGCGGAGCGTGGCGGGGTCGTCAGGCCGATCCCAGCAGTTGTTCGGCTGGCACGTAGGCATATCCCAGATCATCCGCAACGGCCTTGTATGTCACTTTGCCACTGGCCACGTTAAGGCCATTGCGGAGGTGAGCGTCATCGCTCAGCGCCTTCTTCCAGCCCTTGCCGGCAATCGCCAGCGCGTAGGGCAGCGTCACATTGTTCAGGGCGTAGGTGGAGGTACGTGCCACGCCGCCAGGCATGTTGGCCACACAGTAATGGATGACGCCGTCCACCACATAGGTTGGGTCAGCGTGAGTGGTGGCTTTGGAGGTTTCTGCGCAACCGCCCTGGTCAATTGCCACGTCAACCAGCACTGAACCAGGCTTCCAGTCCTTGAGCATCGTCTTGGTCACGAGCTTGGGTGCTGCGGCACCCGGGATCAGAACGCCACCAATCACCAGATCGGCTGACGCACATTCTTCTTCGACTGCGCCCTGCGTTGAGTAGATGGTCTTGAGCGACGTGCCGAAACGCCCCACCAATTCCTCCATCCGGTCGGTGTTCTTCTCGAGAACTGTGACATCGGCGCCCATACCGAGGGCAATGATGGCAGCGTTGGTGCCAACTACGCCGCCTCCCAGAATCACAACCTTGCCGGGCGCGACACCTGGCACGCCACCGAGCAGAACGCCCCGCCCGCCCTGTGCCTTTTCGAGGCAATGAGCGCCTGACTGCACCGACATGCGGCCTGCGACCTGGCTCATCGGCGCCAGAAGCGGCAGGCCACCGCGCGCCGATGTAACGGTCTCATAGGCGATACAGATGGCCCCGGATGCCACCAGTTCTTTGGTCTGGGCCGGGTCTGGCGCAAGGTGGAGATAGGTGTAGAGGATCTGTCCCTCGCGCAGCATCTTGCGCTCGCCGGCCTGCGGTTCCTTGACCTTGATGATCATGTCCGCCTTTGCAAAAATTTCCGAAGCACTGCTGATGATCTTCGCACCAGCCTGCGCATAGTCGGCATCGCTGGCTCCGATTCCGGCGCCGGCATTGGTTTCAACCCATAGCTGATGTCCGTGACGCCCGGCCTCGCGCACCGATGTAGGCGTCATGCCAACGCGGTATTCGTGATTCTTGATTTCCTTCGGAACGCCAATAAGCATTGAAAATCCTCCCGTTTCAACTTTGCCAAGCTACCAAAGCCCGGCCGAAATGATTTCCCGATTCAAAGCCCCAAACACTTCATGATTGAAAAATTATTCGGAAATATGCTATTTTCGACGAATGAAAACTCATGTTATTGATAGAACTGATAAAATCATTCTGTCTGAATTGCAAAAGAACGCTCAGCGGCCGGTCGCGGAATTGGCTCAACGCGCTGGGCTTTCTGCCTCTTCGTGCCATCGGCGCGTCAAGCTTCTCGAAGAGGCGGGCGTGATAACGAGCTACACGGCAACTCTCGACCGCACGGCGCTAGGTCTTGCCAATGAGTTTTTCGTCGAGGTGTCGCTGTCTGCCCAGACCGAGGAAGCATTCGAGAAGTTCGAAACAGCCGTGCAGAAGGTGCCCGAGATCCTTGAATGTCATCTCATGAGCGGCCAATTCGACTATCTCCTGCGCGTGACGGCTGCTGACGCGGCTGACTATGAGCGAATTCATCGCTCACGCATCTCGAGGCTTCCTGGGGTGCAGCGTATCCAATCCTCATTGGCACTGCGCACGGTCAAGGCTTGGGCTGGCTACCCGATTTAATTCAACGAACGATCAAGCTTGCGATCCCGCAGGATCATCAGAATGCCTGCCGCGACGACGATTGCTGCGCCAATCCATGTATAGAGATCCGGAAAGTCGCCGAACAGAATGAGTCCGAACCCAACAGCCCAGATCATCGCTGAATACTCGAAGGGCGCAACGAAATTTGTTTCTGCCAGACGATAGGCATTTATGAACAGGAGCATGGCGCAGGCCGCCAGGACGCCGTGTCCAAGCAGCAAGGCAGCGTCAAACGGACCAGGCCAGACCCATGGCCTCGATAGAAAAATCAAGCTCGGGTGGGTGAAGGGTCCAAAGTCGATAAGATTGAATAACAGTCCCACGCCGAGCGCGAGACTGGCATAGACGAAATTCTGCCAGGTTGCGATGATGATGGGCGGTACTTTCTGTGAAAGGGGCCGGCCCAGCATCTGGCCAACCGCATACCCAAGCGCCGAGAATAGAGCCAGCAGGGCTGCCGGCTCGAACACCCCGCCACCGGGACGCACCATGATCAGAACGCCGATGAAACCGGCCACGATGGCCGCCCAGCGATGAGGCCGCACCCGTTCGCCAAGCAGGGGGCCCGCCAGTCCTGCAACGAAGAAGGGCATGGTGAAATAGATTGCCACTGCATTGGCAATCGGCATGGCGGCGAGGGACAATACAAAGCTCAGATACGCACTTGCCAATATCAGGCCGCGCAGCAACACGAGGGGCAGGAGTGGCGTCATGATCGACCAGCCCTTGCCTTCGCGCCAAAGGATGAAGGCGATGACGGGCATCGTCGCAATGCAACGGAACAGTAGTGTCTCGTAGGCTGGATAGCCTGAAGACATGTATTTGACCACCGCATCCTGCGCGGATGCGAGACCAACACCTCCCAGCACACATAAAGTTGCAAGCGTTCTATTATCAGAGGTAAGGCGCATGCTGCTCAGCGATGCTGTAGGCTTGAGAGAATGTGGATTCCGGGCTCGATCTTCTTTTCGTCGATGGATGAGAAGGCCAACCGGTAGAAATTACGGGGTGCGTTTCTTGCGCCAAACGCTATCTGGCCAGGTTCGATCAGCACGCCCTTCGCAGCTGCCGCCCGAGCGAGTTGTTCACTGTCAAGGCCAGGCGGGCCCTCGACCCAGAAACTCGTACCACCGAAGCTTGGAACCCGGCTTGCGTCCGGAAGATGGTGATTCAGGGCCGCACCCATAGTCTCCCAACGGCTACGGTAGGCGCGATGCAGACGCCGGATGAGCGTATCATGGTGTCCCAGCGCCAGAAACAGTGCGGCTGTGCGCTGGTTGTTGTTTGGAGCGTGGCGTACCATGAGGCGTCGGAGTGCGCGAGCCTGAGCCACGATGTCACGTGGAGCCACCAGGAAGCCGAGCCGTAGTCCTGGGAACAAGGTTTTTGACAGCGAACCCACGTAGATGACCCGCCCCTCATCGTCGAGCGATTTCAATGCTGGACAAGGCTCGTTCACGTAATTCGTTTCGAACTCGTAGTCATCCTCGATGATGACCACGTCATGTTTTGCCGCTCGCTTCAGCAGTTCCATGCGGCGCTCCAGCGGCATGGTGACCGTGGTTGGAAACTGATGGCTTGGCGTGGTGAACACGATATCGCACGCGTTAAAGGCCTCTCCCGGTGTGAGGCCTTGTTCATCGACTGCCAGAAGGGCCACATTGCCGGTGGCGAGGCTGAAGATGTTGCGCACGTCGGGATAGCCTGGGTCCTCCATGCCAACGTGGGTCTCGCGGCTTACCAGCAGTGTGGTGAGAAGATAGAGGGCATTTTGTGCCCCAAGAGTGACGAGTATCTCATCATCATTGGCCATGATGCCCCGTCGCGGCAGGATCCGGCGCCGGATTTGCTCAACGAGCAAAGGGTCGTCGTGGGCCCATGTGTCATTTGTCCAGGATCCCAGCCATTTCTTCCCGAGGGCCTGGCGGGCGCAGTCGCGCCATTCCGCAAGCGGAAAAAGTGTGTGATCCACCTGGCCATAGATGAAAGGGTAGGGATAGGTCTGCCAGTCCAGTGGTTTGGAGACGTTGATCTGATTCGCCGGCTGCATGGTGAGGCGGCTTGACCAGTCGAGCGCACCGGATGGAATGCCCGGCTTTACCGCCAGCTTTGGCGGGGCGGCATCCTCGATTGCCTTGTCGGCGACGTAGTAGCCAGAACGCTCACGGGCAACCAGGTAGCCGTCGTCCAG
>NZ_JBIIDX010000154.1:0-8095 GCF_044238155.1 Aestuariivirga sp. | reverse complement strand
TCAGCCCGCGCGCCAACCCCGTTGCCATGCCAAGCGGAAGCGTCATCATGCTCTCGTTCCTCCTCCTGTCAGAAATCGCAGCAGCGCCAGGATCATCTCGAACAGGCCGCGCCAGGCCCGCGGCTGGGGCGCCTGCGCGCCTCGGCTGAACAACTCGCCCTCGGCCATGCGGCGGCGCACCAATCCGTCGAGAACGCGGCCATCGGCCTTCACCCAAAGCTTGAGCAGCCGCGGCACCTCGCTGAAGCGGCCATCATTCACCGCCTTCAGAACCGATGAGCCGCGAAATGCACCTGATCCGACATTGTAGGCAAAGCTCACCAGCGCCGAAAATTGCGCAGGACTGATCTCGCGGCTCAGCGCAGAGCGCACGTCATGAGCAAAGCGCTGCACATCTGCTGCCAGAATACGCTGGGCTTCCGCCTCGCTGATCGTCATGCCCGGCGTCACCTGCGGCGGTCCCACCTGCGAGGTGTGACCATAGCCGATCGTCCATGCGCCTGCCGGGCAGCGGTAGGCAGTGCTGCGAAACCCTTCGAACTGGCGGATCAACGCCAGGCCGTCCTCCGTCATCTTCATCTCGTCACCTCACAATCTGTGGCTCAGGAGCGTGGGCAGCAGGCGCGACAGCAGCGCCCCCGCGGAAACCGACATGCCGATCACCAGCGTCAGCGTCTTCCAGCCGCCGCGCGCGCTCACCAGCGCATCGCGGATCTCGCGCACGTCTTCGCGGATGGCATGGATCTCCTGCTCCATCAGGCGCATGCGCGCCTCGAGCCCGCCCACATCGCGTTCGAGGCTGGTCATTGCAGGTTCTCGAGCTGGGCCTGCACCAGGCTCACTGTCCAGGCGGCCCCGGCCCCGGCGTTGACGGACACGCCCAGAACGGCATTGGCGAGCGTGCTGTTGAACCCCGCGGAGGTGGCGCGCCGGACAGGCCCCGGGCTGCTCGCAAGACCGCCGGAGGCCATGCTGTGCACAAGCGAGGCCACCGCCTGCACCACGGCCGCCGTGCCCGGACCTACACTGCGGAACGTCACCTCGAGAAGGAAGCGCCCGTCATCGGCTGCTGCCGTCTGGGCCGGAAACGCCAGCTGGGCGAGCAGCGCATCGGCAACTGACTGCGTCGAGCCAAACCGGAGACTGACAATCGGCGCTGCGAGCCCTGCTGCGGACTTGCTGGCATCGAAAGCGAGGATGTAGCGCGTACCGGCCCGCAGCCGCCCGGCAGGAATGACCAGCCCGGAGCCGGCCAGATAGGTATCCGTGGCAAAGCCCGGGCCCTGGCTGCTCAACGACTGACCAAACAGCGCGGCCGCGGGACCGGGCGTACTGGGCAGGCTCACCGCACCCGATGCCCGGTCGATCACAAGCGCCGGCGTCCACTGCACGCCATCCGCGCTCACCTTGATGGCGAAGTCATCATTGCCCGCCAGGCCCAACTCGGCACGGCCGGCGAAGCCTGTCTGGTAGAGCAGCGAGGCCGTGTCGCCGGCGGCATTCTTGTTGAGCTTGAGCCGGTGGTCGCTGCCCGCATGGGTAAACAGCGTGGCCGCGGCAGAAACCGCCAGGCGGTTGGTAGTATCCGCCGTGGCGTTGACGCCCAGCCGCTGCAGATTTGAAAATTCCGCAAAGGCGAGCAGGTCAAGCCACTGCACGCCGTCATGCAGCAGCAGCTTGCCCTCGTCCTCGACCCACATCCGCCAGCCCTTGCGCGGCATCAGGAAAACCCAGCTGCCGCCCTGCATCAGCGCCAGCTGGCCGGCCTTGCCCGCCCAGGCGCCGGTGGCGCCGGCCGGCACGAGATAGCGCGCGCCGTCCTCCGCCGCGGCAGGCGGCGCGGCAAGGCCACGGCCGATCACCGACAGCTGTACCGCCGCCTCGAGCAGCAGCAGGGCCTCATTGTGGGTGATGTGCTTCTGCGCCTGTTGCGCAGACAGCAGCGGAAGCTTGAGCAGAGGGGTTTCAGACATTGATCATCGTCTCCAGAAAGCTGCCGGGCCCCAACACCGCCGAGACCTGCGCCACGCGCAGCGTGAAGCTCACGGCGTCGGGCCCGAGGTCGGCCAGCCGTTCCGCGGCGGTGTAGAGAAAGCGCGGTTCGGCGGTCTCGACGCGGCGCTTCAGCACACCACCGGCGCGGATCTCGACGTCATAGAGTTCGCGCTCCTCGCCCAGAGGCACCTCGGCAAGATCCCAGCTGTCACCACCGATGCGGGTCCGGCGGATCCAGCTCAGCTGCAGATCGGCGCCTGTCCGCACGGCGCGCGGTTGCACGGGCGATAGCGGGCGCAGGCCGCGCAGACGTCCGCGATGGCTGATCGCGCGTTCCGCCCGGCCAAGCTCGTAGTGCAACGGCAGCAGCCGCCAGGAGGTTTCAAGCCCGGCCTGCGACAGGGGCAGATCGGGCTGCACCACAGCCGCGTCGAGCAGCACGAAGCACTGGCCGGGCGGGCGCACGCCAAGCATCTCGGGCGCTGAACCGGACTGGCCGCGCAGCAGCAGGCTCAGGCGATAGGTCTGTGCAGACACCAGCTCGGCGCCCGCAAACTGAATGATCTCCCAGCCTGTCGCCATGCTGCCCACGGCAGCAAGATTGGCGCCCTGCAGAAGCTCCTCGGCCGTCACCGCCGCCAGGGCGCCCGTCGCGATCCGAACGGTCAGGCTGTTAGCGCGGTCGAACTGGTCAAGCGGTCCGGCGGCGAGTGTGCTGACGGTCTCGCCCATCACCGCCGCGAGGCTGATGTCACGGTTGAAGGCGATGCTCGCCGGGCCTGTCTGGCGGTAGAGCGCCAGGCCGCCAGGCCATGGTTGTGCCGCCGCCGCGATCCACGGCGCATGCGCCAGCTCGATGCCGTCGGCAAGCGGCAGATCGAGGATCTGCGCATTGGGCGGCCCATAGACCAGCGCAACTTCAGCTGCTTCGCTGCGCGGCGCGGCCGCCGCCGCCTCATAGATGGCACGGTCAAAGCGCCGCCCGCGGATCTTCCGGCAGATGCCATCGGAGATCTCCTCGATGCGCAGATCAAACGGCCCGCCGGGCAGCATGAGGCGCACTCCGTCGCCGGGCTCGAGCGCCAGGCAGGACAGCGGCAGCGCCAGCTCAACCTGCTCGCGCGCCGACCAAGCCTCCTGCAGCGTCACCGCTGCGCGCTTCTGGGCCAGTTCCTGGTGCACCGCGGCGGGCAGCTCGATCAGCTGATCGCGCTTGCTCGAGCCGCCCTGGTATTTTGCCTCCACCACGGCCAGGCGATAATCCCGGCCGGCCTCCATGTAGGAAAGCTTCACCGCAGCCGGAAGCTCAGTCTCCTGCGCGCGGCGGATGATGTGCGTCGGCGCCGTCTCTGATGTCTCCGCCAGCCTGCCATGGGCAAGCGTCGTCATCACCGCTTGCTCGCGCATGAAGAAGCGTATCCGCCCCGCACTTTCCGCAACATCGATCGCAAAGGCCGTCATCAGGCCTTCAATCGCCTCGCGACCCGTCGTCACCCGCTCGATCGAGAAGCCGGAGACCAGCCCCTCGACATTTGATGTGTCGGCCTGCTCAAGGCCGTAGGCCGTGGCAATGGCTGAAATCAGTTCGCTGAGCGGCACCGCACCCATCCGGCCATTCAGCCAGTGCCCGCGGGCATAGTTTGGCGCGTCAGCCCAGATATCGGACCGCGCCGGAAACTGCGGAAACGGCCTGGCATCCCACGCCCACAGAAAGATCCGGCCGGCATTCACCATGCGCTCGCCCGTCAGCTGGGAAACAGGATTGTGCTCTCCCGCCGCTGACCAGTACTGGTCCAGCGCGGTGAGGACGCGCAGCTGCATGAAGTCATCGCGCGCCCCGCTCGAATGCCAGGGCGGGCGCGACTCGGAGGACTTGGGGTCGACGAAGGCATTGGGCTCATTCGCCCCCTTGTCGATCGCCGCGCAGCCTGCCTCGGTGAACCAGACCGGCTTTGCCTGCGGCACGAAGGCGGTGGGCGTTGCGCGTTCCACGCCACCCGGACGGTCATGGTGCAGGTTCAGCCACCAGCTCCTGAGATCCTTGCGGCGAAACACCCAGGCCTTGCCGTAAGCCCCGTCGCTGATCGGCGTGCGCTGCTGCAGCTCTCGCTCCGCCGATGTGCGGTAGAACCAGTCGAAATACTCGCCTCCGGCAATGTTGGCCTTGAGATAGTCGAGCTGATAGATTGAGCGCGCACCGGCGATATAATCCGTATGCTGATCGCCATCCCGCCAGTCAGAAAGCGGCATGTAGTTGTTGATGCCGATGAAGCCCACGGCAGGCGAGGCCCAAAATGGATCGAGATGGAAGAACACATCGCCCGACCCATCCGCGGGCTGATGCCCGGAATATTCCGTCCAGTCCGCGCCATAGGACACCCGCGCGGCAGGCAGGATCTGCTTCACATCGGCAGCAAGACTCACGAGTGCCTCGACGAAGCCAAAGCGGTTGGCCTCCCGGCGCAGCGTGGTCAGCCCGCGCAATTCGCTGCCGACCAGGAAGGCATCGACGCCGCCCGCCAGCGCACAGAGCTTCGCATAATGCAAAATCATCCGGCGGAAGCTCCACTCCGGCGGCCCGGAATAGATCACGGTCATGCCGCTTGCCGAAAAATGGGCGGGCGCAGCATTGCCCACGAAGCTTGCAAGTTCGCCTGCCACGCCGGCGGTCTTGTCTGGCGAACCCGGACGGCCCGGCGCGGTCGAGCAGGTCACGCGCCCCCGCCACGGATAGGCCGCCTGCTCGGGCCCGCCATAGGGGTCGGGCTTCGCATTTCCCGGTGGAATGTCCATCAGCAGGAAGGGATGGAACATCACCTTGAGGCCGCGGCGCTTGAGTTCCTCGATGGCGCGGACCACCGACGCGTCGGAGGGCGTTCCGCCAAATGCCGGTCCGCCATCGCTGAGGCTCACCAGATGTGCCTGATGGCGCTCAAGCCCGTTCACCATCCAGGCGCCGGGTTTGGTCACCTTGAGCGCATTGTCGACTCCTGGCTTGATGGCACAGCTCGCACAGCGCAGGTCATTGCCGAACCAGGCAACCACCAGGGCTGCCGCCTGCGTGTTGCGGCAGGTGGCGCTCAGCTCGTCGAGCGACACCATGACATTGCTCTGGCTGGATGAGGCATGGGCATTTTCGGAACTGGTGACACCTCCCCCGCGCTGCCAGGTGACGATGTCGGGGTCGTAGCCGAATTCGGTTGACCCGGGGATGATGCTCACCGCGCGTACGTGCTGCTCTGCTCCATCGAGGCTCTTCACCACCTCGAAGGAGAGCTGCGGCAGGCGGTTGCCGAAATCGGCCAGCGGCAGCCGCTCGAACACCACATAGGCCGTGCCGCGATAGGCTGGCACCGCCGCCCCGCCCATCTTCGCGACGATCAGGCTGTCTGGCATCTGCGTGGCGCTGCCGGTGTGCAGCCTGGCCGTAACGGCCGACATGTCGAAGGGCTTGCCATCTGCCCAGACGCGGCCGATGCGGTCGATCTCACCTTCGCACAGCGCCACCGCGAAGTTGGCGAAGTAGCTGTAGGTCCTGACCTTGTTGCGGCCACCACCGCCACCACCCTTGCCGCCACCCACCGTTTCGGTCTTCTGCGTTTCCTCGAAGTCGGTGGCCCAGATCACCTGGCCCGCCACCCGCATGCGGCCCCAGATCTTGGCGATGGGGGCCCCCTCCGAGGAGGCCATCACCCTGAGGTCGGAAAGCCGCGGTCCGTCAACCCGCTTCGAGCTGCCGAACAGCGTCTGGTCCACGAAGCTTCCAGCCACCGCGCCCAGGGCGCGCCCGACGATGCCACCCGCCGGACCACCCAGCAGAGTGCCAAGCCCAGCCCCGACAGCCTGCAGAACCACGGTCGCCATCAGTCCGGCACTCCTGGAAAGCGGAAGGCGAAGGCCAGATGCCGCCGCCACCAGGCTGAAAGGGCCACTTCGGCCACTGCGGCGCCCTCCTGCGCATGTATCATCGAATCGGCGGATATCGCGATGCCTGCATGCTTAGCCGGCAGATGCCGCCGCCAGCGGAACAGCAGCACGTCTCCCGCCAGAAAGGACGTACACGGAATTTCAGTCAGGTGGCGGCGTGCAGCTTCGAGCAGGGCATCGCCACCGCCACTCTCCGCCCAGCCGGGGGAATAGGCAGGCGCCCGCTCGGGCTCCGCACCCATCACCTCGCGCCAGACGCCGCGCACCAGTCCCAGGCAATCGGCGCCTGCGCCCTTGCAGCTCGCCTGATGGCAATAGGGCGTGCCGCGCCAGCCGCGGGCAGCGGCCACGATCTCGTCTCGCCGGATCATGCTTGGAGGTCCTGTTCAGCGCTTGGATTTCTTGTAACGCAGCGCGTAACTCATCACGAAGTCGTCGCCCGGCATGTGCGGAAAGCCGCGAAAGTTCAGGGCGTTGGAAAACTTGTCGCGGCAGGTCGCGAATTGCTTGTCGCAGCCTGCCCGCAATGTGATGGCATCGCCAGGCTGGGCCGGCAACGGCAATGGCTGCCAAAGTTCGATGCTCACGGCAGCGCCCTGCACCCGGTGGAACTTGACCTGGCCCTCCCGGCCCTGATTGGGCCCCGAGGCAAGCCTTGCCGTTCCTCCGGCAAAGAAACCGGCCGCGAAGCCATCCGCGCCGCCGACGTTGATGCGCCGGTTGGCCACACAGGACAGGACCTGGGCATTGCAGCTGAAACTGACGGCTGCGAGATTCACCCCGCAGCGGGTATCACCCAGAATTGCGTCACAGCCATGCTGATAGAGCCGGCCGCGCGGCTGGTTGAGCGCATGCGCAAGGCCGCGCAATTCGGCCTGAAACAGCGCACCGCTTCGCGTCACTTCGCCCAGATTGCCGCTCATCATCAGAACGCGCTGGCTCACATCCGACCAGTTGACCCGCCACAGCGCGATTGCGGCATTGTCGAAATCGCCCGCGCCAAGCCGCGTCTCGCTGAGCCGCGTCGATGACAGCGCCCCCGAGGCTTCGAGATTGTCGACAGAGAGTCCAAGATTCGAGTCAAGTTCCGTGGCGGTGAAGCCGCTTGCCGCCTCGAACAGCGTGCCCTCGAAGCTGAGATCGCGGTCATGGTCGGTGAACCCCATGGCCTCGCCGCCGCGCGTCGTGAGTTTCCAGCAATGGCACAGCGTGGTGGCCCCGCTGGCAAGATGCGCCGCAAGGCCTGCAGGCAGCGTCTTCATGCGCGGATCTCCACGATCGGAATGTCCGGAATGTCACCGGCCGCAATCTGGGTGAGATTGATGCGCAAAACGTCAGTGTCGAAGCGCACCGGAACATCGAACTGGAATCCCGCCGTCACCAGTGCGCCGGCGGGCGGTGGCGCAGCAAGGCTCACGAGCCCCGTTCCGGGATCAAGCGTGAAGGCCGTCACCTCCGTGCCGCCCACCGCAACGCGCACGCTGCCGGTGACCGGTTTGGTGATGGCGCGCCGATAGGCACCGGCGCCCGTCCCGTAGTGCTTGACGAGCTGAAAACCGAGCGCGCTGCCATTGCCGGCGCCCAGCACCTGGTCGAGCGGCGTCACCGCAAGCGAGGGTGCGCAGGATTTGTAGTCCATGTGGTCCTTCCAGCGGAACCCGCGCAGGCGCCCGCGCCGGGCCTCGAAGAAGGCGATCACGGCATGAATGTCATCGAGCGATCTGACGCCGAAGCCGGCGTTGTAGCGCCGCCGCGAATCCGCCCACCGGCTGTTGCGCTCCTCGCCGCCGGATGCGGTGATCACCACGTCGGTGCGCCGCTCGGGCCCGCCCGAGGTGCCGTGCGACACCGACGCCGGAAAGCGCACATCATCGAAACTCATCTCAGAGATTCCTCTGGCCGCGGCTCACGGCACGCGCGATCAGCGCCGCCACCTGCGACTGGGCGCGCTCGAAGCCTTGCACATCCGGCGTTGCAATCGACACCGACACATTGATCCCGCCGCCCCTCACGCCCAGCCTGCCATCGGCCCCGCGCGCCAGCGGTAGAATGGCCTCGGGGCCGGCCTCGCCCATCAGCCCCATGCCGCCCTGCATCGGAAACAGGGTCGGCGCATTGACGATGCCGCCCGCTGCAAAGGGAAAGACCTTGCCGCCCGCAATCACATTGCCCA
>NZ_JBIIDX010000024.1:0-27022 GCF_044238155.1 Aestuariivirga sp. | reverse complement strand
GCGCACCCAGGAAATTTCGTGACGCACCCCGCAATCCAGACACTTGGCGTGGGTGCCGCTGCCGTGAATTTCAATGATGCGATCAGTTGGGACCCCCGCTGCCGCATCGAGCCCGTCTATGTTTTGGGTGATCACGCAGGAGACATGGCCGCGAGCCACAAGTTCTGCAACAGCGCGGTGACCCGGCCCGGGAGCTGCCGCGGAAATGATCTCGTGAATCATCAAGAACCGCCGCCAGGCCTCGAGCCGCGCCTCGGCCGAAGCCATGAAATCCGAGAAAGCAATAGGCTTGTGGCGGGTCCAGAACCCGCCTGGCGAACGAAAATCCGGAATACCCGCATCAGTTGATATGCCGGCCCCTGTAAATACCACAGCATTGCTGGCGCACTGGACCAAACGCGCCAGTTCCTCTATGTCGCCATCAGGCACGAGGTGACCCCATGAAATATCTCCATACCATGATCCGCGTCTCCAATCTGGAGCAGTCGCTGGATTTCTTCGTCAACAAGCTGGGCTTCGTCGAGCAGCGGCGCCATGTCAATGACAAGGGGCGCTATACGCTTGTCTTCGTGGCAGCACCCGAAAGCCCTGACGCGCCGGTCGAGCTGACCTATAACTGGGATCCCGAAGTCTATAGCGGCGGCCGCAATTTCGGTCATCTGGCGCTCGGTGTCGACAACATTTATGATTATTGTGCAAGGCTCCAGGCGCAAGGCATCGTCATCAACCGTCCACCACGCGATGGCCGTATGGCCTTCATTAAAACTCCGGACGGAATTTCGATCGAACTGCTTCAGAAGGGCGAGGCTCTGCCGGTCGCCGAACCCTGGGCGTCCATGGCCAACACCGGCAGCTGGTGAGGTCCTCCTACCAGACCCCCGGCACCTCATAGGCTTCCGCCATGCCGGGCCATGGCGGCATGGTGACCCCCACGCACTCGAGCGGTACCGCACCATCATTGCGGAACTGGAAGTGTGTTCCCACCGGAATGGCGAGCGATACGCCTGGCCGGAGAACAATCGTCTCTTCGACCTCACCATGCTTTCGCCACATGCGGCCCGAACCGCTCATCACCAGCCAGACCTCCTCGACGCTGTGATGCGCAACGGCTTTCGATACCGCTCCAGGCGGCAGGGTGAACTGCGCCATGCTGCCCCGAGCCGTCTGTGCAAGCAGGCGCACCTCGGAACCATCCGGGGCCACAGCATCCGGCGCGGTCGCGCGCTCCCGTGTCATGAAGGTCATGGCATCAACTGCCCGCCGTTGACCTCGATCACCTGACCCGTGACATAGCCTGAGGCCGCGGCACTGGCCAGAAACAGAAAAGCGCCGGCACAATCGGCTGCCACACCAAGCCGCTGCATGGGGATCACCTTGCGCGTGGCCTCACGCTTTGCCTCATCCGAAAAGCGGTCATGAAACGCGGTATGGATTGTGCCAGGGGACACACAGTTGACGCGCACGCCATGTGTTGCCATCTCGCGGGCAAGCGTCTTGGTGAAGGCCGAGACAAAACCCTTGGCGCCTGCATAGACCGCACCACCAGGGCTCGAGCCATTGCGCGCCGCAATTGAACTGACATTGATGATGGCGCCCGAGCCCTGAGCCTTCATGAGCCTGGCTACAATGCGGCAACAATGGATCAGCTGGCGGCAGTTGACGTCAAAAACCTTATCGATGAAATCGTCTTCGACATCGGTCACAGGTACACGAGCAACGAGGCTTCCCGCGTTGTTGACCAGAACGTCGATGCGACCATGGCGGGCAGTGGCAGCGTCGACCAATTGCTGTGGCGCGCCCGGTTCGGTCAGATCGAGCTTCAGCGTGGCGATGCCTGCGCTCTCAATAACTTCAAGCTCCGGTCCACCCCCCAGATACTGTGCGAACACCTTGGCGCCAGCAGCTTTGAAGGCCAGCGAAGCGGCCCCGCCAATGCCGGTGACGCCACCCGTCACCAGCACGCTCTTTCCCATCAAATCGTCATACATTGCAGTCCACCCCTCCATCCGACTGGCCATGTTGCACCAGCCACGGCCGAAACAAAACCTTCTTGCCGCATGGCGACGCATTCGCCAAGCTGGTGCTTTGCGGGAGGCGCAGTTGCAATGGCGCGTGGCATGATCTTGTGGCTTGTCATCATGCTGGTTGAAACCACGCACGGGGTATTGCGCGGCCTGTTCCTGGCGCCGCACCTCGGGGAAAGCAATGCTGCGCGTGTGGGATGGCCGATTGGCCTCCTTCTCGTTCTGCTTGTCAGCATCGTCGGCATTCGCTGGACCAGGGTATCAGGCAGACCGGCGCTACTGCGCCTTGGCGGACTGTGGGCAGCCGCGACGGCACTGTTCGAGGTGCTGGTCGGGGTCTTGCGCGGACTGGATGGTCCGGCACTGCTTGCCGCCATAGATCCTCGCACGGGGTCGGTTTTTTACAGTGCGATCGTCATGTTTCTGGCGCCCGTGCTGGCCTGGCGCCTGTCCCGCCCCGCTCCCTGATCAGCGCACCCGCGCCACACCACTCTTGCCGTCGTCCCTGACCCAGCGGATCTTTCCGCCAGGAAGCTGGTCAACGGTGAAACAAAACGCCCGGCCATCATACCAGGTCTGCCATTTCTGACACACGCGGTTGCCAGCCACCCACCAGCGGCCACGGTCCTTGGGCGTCATGTATTTTCCCAGCCCCGCTGCCTCGCCTGTACCATCCACCACGCCATTGGCACGATAGGTAAGCGGAATCTCGCCGCCAAGCGGCACCGCCAGATAGATGCGGCGCCCGCTGATGAACGACTTGAGGGCGGCCCCCGCAAGAGGCTTGCCCTCGCTGGTTGCCGCCGCCGGCAATGGCGTCAGCAGGAGCGCCAGCGTCAGGGCCATGGACCAGAACCGCCAGCCAAAGCACTGCG
This sequence comes from Aestuariivirga sp., assembly GCF_044238155.1. Lineage (GTDB taxonomy): Bacteria > Pseudomonadota > Alphaproteobacteria > Rhizobiales > Aestuariivirgaceae > Aestuariivirga. The sequence continues at coordinate 24,123 of NZ_JBIIDX010000024.1, read as the reverse complement.
TAAGAAAAACAAGGTGTTGCATCACACGAATCCTTTACTACCGACAGATACGAAAGAAGCATTGGCTTAGACCTCATGAATATGCTGCTCGCGCTTTTTCAGTTCCTGGCCTTCGATGCCGCATGGTTTGCTGCGGTGGCAGGCGGCGCCGGAGGGTGGCCGTGGCTCGGTTCGCTCGCTGCCGTGGCGGTTGCCGGCTGCCACCTCTGGCTGAGTCGAGGGGCGCTTTGGCCCGAGGTCAAACTCATGCTGGCCATCGTGCTGTTCGGCATCGTGCTGGAGGCAGGGCTGATGGCCGCTGGCGTGATCCGATATGCAGGAGCGGGCCCGGGCCAGATCCTGCCCCCTGTCTGGATCTGGGCGCTCTGGCTGGGTTTTGCAACGCTCCCGAACGGCAGTCTGGGCTGGCTGACTGGCCGCTGGTTGACCCAAGCCCTGCTCGGCGTCGTGTTCGGACCGCTCGCCTATTGGACCGGCGCGAAGATGGGCGCCGCCGAACTGCCCGACCCGTCCGGGTCCGCACTGGTCGCGATCGCCGTGGCCTGGGCACTCGCCTTCCCGGCAATCATGATGCTGGCTCAATCCATCTCGCCGCGGCGCCAGACTTGATCCTAATCGGATTTTGCCGCCTGCTTGCGGCGCTTGCCCAGCGCCCCGATGATGGAACCAACTGCGGGCACCAAGAGGCCGGCAAGTGCCGAGCGATCAAGCCCCACACCTCCACCCGCGAGTGACCCGAGCAGCGGAGCGGAGCGAATCTCAGCTTCGAGCGACTCCCCTGCCATGGCGCGGATTTCCTCCGCCAGTGCGAGTTCGGGACCCGGTCTGAGCGCAAGGGCCAGACCCAGTGCCGCCCCTGCCAAAGCCAAGTTGATAAGGCCAAGCCCAGCCGGGGTCCATACCGGGCCCCACATCGGCGAGAGCCACGCGAAGACTGCAATGTTGACAAACACCAAGCCAACCCCCGCAAGAAGCAACGCAAGCGCCAGCATCGTCACGCGTCGCATCGCAAAGCCGAGTTTCGCCTGGATAACCAGAATTTCTCCACGCAGCATCAAGCGGAGTTGGCGCGAAAGACCTGTCATGTTCATGGATTAACCCCCCTCAACGCGCCGTCAGCCGGCCAATAACGATCCCAAGCGCTAAGGCACCGGCCACGGCTGCAACCGGATGCTCGGCGACCGTCTCCTCAGCATCGGCGAGCATCTCCTGAACCAGACGGTTCAACTCGGCGAACTGCTCACCCAGCGCCCCGCCACCCTCCTGCTCCGTAGCATCCTGGGAAGCTTTCCGACCCTCCCGGAGCCTCGCAATCTCCGAGCGAATTGCGTCGATCTCCGCCCGCCATATCGTGCTGGCCATCCGAATATCTCCTCTATGTCGCCGGGCAACCTTGGCACAAGGCCCAAGTGCCAAGCCTTGACTTGCCGCAAACAGCTCAGCCCATCCAGGAAGGGGCCTTGCGCATGGCCTCAAGTCTAGTCCGTCTCGCGAGCTTATGGGAACATGAAAATCGACGCCGCCTCTGCGCAAAACCCACCAGTAGACGTGAAGGACGTGTGGGATGAGACGCGGGTCAGGGCGTTGTGTGAGGATGTTGGGCCGTCAGGCCTTGGTGACCTGCTCTGCCTGTTTCATGCCGACATGCCGTTTCTGCTGGCCCGCCTCAACGCGAGCATCGTGGCACGGGATGCCGAGACCGTTGACAGGGTCCTTGCGGCATTGCGCGGTGCGGCAGCGCACCTCGGGCTCAAGTCAATCGAAGCACTCTCCATCCAGTTGCGCGCGCAACCTCTTGATGCCGCAATCGCAGACCGGCTGAGCGCGGAACTGGCCCGTATACGCTGTGTTTCACCCATTCCCACGGCCCCGCTGGAGTCCTGACCATGACGGAGCCCTTCAACGTGCTGATCGTCGACACCGATCGCACCAGCCTCGCCCTGCTGGACATGATGGTGCGCAAACTGCCCAACTGCGCAACACTGCTGCACAGTAGTCCGGACATGCTTCTCTCGGCCGTCGACAAGATCAACTACGACCTCGCGATCTTTTCATCGACACTGCCGCAGATGGACGGAGTCGAACTGGCCCGCCGGATGCGTGCGGTGCCACACTTGGCCACCAAGCCCGTCGTCATCGCCACCAGCCAGCCAGATACCCCCGAGGCGGAAGAAGTCGTTGCGTCAGGCGTTGCCGAAGTATTGCAAAAGCCGATCGACCCCGTCGAGTTCAGGTCCCGCATCAGCCGGTTGGCGCAGTCCAGCAGCCAGGAGACCGGCGCTGTCATCGAGCGTCACTTCACCATCAACAGTCCTGAGTATACAGCGCTCGAAGAGGAATTCTTCACCATGCTGGCGCGTGTCTCGGGCCTGCGTGACCGAGAGACTCCGCTCCACAACAAGCGCATGGCCCGCTATTGCGCCGTGATCGCCCGGCATCTTGGCCTGCCTGCAGATGCCTGCCGCGCGATGCGACTGGCAGCAGGCCTGCACGATATCGGCAAGGCAGGGCTCAGCGACGCTCTGCTTCACAAGCGCGGCGCCCTGAGTCCCGAAGAACGCCTCCAGATGGAAGAGCACACGCGCATTGGCCATGCCATGCTGTACAACGCCCAGTCGCCACTGCTGCGGCTGGCTGCCGATGTGGCGCTGAACCATCATGAGCGCTGGGATGGGTCAGGCTATCCGCGCCATCTCAAGGGCGAGCACATTCCTCTGGCCGGACGCATTGCGGCAGTCGCCGATGTGTTTGATGCCCTGACCAGCGTACGGCCCTACAAATCAGCCTGGAGCCGTGACAACGCGCTGCGTTACATGCAGGAGAATGCCGGCGAGAAGTTCGACCCCGCCTGCATTGCCGCTTTTGAGAGCGGTCAGGAAGAAATTGCCGCGGTAATGCTGGCAATGTCAGACGCAGCATCCGGAGATGATGGCGCCGACGCCGCCTGAACGTAAAGCCACGGCGCCGTCGCGATCCTCAAACTCATTTAAAGGCTGAGCGGACCACAGACCTCCTCGATTTCAAGGATGGTCTCCGGAAACAAATCATCGGCGTGCTGGACAGCGCAAGTCGCCTCGACAACGGAGATGGCCGCCACGACATGCCGCACCGTTTTGCATGCAGTGTCTTCAGCACCGGCATACGCAATGGTGAAAAGCCAAGACGGCAGGCCCAGCGGAACTGGGTGGATGGCGCGCCCTACGGGAGTCGAACCCGTCTTTGCAACGTGAAAGGCTGCCGTCCTAACCGATAGACGAAGGGCGCCTGCGCTCGTAATGCAGCCGCTCTATAGGGGGGTTCGCCTGGCTTGGCAAGACTCAGGCCACCCGTGCGACATCTTCAATATGAAGCGAGGGGCTGCGACCGCCGGACCAGTCATCGATGACCAACCGGCCAGCGATGTGCAACGGCATCTGGCGCTCCGAAAGCAGCAATTCGCCCATTTCCGTACCCATGGCGCGGAAGGCCACGGCCTTGAGGCGCTTGCCGTCGGCGGCGGCAAGAGTACATCGGATATGGCTGGCCCCTGCCACATCGGCATAGACCACGCGGTGGGCCGGAAAGGCGAACACTGGGGCGGCATGCGCCGCGCCGTAAGGGCCTGCCTGTTCCAGAAGCTCGATCAGTTCAAGACTGGCCGCTCCCGCAGTCAATGCAGCGTCGATGGCGAGGACCTGATCCTGAACTGCCAGCACCTGGGGGCCCAGCCGATCCTCGAGAAAGCCGCGCAGGTCGGCAAGCCGTGCCGTCTCCACCGTCAGACCCGCCGCCATCGCGTGGCCACCACCCTTGGTGACGATACCGGCCTCGAAGGCCTCGCGAACCGCTCGGCCAAGATCGACGCCGGAGATCGACCGGCCAGAGCCCGCTGCGAGCCGTCCCTCGCGATCCTCGGCCAGCACCAGGCTCGGCCGGTGGAAGCGCTCCTTGAGGCGGGCTGCCGCGAGCCCCACCACGCCCGGATGCCAACCACGGCCGGAAACCACCAGCACCGCAACTCGCCTCTCCATACCCAGCATGGCATCAGCCTGCACCATGGCCTGATCAACGACAGCGAGTTCAATTGTCTGGCGCTCACGGTTGAGCCTCTCGAGTTCCTGCGCGATCTGCGCCGCCTCGCCCTTGTCTTGCGTCGTCAGCAGGTCGAGTGCGAGCCCGGCATTGCCGATACGGCCTGCCGCATTGAGGCGCGGGCCCAGGAGAAAGCCCAGCGCGTAGGTGTCGGGGCGGCGCTTCAGGCGGGCCACATCTGCAAGACAGGCGAGGCCAAGGTTCTCACGTCGCGCCATCACCTTCAAACCCTGGGTGACATAGGCACGGTTCAGGCCCTTGAGAGGCACCACGTCGCAGACCGTGGCGAGGCTCACCAGTTCCAGCCATTGCAGCAAGTTGGGTTCCGGGCGAGATGGCCCGTACCAACCGAGCCGCCGCAGCTCCTTGCTGATGGCCGCTATGAACATCATGGTAACACCGGCTGCACAGAGATAGCCCAGCCCTGAGACGTCATCCTGGCGGTTTGGATTGATCACCGCATGCGCCTCGGGCAAGTGTTCGCCTGCCTGGTGATGATCGACGATGATTGTGATCAGACCCAGTTCCGCTGCACGCGCCAGCGGGTCATGCGCCATCACACCGCAGTCAAGCGTCACCAGCACCGCTGCGCCTTCAGCCTGCAGCGCCTCGACAGCGCGTTGCGACGGGCCGTAGCCTTCAGTTAGCCGATCGGGGATGTGGACGCGGCAGGAAGCGCCAACCGCTCGCAGGAACAGGCTCAGGATTGCCGCCGATGACACGCCATCCACGTCATAGTCAGCGATAACGCCTATCTTCTCTGCCGAGATAATGGCAGCCGCGAGCCGTGTCGCACCCTTTTCCAGATCGAGCAGTGCAGAAGGGTGCGGCATCAGGCTGCGTATCGTCGGGTTGAGAAACGCCTCTGCCTCATCTGCGCCAACTCCACGTGCGGCCAGCACGCGGGCGACGATTTCGGGCAAGTCATGGCGCTCGGCGATTGCAGCGGCAGCGCGCGGGTCTTCGAGCCTTGCCAGCCAGCGGCGTGAAGTGGCCGAACGTTGCACGCCCAGAAACGCGCGCGGACTTGTGCTGCTGCTCAAAGCCTCTCGATCCGGATCATGCGCGGCCGACTGGCCACATGACCATCCGCTTCGATGCGCTCAAGAGCAGCGCGCATGTTACGTTCGACCGTATTGTGGGTGATGAGAATGAAAGGCGCAGTGGCGCGAGGTGCATCCGTCCCGGACGTTCCGCGCTGAACGATGCTTTCGATCGATATATGCTCGTCGGCCAGACTGCGAGCTATGGCCGCCACGGCGCCCGGCTTGTCGAGCAAGCTGAGCGCCACGTAGAAACCGCCCTCATGAGCCCGTGGTGGAGCCGCTTCATATGGCCGCAAGTCATGGGCAGGGACGCCGAACACAGGGCGGCGGCTGCCACGCGCAATGTCGATCACATCTGAGAGCACGGCCGAGGCGGTGGGGTGAGCTCCGGCGCCGCGGCCTTCCAGCATGAGGTCGCCCACGAAATCGCCCTTCACGACCACAGCATTGAACACGCCATCCGTCTCGGCAACCGGCGAGCCCTTGGGGACGAGGGTCGGGTGAACCCGCTGCTCGATGCCCTGCGGACCCGACACCGCCACGCCCAGGAGCTTGATTTTGTAGCCCATGTCAGATGCGTTACGGATATCGTCCAGCGTGATCTTCTCGATGCCTTCGATATCGATGGCGCCAAGATTGACCTCGACGCCAAAAGCCAGCGCGGTGAGAACGGCAAGCTTGTGGGCGGTATCGAAGCCACCGACATCAAAAGTGGGATCGGCCTCAGCATAACCCAGCGACTGCGCCTCCTTGAGCACATCGGCGAAACTGCGGCCCTCCTCAGCCATTTTGGTGAGGATATAGTTGCAGGTGCCATTGAGAATGCCGAACACCTTGCCCAGCCTGTTGCCAACAAGCCCCTCCCGGATGGTCTTGACAACCGGTATGCCGCCAGCAACGGCCGCCTCGAAATTGAGCGCCACGCCCTTGCCTTCCGCGAGCCGTGCGAGCGCTGCGCCATGATGGGCCAGCAGCGCCTTGTTTGCGGTCACAACCGGCTTGCCGGCGCGCAGTGCCGCCTCGACCGCTGCCTTGGCCGGCCCTGCCTCACCCCCAATCAGTTCCACGAAAACATCGACGGACGGGTCGTTGGCAAGCCTGACCGGATCATCATGCCACGTCAGGCCCGAAAGATCATGTCCGCGGTCCTTGCCCCTCGAACGGGCAGAGACGGCACAAAGCTCAATGGGACGTCCGGCCCGCGCAGCAATCAACTGCTTGTGCCGGGCCAGGATGTCCAGCACCCCGCCCCCTACAGTTCCAAGACCCGCAATTCCCAGCCGCAACGCCTCTGTCATCCCAACCAACCCGCCAAAAAGAGCTCAAACTCCTGATGTGAGGGCTCTTATGACCGGAGACCGGCAGGATGGCAAGGAAGGCCCCGAAATCGTTACTGGGCAACCCTCCGGAAGGTGAATTTGCCTTTCCTGCCGATCTCTTTACAGTTCCGCCATAATCGCCGGCCAAGAGCAGACCATGCCAGAAACGCAGCAGACGCCATCGCCCTACACCCTCGCGGATCCGGTCCGGTTCGCAGAGAACATGGCCAAGGTGTTTGAGCATGCAGCTGCCATCGCGCGCATGCTGGCCGAGCGCCCCAAACCGGTGTTGCAAGAAGCCGAAACCCAGCTTACGCCTATGGATCAGGTTGCCAAGACACTGGGAGCTGTGGCTCAGTCCTATCTGAGCGACCCACAAAAGCTGATGGACGCCCAGATGCGGCTTTGGAACGCCTATGGCCAGGTCTGGCAAAATGCCTGGTCTCGCGCGCTGGGCCAGCAGCCTCAGCCAGTTGCCACACCGATCCGAACCGACAAGCGGTTCAAGGACAAGGACTGGCAGGAGCATGCCATCTTTGATTTTCTGAAGCAATTCTACCTGGTCTCCGCCAGTTGGGCCCAGGAAATGGTGCAGAAGGCCGAAGGAGTCGACGAACATACGCGCCACAAGGCCCGCTTTTATGTCGAGCAGATCGCCAATGCGCTCTCTCCCAGTAACTTTGCCATCACCAATCCCGAGGTATTGCGCACCACACTCGCCACCAGCGGCGCCAATCTGATCGAGGGTATGAAACACCTGCAGGAAGATCTGCAGTCCTCCGGCGGCAGGCTGCGGATCAAGCAGACTGACATGTCGGCCTTTGAGATCGGCCGCAATCTGGCAACCACGCCTGGCAAGGTTGTGTTCCGCAACGACACCTTCGAACTCATCCAATATGCACCCAGCCAGGCCGAGACCTATGCCTACCCACTGGTGATCTTCCCGCCGTGGATCAACAAATTCTATATCCTCGATCTCAATGAGAAGAAGTCATTCGTCAAGTATGCCGTTGACCAGGGCCTCACGGTGTTCATCGTATCCTGGGTCAACGCCGATGAGCGTCAGGCGCGCAAGAGTTTCTCCGACTACATGCGGGAGGGATTCCTCGAAGCCATCCAAGCCGCGCTCGACGCCACCGGCGCGGAGAAGGTGAACGTCATCGGCTATTGCATCGGCGGTACGCTGACGGCTGCTTCGCTGGGCTGGATGGCTGCGCAGAAGGACAACCGCGTCAACGCCGCGACATTCTTCACCACCCAGGTCGATTTCGAGAAAGCAGGCGACTTGCTCGTCTACGTAGACGAGGAGCAGGTCAAGTGGATCGAGGAGCGGATGAGGGACAAGGGCTATCTGCCTGGTGAGCGCATGGCAGAGGCCTTCAATCTCCTGCGTTCAAACGATCTCATCTGGTCATATGTCGTCAACAACTACATGCTCGGCAAGGAGCCGATGCCCTTCGACCTGCTCTACTGGAACGCCGACTCAACCCGTATGCCTGCGGGTGTACATTCCTTCTATCTGCGCGAATGCTACATGAACAACGCTTTGTCGCAGGGCAAGATGGTGCTCGACAATGTCCGCATCGACCTCAAGAAGGTGAAGCTGCCGATCTACAATCTCGCCGCCCGTGATGACCACATCGCACCGCTTGCCTCGGTGTTTCGGCTGGGCCGCTATTTTGGCGGGCCAACGCGCTTGGTGGTTTCGGGATCGGGCCACATTGCTGGCGTAGTTAATCCGCCGGAGGCCCGCAAATATCAGTACTGGACCAACGACGCGGGAGCCACAAGCCTTGAGGACTGGCTCAAGGAGGCCACGGAGACCCAAGGCTCATGGTGGCCAGACTGGGCAAAATGGATCAAGGACAAATCCGGACCCAAGGTGAAGGCCCCGGAGCCAGGCAGCGGCAAGCTTAAACCAATGGAAGATGCACCAGGCAGCTATGTGCGGGTAAGATCGTCATCATGAAACTGATTCTTCTGACAACCGTCGCAGTCATGCTTGTCGCAGGCCCCAGCCTTGCTCAGGACGATGCCGCCCTGATTGCCGAAGGCAAGCGTCTGAGCGAGATCAACTGTTCTCGCTGCCATAATCTTGCGAGCGAGGGCGAGAGCCCGCTCACCGACGCTCCGCCTTTTCGTGAAATAGCGAAGAATTATGACCACAGCGAGTTGGTGGATAGCTTCATGGAAGGCTTGGCAGTGCGACATCCGCTGATGCCGGACTGGGACGTCACCGAACCTCAGGCGGAGGCGCTTGCCGCGTTTGTCCTGAGCTTCGGCGGTGGCACCAAGGCCGCCAGCGATCCCGCAAGTCAGGGTTTCGATCTGGTCCGCAGCAACTGCGCCCGCTGCCATGCAATTGATGCCACAAGCCAGTCGCCAGAGCCAAAGGCGCCCGCCTTCCGCGATGTCGTCAGGAGATATGATCCGGCCGCGCTGGAAGAGGCGCTGGCGGAAGGGATCATCACAGGTCACCAGGACATGCCGGAATTTACCTTTGAGCCTGACCAGATCACTGCAATCGTCGCCTATCTCGATACGCTGAAGTGAGAGAGACTGCAGCCTCCCCGCCCATCCCTGGCTAAACAAGCAACATGACCAGGTCGTTCCGTATTTCTACTGATTGAGTTTGTCGACGATTGCCCGCCAACATTCCGCTTGAAAGCCAGAGTTGGGGTTGAGATGGGAATTTGGCACGAACTGTCACGCTCCACCCGGGCGGACTGGGAAGCGATACCCGTAAACGCATATTGGTTGGCGAGATCAAACCAATGATCAGCAATCAGATTACGGAAATCCTGACGCCCCGTGGATGCAGCCGGATCACTGGCACCCCGCCCATTACCCTCAATCTTTGGTCCCATGCACATGCGTGGGTCTTCAGTCCGCAGTATGACGAAGAAACAAAGACAACAAGAGCTTGCAACCGCGCCCGCCAGAAAGCGGGAGGCATGACCATTGCAATTTCCGATTCAGACTGGGCCCCGCCTGATGGGTCACGGTTCGTCTTAAGAGCTTGGCTCGCAATGAAAGAAATGAGCGATTAGGCAAGCGATGCAGCTCCCACCCAAGGTAAGTATCTGAACATGACGGCGGCGGTCCAGACTCCGCCAAAAAAGGACGACCCCAAATGCCTAAGCGACCCACCAATCTGCTATTCGCCAATGATGAAATACCGCCACTTCCGAGCATCGCGATACTTGCATTTCAGCATTCGGCCATCGTTCTGATCAATCTGGTCTATATCGTGATCATTACCAAAGCCTTGGGGTTGAACAACACCGAGCAGCTAGGTGTAATTTCGTCAACACTGCTGATCTGTGGACTGGGCACCATCCTGCAGGCGCAGTTTGCTAGCAAATTCCTGATCGTGTTCCATCCAAACCCAATCTACATCCCCTTGATCATCGCGGCTGGCTTGTCGCAAGGCCCCAGCGGAATCTTGGTCCTGATTGTGACCGCCGGCCTGATGCAGAGCGTTTTCGGCTCAGCCGTCCAGAGGCTGAGAGTTCTTTTTCCTCCCGAAGTCTGCGGCGTAGTGGTGATCATGCTGGGTGTGTCGCTGCTGCCAGGTACTTTGCGGGGCATCGTGGTACAGGATGGCAATACCGTCGCACAATATGTGGACTATAGTGGCCTCATCATTGCTGCGGTGACTCTTGCCGTAGCAGCGATGTCAACGGTCTGGTTGAAAGGATCAGCGCGATACTTCGCACTTCTGCTCGGGTGTGCCGCCGGCCTTGTTGTGGCCTACCTGACCAACCACTGGGAATTCGCGAGGATCGCTCCGGAGTTTCATGGTACGGTTTCGACAAACAATGTCGAGTGGTACATCGCCAATCAGGACAAATTCATTTCAGCGCCCCTGTTTGAACTACCGGCACTGCATTTCCCCGGCTTTGTCTTTTCCCCGGGCCTGATACCGATTGCAGTGATCGTTGCTATCGTTGTGGTCGTCGATGAACTCGGCGTCCTGATCGGCACCGAACGGCTCGACGACGCGGACTGGCGTAAGCCCGACTTCCGCAAGATATCGCGCGGACTGCAGGCTTCCGGTTTGTTTTCTGCAGTCTCTGGCCTGGTGGGCGGCATGGCTGTTGGCATGTCATCAGCAAATCTGAGCCTTGCCTATGCAACGGGAGTAACGTCACGCATAGTTGCGCTTGCTACTGGAGGCATGCTGGCAGTGGTGGCATTCCTACCATACTTCCTGAGCATGCTCCGTACCCTTCCAGATGCCGTTCTTGCAGGCCTGCTATTTTACGCTGCGACCTATTTTGTGGTCTCAGGGGCTGAATTGGCTCTCTCACGCATGATGTCGCCGCGCCGGGCGCTCGTAATCGGAATATCGACGGGTGCCGGCATTTTGGTGCAGGCAATGCCATTGATCACAGCAGATGCCCATGGCACGTGGCTGGAGCATGTGCTGGCTCCGATGACGCTGGGTACGGTATTGGCAATCATTCTCAATCTCGTGATGCGAATCGGCATCACGCAGACTGAAACAGTGGAGCTGAAGCCCGGGGACAGCGGCGCGGAGATCAGCGAGAAGCTCGAATTGCTGGGCGAGATCTGGGGCCTGCATCGCGCTACAGTAGGACGAGCTGGCGGTGCGATGAATGAGATCGCCGAATTGTTCACAACTATGGCAGATGGTCCGGTTACCTGCCAGATCAGGCACAACGAACTCTATTTGCTTCTCATTTTCAACTATGAGGGCCGCGCCCTGTCACGGCCTGACAAGGCGCCGACACTCGAGGAGCTTGAAAGCGACGGTGACGGCCTCGCTAACATGTCTGGGTGGATCATCAAGAAGCTCTCAGACCAGGTAAACGTCGAGAGCAATGGCAAGCAGCAAACTGTGACAATTTCCTTCGAATGCTGAACCATGGCGATCCAGCCAATCCGGCTGTCACAGTCTGTCGTAGCAACACCCATGAGAACTTCTGAAACGCCTGAATTGACCGTATACTTCGACGGTGCCTGTCCGGTTTGCCGCCGCGAGATCGGCTTCTACAGCCGACGCACGGGAGAGGCCGTAAGCTATTGCGATGTCGCAACGCAATTCACCCCTACGCCAGATCTCTCCCGCGAGGCGGCCCTTGCCCGCTTCCACGTGAGACTCCCAGACGGCAAGCTCTTGTCCGGCGCAGCAGCCTTTCTTGCCCTGTGGGCCTGCACACCCGGGTTTCGGTATATCGCGAGGCCCCTGTCCGCCCGCCCCGTCGTGATGGGGCTGGATGTCATCTATGCCCTATTCCTGAAGCTGCGGCGGCTGTGGCGCCCCCAAGCCAATGGGTGAAAGTAAAAGTCACCGTGCCACCGCAGATCAGGACGTAATTAGGCTAACTCTCACGATCGCCGTCCTTTACTCGACCTTGTCGCTCTCAATCCTCGAAGTACCCGAGACTTGTTATTGTACCCATCTTTGCCCGTGAAGGACGGGATACGCCGCTGAAGATACATGGTCGAAAGGAACGTTTTTGGCCTATCTGGCTGTGGGGACCTCGCCATAATATCCGTTGAATGTCTCGATAAGCGGATTCCGGTCCATCATTCGAGGCGGCAGGCCATCCAGTGAGAGAGTCTTGGAGTTCGCGTTCTGGCTGTTTGCTGTAAACAGCTTTCGAAATTGACCTGCTCTGCCTCCTTATCCCCACGACCGCTGTTCACCAGTTGCTGTTTGCGATACCGCGCCTGATCGCGCCAGCATACCGCAAAATCGTTTGGATTTCTTGCGTTTCTGTTGGTTTCATGACGTCGCACACCAACAAGGCGTCCTAAGGAAGTTGCACGACCAGTCGCTCATGGCCCCTAACCAATGGTCAAAATGGCGCCCGGCAAGGTAGATCAAGCAAAACCGGTCGGCAGCACGAATTCCGGACCTGGCACAATCGAAGATGTCGGCGCGTGCATGTACCTGTACGACCGCAATGTCAGAGGCATCAGAGCGAGGTCGTGCATGTCTTCTGTGGTTTCGGCGCCATCTATCCCTTTTCCCCCACCGAACTCGCTATGCGCATCCTGTACTCCCACCGGCGTTACCTCATCCACCACCCGTGGCGGATCCGAAAGCGAAAAATGGCAGCGCCAGAAACGCCTTGGCAAGCACTGCATTGGCCAGATCGACAAAAAAAGAACCTGACAAAGTTATTAGCAAAAAGGCCTTGGGTGATGGACCATACCGGCGGCCGATCTCATCCATAGTCGCCAATGCCACTGGCATGGACGAAAGGCCAAACCCAAGAAATCCGCCGCACGTGACCGCTGCATCATAGTCCCTCCCCAGGAAGCGGAACAGGACAAAGTAAGCAATCATCACAGTGACGATGATCTGGACAACTGTATTGATGGCCAGCGGCAAAAGAACCGTTGCCACCGCCGCAAGCGGCGTGGCCATCAGAGCAATCACAAGAAACAATTGAAGGGCAATTGCGCCACAACGCTCTATCGAAATCAGATCAAGCTTGAGTTTAATGACGTCAGCTAGGTTCGTAATGAGAACACCTGCAAGCATAGCCGACAGAAATCCAGGCAGCAGGATACCTGTTTGCCCCGAAAGTCCGTTGAGCACCTCGCCAATCAGAATTGCAGACGCAAAGATCAAAAAAGTAAATAGAAGTCCGTCATTTTCATCGGTCGCAGGGGGCGCTACAGCCGGCGACTGATCTGGTATTGCAAACGTGATGCTGTCTGTGTCCTCAAACCGACCATGCAGCCCGTGCCTCCGTACGATCCAACCCGTAACCGGTCCAGAAACTATTGCGCCAGATATCACAGCCAGAGTGGCTGCCCCCAGTCCCACAACATGAGCATGCTCCAGGCCTTGAGCCTCCAGTTCCTTGGCCCAAGCCATCGCTGTGCCTGGCCCCCCAACAAAGGATAGCGAACCCGCCAAAATCCCGTAGGCGGGATGCGCACCCCAGAGAGCAGCAAGTAAACTGCCCGACGCATTCTGTGCGATGAGCGCAAGCAGCGTGACGCCACAGAGTAGGATTAGGGCAAAACCGCCATGACGCAGCGCTGCAAACTTTGCAGACAACCCGATGGCCGCAAAAAACACCAAAAGCAAACTGTCGCGCAATGCCGTGCCAAAACGCACATCCAGATCCACAAAAACATGAAGGAGCAGGACCACCAGTGCAACCATCAAGCCCCCAATTACGGCATTGGGCATATCGATTTGCCGCAAGAACGGAGTGGCCTGTCGGGCAAATCGACCAAGAAAGAGGGCAATCAACCCAATCAACAGCGTGGACACTTCATTCAAAACTACGCTCTGCATGGCGTTTTCTACCCAAAGTAACTATAATTGTACGCATGCTTACACATGTTTTGCCGAACCGTCGACTCATGTCAGTCGCCGCCATGTAAGTAGGCTGCCAACAAGCAAGTGATGGATTTCGAGCTCCTCGAAAGCAGTTTCACTTCCATATATATATTGATGCAGATCTCAAGCATCCCTGTAAACTTTCGATCACTTACTCGAAAGGACAACAATGGATGAACCCACGATACTCATCAAAGCAGCGAGGATTGCTTGATCGCCTTCCTGAGCAAAGGTCTCTTGGCAGTTTGTGTCGGGACCTTTGGATAAAACCTCATCTCGTATGAGCTTACTCGCTGTTCTGCTGTATCGATAAGCACAAGCTGCAGGGTTCCAGCTACGTCTATTATCCAGACTTGAGCACGCATCATCCAAATGCCCACTCCATGCGCAGGATGGCCTGCGAGGGCCTCACCGTGCAGTCTGTCGCCTCCTTCGTTCCTGGCTACGTGGTGTAAAAATTCCATCACCACTGTCGACAAGCCAAAAGGTGTCGGGGCTTTAGGAAGCAGATGTCGTTCCTACCAGAATAGGTTGGCAGATACCGCCTCAGCGCTCCCACCACGAAGTGACGGCGCCCTGACTGCTGCACCCTGTCGGTTGCGTTTGCAAGGTCTGTCTCGCACGTCGCGCGCCGCACATAGCCCTTGGGACCCTCGATCCTGGTGCACACGTGCCAGACGAGATCGATGAGATCGATCAGATCGTAGTGCTGACAGAACGTTATTCAACCATCCAGGATCTTTGTATGGTTCCTGGCAGGCACCAAGAGATAGTCTGAGAACTGAGGCGCTTCTGACGTATCGAACTGTACCAAAAACTTGCCAATGCACCGCGTCGATACCCCGGTGACCGCAATCCCTGTTTGATCGCGCGTACACGATGCGCAGCAAAAGATAAGGGGCTGCCCGAAGGCAGCCCCTTGATAAGCAGAGAGAAAATTACTTCCGCGGTTAACGCTTCGAGAACTGGAAGCTGCGGCGGGCCTTTGGATGACCATACTTCTTGCGCTCGACCATGCGCGGATCGCGTGTGAGAAAGCCCGCCTTTTTCAAGGCAGAGCGCAACTCCGGCTCGAAGTAAGTAAGCGCGCGCGCCAGGCCGTGGCGGACAGCGCCCGCCTGGCCGGAAAGACCACCGCCAGCCACCGTGCACTCGATATCGAGCTCCGTAGCGCGATTTGCGGTCAACAGCGGTTGCTGTACCAGCATGCGCAACACTGGACGCGCAAAGTACGTCTCGATCGGCTTGCCGTTCACGGTGATCTTGCCTTTGCCGCGCTTGATCCAGACGCGCGACGTCGCATTCTTGCGACGGCCAGTTGCATAGGCGCGGCCCTGAGCGTCAAGCTTTGGCTTGACAGGCGCCTGGGCGGCACCGCCTCCGGCAGAGGCCGGAGCGACGCCCATGGCCTGGCCGAGGTCTGCGAGGGATTTGCGTTCAGCCATTGTCAGCCTCTCACCGCATTCTTGGGATTCATTGACTTGATGTCGAGCTGCTTCGGGTTTTGCGCCTCGTGCGGATGGGCGGCACCACCATAAATCTTGAGGTGCGTCATCTGCTGGCGCTTCAGAGGGCCTCCCGGAAGCATACGCTTCACCGCGAGTTCGAGAACGCGCTCAGGGTGCTTTCCCTCGAGAATCTTGCCAGCGTTACGCTCCTTGATACCGCCCGGAAAGCCAGTGTGGTGGAAGTAACTCTTTTGCTGGCGCTTCTTGCCGGTGAAGTGGATCTTCTCGGCGTTGATGACGACCACGTGGTCGCCACAATCCATGTGCGGTGTGAATGTCGGCTTGTGCTTGCCGCGCAACCGATTGGCAATGATCGAAGCAACCCGGCCCACAACCAGGCCATCAGCGTCAATCAGCACCCAATCCTTCACGATGTCCTTGGCTTTCGCCGAATAGGTTGTCATCCGAATATCTCTAGTGTTTGGGGTCAACTATCGCGGCGTGATTAGGTGTGGCTCTGCGGGGTGTCAAGAAAAACCCGACAGCACAAGCAAATTTTTATTGCGGTATCCTGATACCTTATCATGCGGCAGGAAAAGCCAGATGGCCCTTTCACCCGTTCGCCGCTTGCCCTAAGCTCGGATGCTTCGGATCGGTGCCATGAAATCGTCTCTCCACCAAGCTTTGGCAATAGCAGCCCTCACCGCAAGCCTGATCGGGCCGGCGACGCAATGCTGCGCAAACGAGGGCGGGTTGACGGCAGAGGCGGCGACCCCGCTCGAAATTCCCGGCCAGCAGCCACCGACTGCACAGGCTCAACCAGAACTGTCCCCCCTTCCAGTGCCAAGCCCGGATCTGGCCGACCCGGCCGTGGATGGCATGCCAGAAGATGGCGATTCTCCTTCTGCCAGCGATGTGAGCATCGGCGAGATTCCCACTATCGAAATCATGGAACTGACGCCAGACATCGCACGGCGGGCGCTGGACAGCTATATCGCCGCCAAGGATAAATATGCCGATGCGGATTTCGAGCAATTCGAGAATCTCGAAGACTTCGTCGATCAATCTGCCGATGGGAAGAATTTCGCATCAGATGTGCATGCTGCCGGCTTTGCGACAGTCTCTGACTGGAACCTGGCCGTCACCACGCTTGGGCTGACCTATAGCAGCGTAATTGATGACCAGTCTGCTGACCTGATGCTGCAGATCGAAGAGATCGAAGGTGATGACCAGCTCGCCCAGGACATGAAGGACAAGATGATCAAGGCGCTCAGGGCGCTGATACCGTCGGCCAACAACAAGAAGATTGTTGAGGAGATGATGGCTGATCCGGTTTATGGCGAGCGCTTAAAGCAGCTCGACATTGAAGAAGAATGACTGGCCTGCTCGATGTCTCACGTTGCGAGGGCGTGCTTTGGCTCACCCTCAATGATCCGGAGAGCCGCAACAGTCTCTCTGAGGGCATGATGGCTCTCCTGGGCCGGCAGCTTGCTGCGGCTGCCGACGACCGGTCGGTGCGCGTCATCGTGCTCGCTGGCGCAGGGCCTGTCTTCTGCTCTGGTCATAATCTGAAAGATATCACCGCCCACCGTTCCGACCCTGACAGAGGTGCGGCATATTTCTCTGCCCTGTTCGATAGCTGCGCCCAGCTCATGATGGCCATTGTGCAGCATCCAAAACCTGTCATCGCCGAAGTGGCGGGGCTGGCCAGTGCAGCTGGCTGCCAGCTTGTTGCCAGCTGCGACCTCGCAATCGCTGCCGATACGGCGCGCTTCTGCACCCCCGGCGTCAACATCGGCCTGTTCTGCTCGACACCGATGGTGGCGCTGTCCCGAAACATTCCGGCCAAGCACGCGATGGAAATGCTGCTGTCCGGGGATGTGTTTGACTCCGCCGATGCACAGCGCATGGGGCTGGTCAACCGCGTGACGGCGGCAGAGGAACTGCGCGGCACGGTATCAGCCCTCGCCGTCCGCATTGCGTCGAAGTCCATGGCCACGGTGCGGATCGGCAAACAGGCCTTCTACCGCCAGCGTGAGCTGCCGCTCGCCGAAGCCTACGCATACGCCTCCAAGATCATGACGGAGAATCTTCTTCAGCGTGACGCGGAGGAAGGAATTGCTGCGTTCATTGCCAAGCGTCCGCCGAGCTGGGAAAATGACACTTGAACCACGATAACTACTCTCCCGAGTACATACGCGGAATTCTGAAGTCCGTTCGGACGATTGCTCTGGTCGGGGCCTCCAGCAATCCTGTCCGGCCTTCGTACCTTGTCATGAAATATCTTATCGATAAGGGCTACCAAGTGTTTCCGGTCAATCCTGCGCTGGCTGGCCAGACTATCCTTGGACAAGCCGTCTTTGGCCAGTTGAAAGACATTCCAGACCCCCTCGACATGGTCGACATCTTCCGCAATTCGGAGGCGGCTGGCGAAGTCATTGATGAGGCACTGAGCCTCCAGATAAAACCAAAGGTGATCTGGATGCAGCTCTCCGTGCGCAACGACGCCGCGGCCGCGCGCGCCGAACAGGCAGGCCTGCTTGTGGTTATGAATCGCTGTCCAAAAATGGAATATGGCAAGCTCTCCGGGGAATGGGCCTGGGTGGGCGGCAATTCAGGGTTGATTTCCTCCCGTCGCCAGACACTCCACGAGAGCGGCCGGCTTCAGAGTCTTGGCCTGGGGCCTGGAAAGACCAGTTGATCTATCGCAATGCCCGGCTGGCTCCTATCTCTCAAAGAACACGAGTGATTTCTGGAGTGTCTGGCATGTCGCCTGAAGTTTCACGCTACGACCGGCTGTCAATCCTGACCCACTGGGTCACGGCAGCGCTGATGATCTTCATGATGATCTTCGGAGAGGCCCTGATGGGGTCCGGCTCGGAGGGAGAAGGGTTTGAAGAGGCCGGCGAGTTGGCGTCGGGTGTGCTTGGCCCATCGATTCACGTCAGCCTTGGCGCAGCGATCCTGGGGCTCACCGTATTCCGGATTGCCTGGCGGTTGGCCAATCCAGCGCCGCCCTATCCACCCACTCTGAGGCGTTATGAACAGATGCTTGCCAGAGTGACGGGGGCAGTCTTCTATCTGCTATTGATTGGCATACCCGTCACCGGATGGTTTGCTTTCAGCGGATACGTGGCTGAAGAGCCTGCCATGGCTGCAGTCAGGCTGTTTGGTGTCATGCCGCTCCCACCCGCTCCATTCAGGGTTCAGGACGCCAAGGATATCCACGAGATCGGGGGAAATGTCGCGATCCTCCTGACGGTTCTTCATGTGCTGGCGGCTCTCAAGCACCAGTTCATCGACCGGGATGGAACGCTGGGACGTATGCTGCCTCATTGAAAAACACTCAATTGTGATTTTCAGGCCGCCGCGATAGAGTTTCGGCTTTCACCAAACAGGGGAGACGAAAATGGCCGAGAAGAAACCAGGTTTTGACACTCTCGCACTGCACGCGGGCACCGCTCCAGATCCCGCGACGGGAGCACGGATCACTCCCATCTACCAGACGACGGCCTATGTCTTCAATGACGTGCAGCATGCCGCCGATCTGTTCGCCCTGAGGGCGTTCGGAAATATCTATACCCGCATTATGAACCCGACACAGGGCGCTCTTGAGGGAAAGGTGACTGCACTCGAGGGTGGCACGGCAGCGCTTGCCGTGGCCTCGGGCCACTCGGCACAGCTCCTGGCGTTCCACACCATCATGCAGCCGGGCGACGAGTTTGTCGCCGTCCGTCAGCTGTACGGCGGATCTATCAACCAGTTCAGCCACTCCTTCAAGTCATTTGGCTGGCATGTCGTCTGGGCTGATGCCGAGGATATGTCGTCAATCGAGAAAGCACTTTCACCCAAGACCAAGGCGATCTTCATCGAGTCGATCGCCAATCCGGGTGGCCGCATCACCGACATCGCCGCGGTCGCCGCCATCGCGCGAAAGGCGGGGGTGCCGCTCATCGTCGACAACACCCTGGCAACCCCTTACCTCTGCCGACCGATCGAGCATGGCGCCAACATCGTCTTGCACTCGCTCACCAAGTTCATGGGCGGGCATGGCAATTCGATGGGTGGCATCATCGTTGACGGCGGCAATTTCGACTGGTCGAAGTCTGGCCGCTACCCGTTGCTCTCAGAGCCCAACGCATCATATCACGGGCTAAAGCTGCATGAGACGTTCGGCAATATTGCCTTTGCAATCGCTGCGCGGGTGCTCGGCCTGCGCGACCTCGGCCCGGCCATTGCTCCGATCAACGCCTTCCTGATCCTGACGGGCATGGAAACACTGGGGCTGCGCATGCAGCGCCACTGTGACAATGCGCTCAAGGTCGCACAATGGCTCAAGAAGGATCCGCGAGTAGCGTGGGTAAACTACGCTGGCCTTCCCGATGACAAGCATCACGCGCTTGCCAAGAAGTACTGCCCGAAGGGTGCCGGCGCGGTCTTCACATTTGGTCTCAAGGGCGGTTATGACGCTGGCGTGAAGGTCGTGTCGTCAACAAAGCTACTCTCCCACCTGGCCAATGTTGGCGACACGCGCTCCCTGATCATTCATCCAGCCTCGACGACCCACAGCCAGCTGAGCCCCGATCAGCTGAAACTTGCCGGTGCTACGCCGGACGTCGTGCGGCTATCGGTCGGAATCGAGGACGCCGAGGACATCATCGCCGACCTCGATCAGGCCATGGGCTGAGCGGACTGGGATCAACTGCGAATGGCCGGGGAGCGCTCCGGCCATTCACGTTTTTCGGAGCCTTCCTGCGACAGGAGTCGATGCAGGTTCCACAAAGTGGATGCAAAGACGATCAGCGCGCCCCCCTGGTGAGCAAGACCCAGCCACAAGGGTACGGCCCAGAGAAGCGTCCAGATACCCAGCACCACCTGAAGCCCTACCGCCACAAGCATGATCAGGCTCTCCCGGCTTCGAACCATATAGGCATAAGACAGCACGGCCAGCACGATCACATAGGCGAGGGTGCGATGGACAAACTGAACCGTGAGTGCGTTCTCGAACAAGTTCCTCCACCAGGGCTGGCTCACGAAAAGACCGTTTGGTATGAGGGAGCCTTCCATAAGCGGCCATGTATTGTAGCCGAAGCCCGCATCAATGCCCGCGACGAAACCTCCTGTCGTAACCTGCAACAGCACCAGCCCAGCCAACAGCAAAGCCGCCCACTCGCGCGGCTGGCGGGGCACTTGGCGGCGCACATCAAGGCCCAGGGCGACCCACAGGATCGCGCCAAAAATCACCGTGGCCAGGCTCAGATGGGCTGCCAACCGATACTGACTGACGTCGACCCGATCAATGAGCCCAGAAGCCACCATGTACCAGCCCAGCGCACCCTGGAGCCCGCCCAGCACAAACAACGCACCACAGCGCCACGCCGTCTTTGCAGACAGCGCACCAGTCACCGCGAAGTAGGCAAATGGCAAGAAGAAGGCCAGGCCAATGATGCGGCCGAGGAAACGATGGCCCCATTCCCACCAGTAGATGAATTTGAATTCTTCAAGGCTCATGCCCTTATTGACGAGTTGGTACTCCGGAATCTGCCGGTATTTGTCAAAGGCCTGCAACCAGTGCTCCTCGGTCAGGGGTGGAATGGCGCCAAGCAGTGGCTGCCATTCGGTGATCGACAGGCCGCTGTCGGTAAGCCGGGTAGCACCGCCGACGATCACCATGACGAAAACGAGAGCTGCCACGCCAAGAAGCCAGGCCCGCACAAATGGACGTGCCGAAGACTGCCGCTGGAATTCTATGCTAGTAATCATGACCAAGCGACATACGGGTGAGGGCCACGGTGGTTCAAGTGATGAAGCGCCGCATGCCGCGCTTCTTGCCTCGGGCAGGATCGGACATTAGATCAGCCTGATGAATCAGCGAGCTCGCAAAGCTGTCGGCACAGCAGCAATCGTGGCTTTCGTCATCTCCTATGCTCTGGCGATGATGGCAATTGGGGGCGAGGTGGCTGTCGGGCGCGGGCTGCCCGCCGAACTCGCCTTTTTCGCCATAGCCGGGCTGCTCTGGTTGCCAGTGGTGATGGCAATCATCCGCTGGATGACCCGACCCGATCCCAATTGAAGGACGTCGCGAGTTGGTGCCCCCGGCCGGACGAGGCATCAACCGGCCGCTTTCTTGGGCATTTTCTTCAGATGCAAGCCTGACCTATCGCAAGGCTGGCGAGTCATCCTCCGCCCAGCAGGCACGCAGGCCGCGGCCAGACGTTATCAGGTTATCATTGGCGGCTGCGGCTGACGAAAGCGCCTCTGACGGCCATTCAAAGGTCAGGCCGGCGATCTTGAGGCAACTGACACCTGGCCGTTCAGGCCTGCCCTGCTGCGACCAGGACTCTGCTTCCCGATGATTTGCGCCGGCAACCAGACTGAGCAGGGCAAGTCCATCATCACGGCTCAAACTTACGGTCAGAGCCCCCTTTGTACCCAAATCTCTCAGCGCATCCGTGAGAAGCATCGAGGCCCGAAGAGCAGCAACGAGAACAGGGTCGATTTCCATAAACATCGCCAATCTCCTTCTTCTCTGATTGATGTTTCTACTTACGTAGTTTCCGAAACGCACGGAGTTTCTCGACAACGCGACACCGGATTTCACCGATGGTTAACCAGGCAAGGGAAACGCGACAGACACCGTAAACCAATGGTTTCAGAAAAAGCTTGGATTGCCGCAGAAGAGTTTGCTTCTTGAACAGACTCAGTTGTTACAAACGATACCACAAACAGCTGTTGGGCGCGTAATGAGTAAATCTCCGAAATCTGTGGCAAAGAGAGGCAGCATCTATGCTGCCGGCTATGCTGCAATCGCTGGCGCCATGGCGTGCATCATCATGGCCACGCTCGCTCTGGCTGCTGAACCCCTACTGAAGCTTCTGAGCAGCGCCCTGCCAGTGTAATGGCCAAGGCCAGCACGCGCCCACGTCAGTGACACCCTCCGATGGCCTATAGATGGTCGGAGCGACCGGATTCGAACCAGCCACCCCAATCCCCCAGAAAACGACCGATCCATAAGTCATTGATTCCGAACGACACTAGAGACTGATTACTCACGTTCAGTTCCGTTGCTGAGCCATCTTCCCATCGTGCCATATAGGGGAAAAGTCTCAGATCAAGATATTGGCGAGTATTTGACATAGGGGGAATGAGACACTCCGTCTTTTGCCCCAAGGTTTACGCCGTGGCGCCAACGGAGCGAAGCGCGCTGATGCCTCACGGCCTATAACTCCCGCATCCAGAACTGCAGCGCCTTTTCGGTCTCAGCAACTTCACCTAAGTCCCTCCAGCTGAACCGGGCCACTACACCCGGCAGGGTAGCATAGCCGCGGCGCATCCAGAACGAGGTGTTGGTGCGGTAGACGGCGGGGCGTGCCGGGTGGTCGTCGGGGCGGATCACTGAACAGAAGGCGACATGGGTCCGGCCTAGGTCGCGGGCGTGGGCCTCGCGCAGGTCGATGAAGCGGTGACCAAGGCCGATGCCGCGATAGGGCGGCAGAAGGACCGATTCAGCGCCATAGAGTATCTTCTCCAGTGGGATGCCTAGCGCGGTGAACGGGGCGGCGAATTCAGGGGCGTGATCCTCCATCGGGGTCGATGTCGAGGCGCCGATCAGCCGCCCCTGATGGAAAGCCCCGACCAGAAGCGCGTCAGGATTGTCGCGATAGGTCGCCAGATACTGCCGTTCGTAATCCAGCGTGCCGTCGTACAGATAGGGCCAGTCACGGAAGACGCTGATCCGCAGTTGGGCCACCTCGTCCAGCGCGGTCTCCAGGTCGCCTCCCCGCAGCGCGCAAACGTCGATTTCCTCGATCATCTCGAGACCTGCGCGATCCAGTCGTTCAGGTTGTAGAAGGTGGTGATCCGGGCGATCTTGCCGCTTTTCACCTCGAAAAAGCCGCCCGCGGGTAGGACATAGGTCTGCCCTTTGGCCTCGGGCAGTCCCGGGTCGGTTTTCAGATATTCGCCATGCACCATGAATTCTGCCGCTGCGCGGGTGCCGTCATCATTGGCGAAGAGCACCAAGTCCCTCAGTTGCTCGCGGTAGCTCACGCCCATATGCCCGCAGAATTCCGCGAATTTCGCCTTACCGATCCGATGCGCGCCTTCGTTGACGCGGTGTTCGATGTCATCGGTCAGACAGTCCAGCATCCCCGCCGGGCTTGCGGCATTGAAGGCGTTGTAATATCGGCGGATCAGAGCGATGGTATCGGCATGGGTCATGGCGTCTCCTTTGGGATTCGGGGGACAGTAGACTCCCCCGCTGGGCTTTCCAAGCCGACGGGCACAGATAACAGGTTTCACATCTGGTTTCAGCGACCTACAAAAGGCGGCTTCCCGGGCAAAGGCCAAGCTGATCGTCTGGATTCCGAGCGTTTGTCCAGATTCCCGCAAATCTCTTACCACTCCAACTGGACAATTCGCCGACTGGCAGGGAACTATATGTCCGGCACAATCCGTTACCGGAACCCAGACAGACAACTCTAGCGAGGTTCTGCTGCGGGGTCCTGAAGTTGGCTCGCGATAACCCAGTTTGCGGAAAATGTCTGCCGCCTGTGGCTACGCCAGAGATTGCTGTGTGGGGCTTCAATGGGGAGCTTCGATAATTGCCCACCGTCGACCCCCGAAAGCTATGGCTTTAGTCCAGAGTGCAAGCCACATGGCATGAATGGATGCATTGGAGCCGCACACAAAGCCCCGAGAAACCACGAAATTGCTCCTGGCATTCTGGATCTCTACCATGCCACGTCGACCCCATTAGGTCATTGATGTTAATATGTTTTATATAGTTGCTATATTTCTCAGCCGATCCGGAGGTCCAAGCAAGATTACCGCAAAGTTTCCATGCGGTTTATAAGTAGAGTAACCATCTTAATGTCTTTAACTGTGACGTCTTCAATCTGTAACAG
>NZ_JBIIDX010000153.1:0-8230 GCF_044238155.1 Aestuariivirga sp. | reverse complement strand
GCGCATGTTCGAGGCGCTCGGCATATGGCAGTTGGTGGCCGATCGTGCCCAGGCCATGACCGAAATCATAGTGACCGACAGCGCCACGCCCGGTTCACCTCGTCCAGTGCTTCTGGAGTTTGGCGAAGCTGACATGGCAGGCGGCCCTTCGGCCCATATGATTGAAAACCGGTTCCTCTACGGCGCCATGCTTGATCAGGCGGAGCGTGCAGCCACGATCGAGTTTTTCACCGGTACCGCCGTGGAACGGTTCAAGTTCGGTCCGGGACTGGCCACGGTTGGGCTCGCCGATGGCTCAGCGCTTCGGTGTTCACTGATCGTGGCAGCGGACGGCCGCAACTCGCCTGCCCGCGAGGCCGCCGGGCTTGAGCTGGTGGGCTGGCCCTATGACCAGATGGGGCTCGTGGCAACCGTCGAGCACGAACTTCCCCATCACGGCCGAGCCGAGGAACACTTCACGCCATCCGGCCCGTTTGCCATTCTGCCCCTGCCGGGCAACCGGTCGTCACTGGTCTGGTCAGAGCGGACTGAGGCAGCACAGCGCATGCTGGCTCTTTCATCGGAAGAGTTCGAAGAGGAGCTGAAGCTGCGGTTTGGCAACCATCTGGGCGCCGTACGGATGATCTCCGGTCGCCACGGCTATCCACTTGCAATGTACATTGCCAATCATTTCACGGCGCCTCGGCTTGCGCTGGTGGGAGATGCAGCGCATGTCCTGCATCCACTGGCAGGACTCGGCTTCAATCTCGGACTGCGTGATGTGGCAGCCCTGGCTGATTGCATACATGATGCAGCCGGTCTTGGACTCGACATTGGCAGTGAAGCCGTGCTCGATCGATATACTCAGTGGCGACGCTTTGACACCGTGCTGACAGGTGCCGCCATGGACGGAATGAACCGCCTGTTTGCCAACACCAACCCGATACTGACCCTCTTGCGAAGGGCGGGGCTGATGGCGGTCAACCGGCTTGGTTTCATGAAGCCGATGTTTGTTGCCCAGGCAGCGGGAATGGCTGGCAACCAGCCGCGACTTCTGCGTGGCGAACGAGTCTGACGTCTGCTCGACAAAGGCTATCGGCTGAAACCTGCAGCGGCGATCTTTTCGAGATAGGACTCCCAAATCACCGACCGCTCGCGGCCAAGCTTCAGAAGATATGACCAAGTATAGAGCCCGGTGCTGTGACCATCATCGAAAACAATTCGGACAGCATAACTGCCAACAGGCTCCAGGCGTCGGATTCTTACGTTGCGCTTGCCCCAAACCAGCTGCTCCTGACCTGGGCCATGGCCCTTCACCTCGGCACTGGGGCTCTCAACACGAAGATACTCGGCTGAAAGAACAACGCTCTCGCCAGAATCAAACCGGACATGCACTTCACCTCCGCCGGAGGTGAGCCACAATTCCTCGGGCCATGGATCATTCACGGCTGAGCTCACGCGCCTCTTCAGGGAGCATGATGGGAATGCCATCACGGATCGGATACGCCAGACCCGCTGCACGGGAAACGAGCTCCTGCCGCTCCGCATCATACTGAAGCCGCGTCTTGGTGATAGGACACACCAGGAGTTCGAGCAGCCTCGGGTCGGTACGGATGTCAGCCATCTTGACCCTATTGCAGCCGAGGCTTGCCGCCGCTGGCCATCTTGCTGAGGGCAACCTCGGTCAGGGCTACGAGCACATCGGCGCGCGTCTTAAGATCGGGTGCCTCGAGCAGGGCCTGCTTTTCCTGCGGCGGATAGGGTGCCAACTGCGAAAGCGTGTTGACAAGAACCTCGGTCGGCGCGGCATCAACCTGGGTCCAGTCGGCGTTCATCTGATTGGCATCCAGATAATCGCGAAAGGCCTTGAGAAGTGCCGGACGGTTGACGTCGGGTGAAACCGGGGCGGAAACCAGATCGGCAGCGAATGGATGATAGTTGGCGATCACCTGACGGTAGGGTGTGTCCACATCGAGTTCGTCGACGACCTGGAAACGGCTGACACCCGTGAGCGTAATGAGTATGCGCTGATCGGCCGTTTCGGCATAGGCAGTGATGCGGCCAAGGCAGCCGACCTTCATCAGGGGAGGAGGATCCTGTGTCTCTTCCCCACCCGCCGGCTGGATCATGCCAATCACCCGGTTGCCTGACAGGGCGTGATCAACCATTGCAAGATAGCGCGGCTCGAAGATGTTGAGAGGCAACTCGGCCCGCGGCAGCAGCAAGGCGCCGGACAGCGGAAACACTGGGACACGCTGCGGAAGGTCGCCCGGATTTCGGTAGGTTCCAAAAATACCCATGACCAGATCATCCGTCATGAGAACAGCACCGATGACAACTTACGGCGGCCGGCAAGAGTGAACTCATCCTTGGGACCCCATGCCTCAAAGAACTTGACGAGCTGCTTGCGCGCTGCCTCGTCGTTCCAGCTGCGCATCTTGCGGATGACATATATGAGCTGGTCGGTTGCTTCAGCACGCTCGCCTGCCCCGTTCAGCAATACTGCAAGATCAAGCCGCGCCTGAAAATCGTCAGGGTTCTGTACAACCCTGGTCCGAAGCGTGCCGATTTCAGAGACATCGACCGGGTTCAAAGCCAAATCGAGCGCGGCTTTGGCGCTCAAGACTTCCGCATCATTCGACTTTGCAGGCGGCACAAGCGCAAGAGTTGCCTTCGCGTTCTCCAAATCACCGACTGCAATCTGGCAACGGGCAAGTCCGGCCAGGGCGCCGGCATGCTCCCGATCAGCCTGAAGTACCTGCATCAGGATCTGGGCAGCGGTCTGGTAGTCCTGCTGATCGTAGGCCAGCCTGGCCTCTGAAACCATCGCCTCGACTTCCTCGGCAAGGCTGCCCTGGCCACCGAGCCGGTCAACAAATTGCTTGATCTGACTTTCGGGCAAGGCGCCCATGAAGCCATCAACCGGCTGGCCATTGACGAAGGCATATACAGCCGGGATCGACTGAATGCGCATTTGTCCTGCAAGCTGCTGGTTCTCATCAATATTGATTTTGACCATCCGTACCTTGCCATTGGCCTGACGGACTACTTTCTCCAGAGCCGGACCCAGCTGTTTGCACGGTCCGCACCACGGAGCCCAGAAATCCACGATGACCGGCACCTGGCGAGAGGCTTCAATCACGTCCCGCATGAAGTTCTGCGTATTCGAGTCCTTTACGAGATCACCCGCCGGAGCCTGTCCACCGCCAGATGCCTGGCCACCGATAATCATGTTCATGGGTCTGTTGTCCTCACGTCTCGCACATAGATGGGGCAAATACACAAAGTTTTCAATGCGGCCGATTGCTTTCAGGCAACGGCAGCAACGATCGGTTCATGGCCGCAGGAGCGAATGAACGCCAGCAGGTCAACTGCCCTGATCGTGGTGGTCGCGGTGTTTACGAGGGGGTGATAGTTCAGCAGATCCTGTGCCATCATGGCCTTGTCGAGCACCACATTCACCCGCCGGTCGGCATCATTGATGAGCCCAAAAGGCGTGACCGACCCAGGTTCCACGCCCAGAACTTCGCGCAGCAACTCGGGCTTCCCAAACGACAGGCGCCGAGAGCCAATCTTGGCCGGGGCAGCCTTGAGGTCGATCTGTGCCTCTTCCAGACAGACAACGAGCCAGATCGCACCCTTGTCATCCTTCAGGAACAGGTTCTTGCAATGCCCCCCGGGAATCTCGCCACGCAAGGCCTGCGCCTCCTCGACAGTGTAGACGGGCGCGTGATCACGCGTCGTAACGTCAATTCCGAGAGCCTCGAGCCGGGCAAAGAGTTCGTCACGGGTCGCTGGCATGGCGTCCGATTTTCTCCAGAGAACGAATGGATAATGATGTTCTTGCATTTGCCGGAGAGTTAGGCAATAAGGCCGTAGCTGACGGCTGACACCGTCAGGCTATGGAAGCGGGCGTAGCTCAGGGGTAGAGCATAACCTTGCCAAGGTTAGGGTCGGGCGTTCGATTCGCCTCGCCCGCTCCAATTTCTCCATCTTTATCAATTATTTAAGAAACCGCCCCCCGGCGGAACGGTTCGGTTCAGGACTGTTTTGGCGTAAACGGATTTCCTTTAATTCGGCCCCCGTTTATTGTTCTCCTCGGGTCAATTCCTGAGGGACAGCCACCGTTGAATGAACCGGTTCAGACGCTGAAACTTATCAGGTCCAAAGCGCAACTTGATAACCGTGGATTTAAGGACGGGCCGCTCTGACTGCTCAAACGGGCGGACCACAAGGAGAAAGCGGACGGGCAGTAGCAAAACCAGGAAAGTGGGAGCGGAGATTGGTTGACCGCTTAAAGATACAATCTCCGAATATCCCTCGTCGCTGCCATCGCCCCACGATAGCTGTCTATTCCACACCGACCCATTGTGAAGCTCGACTGCCGTCATCAGACGCCGCTACCTTGTTGAACACAATCAGTCGTTCAAGGCATTTGACTGCTCCCGACATTTCGGTTTCGTAGCTTCGTGAGAGCGCAAACCTGCGTCCAGCCTCACCAATAGCTGCTGCTTTAACCGGATTCTGTCGTAACCATTCCAGCCTTTCCAATAAATCAGACAAATCGGACTTTACCGATACATAATGTTCTTCAGCAACTAGATCTGAATAATACCATTGTCGCCAATTCCAATCAGACTCAACTTTCAGAACCGGCGAGCCACTAAGTAGTTTCAGGAAGAAACTACTCCATGCAGACGCGTTACCATCAATGTCCAACTGAAACCGGTACTTCAGAATATCGTCCTGGTCATCACGAGGACCAAAAATTCCAAGTTGATCATAGCAACGTCTTAATGCGTTGTTCTCCTTGTCTTCCAATTGGGTGATGAAAGCACTAAACAGATGAGGATTTTGTTTCGCCAATAAACAGGCCCGAACACGAGGCGCTCGTTCAATTTCACGGTATCTTCTTATACCCGTATCGGTTCCTCTCCAGTAGAGCATATCCTTTCGATCGCTCCAAGGCCCGGCAATCGAATACTTTGGCCGTGCTTGTTTGTATCCGTTGCTATGAATGAAACGCGGATCAGGTACCAAGTAATCAGGTATGTTCGAGCTGAATGCTAGGAGACGCCTCGGCAAGCCTGCGTCTCCCAGGGAGACAGAAAATTGTCCACTTTCTAACCCTCGACCCAAGTAGACAACAACAATTTTCAGTATGGCTCGTATATGCCACCAATATCCGCTTTGTAACCCTATAACTACTCTGCAAATTATGCTCGTGGGGCTTATTTCGAAGTCTGCCACCTCATCGATCAGCGTGACTCCACTGGGGCGCTTCTTGAACTGCAACGAGAATGGAACAGTTGCATTGCTTTCAGAATTTATAATTGACAGTTTTGCGGATATCTCGCCGCAGGACTCTGCAGCTGACTTCCACACATCAGCATTGAGATGCTGCCCAATAGCCATCTATCGATCCCAGCCTGTACGAATTACCATTAATTCAAAGTCTTTAGAAACTCTATGACATTCCCCATTCCATGCAAATCATACTCAGATCAAGAGCCAGATCACCCTCGTGATCGCATACATCGGTAACTGATACTAGCTCGCATATTTTCAAACTTAGAAATCTACCATACACTCAGACCCCGAATTGGAGCGGGTGCACGGGATGCATATCCAAACACTTTCATGACTGCTGTATAATCGCTTCTCGATACTGCGAGGTCACACTACGTCACCTCGACAAGAGTAATTCCATGACCTTCTTAAAAACTTTGACATTTATAACGTTTCTGAACGCTTCCATGCCCACAATTTTCCGCTGAGTGCTGCGTTACTGACGTCTTATGGAACTGGACTAGACCAGTACATTGTTCCGATTGCATCAAACTATGACCGCTAGTGCCATAGCCGGCTCATAGCCGTACTCAATTCTAGTGGCATGGTGACAGCCAAGGATCTGTTGACGCTCATCTCGTGTAGTAAAGAGTTGAACCACAAATCAACAAAGCGAAATGCAATAGAATTAGCCGAATCGATTACGTCCATCACTCCACGAAGGTGGCCGAGCCCGACTGATGACCCCGACAGATGTGTTCAACTGGGAACGTCTCACGATCCGCGCGGTTCTCAACGTCAAAGCAATTTACATCATCGAGTGGCTCGCGGGCGCATTGCCGTTTGCAGAAGTTGCCACCCCAATCAGATCCGACATCGACCAGCACATGATGAGCAGGGTCCATTACAATTCGCCATCACGGCTGGGGATAGCGAGTGCTCTGAATTTCCAGACGACCACTGTCATCAATCCGTTTGAGGACTACGACATGGATCTATAGTGAAAATGACTAACTGGTCTCATATATGTCGCGAGAGTCCCACATTTCATTATAATCATTGCCTCCTGCGATTCCTATTGTGGACAGCGGGCTTCCTCCCCGCTTTCGTTTGACTGCAACTAGTCTGTTACCAAACAGGAAGCCGTGACTTCTCTCGTTTATCAGTCCTTTTAGATTTTCGGTTGGATTAATCCATACCGATTTTCCAACAATCAAGTCTTCAGGTTCACAAGTTCTCGCGATGGCCTTGCCAAAGAGCACAGGTCCTGTTGGGCAGAGGCTATTCTTTCCATAGTAACTGGCCTTCATATTTTCACATATCAGCTTGATTGCCATCGCCAAGGCTTTGTGCCGCGGAGGGCTTGAAAATATTCCGTTACTAGTATCCCATATACTTGCGGACTGGAAATCCTGGAACAGCCCCATTTGCGCCAATGTACATGACGTCGCCTTATGATCCAGCAATGTAAGATGATCTAGAGACCAGGGCTTAAGAAAGTACGTGGATATGTCAGCGTACACACCACCGTAACGATACATGATGCAGTATCGTGCCAAATCACTTTTGTAGGCGAAGGGTTTCAGCCTATCAAACGCCGCCAGAACCTCAGCATCAAAATGATCGTAGATGAGTTTGCGAATTGTTGAAGTGGTGAACAGCTGGTGCGGAATGCCCGGGTGAACTCGTCTGAATGAATTTATGTTCTCGATTATGCCGAGCGGAAGATCCTCTTCTTTCTTCTCATCAGAAGTGATCAATATGCTGACCAAAATCATCTTTAAGCCGCTTTTGGCCCCGCATCATGAGTTCTGGATGGACTGCAGCGTCCGCAATACTTGAACCGAAACACGAGACACTCCACTATCGATATCATCTTGCCAACAAAAGGTTGTTTTAGAGCAGTGTCGTGCTCACGGTCAAATAGCCCGTTGGGATTTGACCGTTTCAAATGCTACCACCAACTGTAAATGTTTTTCCAGTCCAATTCGCTATCACGAACTGACCTCAGGTGTGAGGAAATACCTAGGTTAAGCAAGGCGGCGCTTGCTCGTGCACTGCCTTGCGATGGTTTGCAAAGATCTGTCGAATGCTGGCTTTGTCGTCGCTGCATGAAAGCGGTTATGAAATTGGCTATCTGGATTGCCGAAGAGCGTGGGGATGCTTATTGGATCACCGACAAGGCAACAAAGGAATTCAAGAATAACTGACGATCGCAGATGAAGTTTGTTGATATGATGGTAGCGGTACAATTTTCCTTTTATAAATTCACATGACTTCAAATCCTCGTGATCAACTGACTTTGCTTGAAGAGATTTGAATAGCCACCCAGACAACCACTCTTGATGCTCACCGTTGATAAACGGATGTCTGAAACCCGTTACTGTCGTGAAACTGGAAAAGATCGAGCCTGGTCGATAGATCGACAAGGCTGACGCGTTCACTCATGTCGCTACGGCTGCTCAAATGTTTTCTGACGGTCGCTGATTTTCGCTGTTTTGAGGTTGCCGATTGAGACCGAACAACACTTTGAGGCGGTTCTGCCTATGCAAGCCTGCGCTGGGTCAGGCCCAGCGAAACACAACAATTCCCCAAACAATCGATATAGCTACCGCACCCCACAGCGGCGTACCGAAGAACGCCAGCCACCCGAGAAATATGAAGGCGGTGCCAAGATGCGTCATGAACAGCCGATCACCCCGGGTGGTGTCAAGCCGGAAGATACCGCGCCGCGGTGAACCGCCCGGCACGAAGTATTCCCATGCGCCCATCGCCAGAATGGAGCCAAACACGTAAAGGAAAAAGGCAATGGTAACACGGTTCCATGCCATCCAACTGCCAAGTGGCTGCTGCCACCAGTCGACTGAAAACATCATTGGCGCGTCCATATTCCCGCCTTTCTCATACGCGGCCAAGGGCAAAGCCCTTGGCGATGTAGTTTCTGACGAAATAGATGACAATG
>NZ_JBIIDX010000152.1:0-8263 GCF_044238155.1 Aestuariivirga sp. | reverse complement strand
GGGCCGCGGCGCCATCCGCTTCTATCTGCCGCTCAATGTCCAGCTGCCCAATAATTTCTTCACGCAGGCGGTGGTCGTGGCCAAGGACGTGGCGGCGCGCGAAAGGCTTCAGGCAAAGCTGGAGGCCGCGCTCGCGGAGAACTTCCCCAATGCGGTGAGCCGCGTTTATCCGCTTGAGCTCGGGCCCCCGGTGGGCTGGCCGGTGCAATACCGCGTCAGCGGGCCGAACATTTCGGACGTGCGAGAGATCGCGCTGAAACTGGCGGCGGTGATGGCCGCCAATCCGGATGCCGAGAACGTCAATTTCGACTGGATAGGGCCGGCGCGCCAGTTGCGCATCAGGATCGACCAGGACGAGGCGCGGCGGCTGGGCTTAAGCTCGCAAGCGCTGGCGCAGATTCTGCAAACGGTCGTCTCGGGCGTGCCGGTGACGCAGATCAGGGATGACATCTATCTCATCAACGTGGTGGCGCGCGGCATCGACGATCAGCGCGTGTCGATCGACGGCCTGCGCACGCTTCAGGTGCCGCTGCCAGGCGGGCGCACCGTGCCGCTCGCCCAGTTCGCCCGCTTCGACTACGAGCAGGAGTATCCGCTGATCTGGCGGCGCGACCGGGTGCCCAATCTCACGGTGCAGTCGGATCTCCGGCCCGGCGTCCTGCCCGAACAGGTCGTCCGCGCGCTTGAAAAGCCGATCGCCGAACTCTCGGCGACACTCCCCGCCGGCTATGCCATCGCGGTGGGCGGCACCGTCGAGGAGAGCGCCAAGTCCCAGGCTTCCGTGCTGGCGGTCGTCCCGGTGATGATCTTCATCATGCTCACGGTTCTGATGTTCCAGCTCAAAGGGTTCCAGCGGCTGTTCATCGTGCTGAGCGTGGGTCCGCTGGGGCTGATCGGCGTCGTCGGCGCGCTGCTGCTCTCCGGCAGGCCTCTGGGCTTTGTCGCCATCCTCGGCATTCTGGCGCTGCTCGGCATGATCACCAAGAATGCGGTGATCCTGCTGGGCCAGATCGACGCCGAACGCGCAGCGGGCAAGGGCGTGCGGGAGGCAGCGATCGACGCCAGCGCCGCGCGCTTCCGGCCCATCATCCTCACCGCGATTTCCACCGTGCTCGGCATGATCCCCATCGCCTGGACGGTGTTCTGGGGTCCGATGGCCTTCGCCATCATGGGCGGGCTGCTGGTGGCGACGATCCTCACCCTCATCTTCCTGCCGACGCTCTACGTCACATGGTTCGGATGGCGTGAAGGCGGCAAGGGCGGCGTGCCAGAGGCAACGCCAGCGCCGGCTGCGGAGTAGCGGCGCGCATGGCGGAAGGCGCAGCGCATCTTTGCTTTGCGTTGGAGCGGGTCCTGCCGTACCGTCCACGCCTTATGACATTCCTGATGGTCTTTGCAGGCGCGCGCGAGAGGCCTGCTCTCATACATTGTGGCAGGCTTCGCATGACTGGCCCTTCCTCCGCAGCGCAGCAGAGTCCTGAACCTGACGACATGAAAGGCGAGGGGCTGTGAGGGGGCTCCGAGAGGATGGCGTGATCGAGATCAAGCTCAATTCGCCGGAGCAGATTTTGAATTCACTCGATCCATCGCCATTTATCCATCGTGATCTTGATGACAGGGCGGCCAACTATATCATCGAGCACGCCGGCGAAGGAGGTTCGAACATCGACTTTACGCTGGTCATTGAGATGCCGGCAGCCGAGATCGAGCGGGATCTGGCCGCCGTGCTGCCATCAGCCCTGAGGAATTCCTTCTGCTCGCGGGCAACCAGCGCACGGCTTCAACTCAAGGATCTCTTCCGGACCGGCCGCGTGGCCCTTGCGATTGGCTTTCTGGTTCTGGCGCTCTGCCTCAGTGCGATCTGGTCGCTCGAGTTGTTCATGGCGCGGGGCGCTTTCCTGCTGATGCTAGAGCAGGGGCTGTTCATACTTGGCTATGTTGCCGTCTGGCGGCCGATGGAAATCTTTCTCTATGACTGGTGGCCTCTACGGAAGCGGATCAAGCTTCTGGACAGGCTGGCCACTGCGAAAGTGGAGTTGAGGGCCAGATGAAGCAACCTGTCAGGCTCTGTTGCCTGACAGCATGATGGTCAGCCACTGCATCGATGGCAGACGCCGGCAGACGGTGAGGACCCCAACAAGCACAGGCACTCCGATGAACGCGCCTGTCAGGCCCCAGAGCAGTGTCCACAGAAACACGACGAACATGACGGCAAAAGGAGAGATCGACAGGGTCGAACCCGTGAACACGGGTTCGATGTAGCTGCCGATCACGAACTGAACCAGTGTCAGACAGATCAGAACCAGCCCCGCGATTTCAAAAGATTCAAATTGCACGAGCGCAAAGAGCGTTGGCAGCAGGGTTGCGATCAGCGGCCCCAGGAAGGGAATGTAATTCAGCGTGAAGGCGATAGCGGCCCAGGCCGCAGGAAGCTCGAGCCCGAACATATAGGCGATCAGCCAGACGATGGCTCCAGTGACTGCGCTGGCGATGGTTCGTACCAGCATGTATCTCCGAAAAAGGCTGGCCGTCTCCTCGCCGAGCGCGACGACTGCGGCTCCGTTGAAACGGCTGGTCGCGGTCCCAAGCCGTGCAACGAGGTTATCCACCTCCAGCAGGCCAAGTACCGAGAACGCAAAGACCAGGGATGCAAAGCCGGCAAGACCATTCAGCCGCGTCAGTGTTGTCTGAACCATTCGCATGAACCAGGACAGATTGAACGTGTCGGAGAGTTGCCCCGCCATCGTGAAGCCCTGGCTCTGGAGCCAGGCGGTTGCGGCCAGGTATAGTTCCTGCAGCCGTCCACTGTTGCGGATCAGCCACTGTCCGACAATGCTCACTCCCCAGGCAAAGAGTGTAAGCAGGGCCGCGATGCATACGAGCGTCACGATGAGGGTGAGCAGGATCGCGAGAATGCGAGGTATGCGCGCCTGGAGAGCAACCTGAAGAGGTCTTACAACCATTACGATAAACACTGCAAAGGCAGCAGGTGCAAAGACTGTTTCTCCCCAGGCGAGGGCGGCAAGAACAAGTATTGTTGTGCAGACCAGCAGCAGACTGCCTATGGTGGACAGACCCGGGTCAGCGTCGCCATCGCTGCGTGGTTTGCTCATTGGAATGTTCCCGGGCGCCAGAAGACTTTAGAATATGAGAGATCAGATCGAGTGATTTGGCAAGCCGCATGAAGCTTCTGCTTGATCCCCGCAAGGGTGACATTGAAGACGATGCCTCAAGCACCCGGCAGCGTTCGTTGCTGTCTCTCGCAGGAAGTCTGATGGCGGAGATCAGTCCGGTGAAGCTGGTGCTGGCCTGGGTGTTGTTGATTGGCCTGCCCGGGCTTGTGCTCGGCAGCCTGCCGCTTATTATCTCCCTGTGGTTCGGCAAGCTATCCACGCAGGTGAGCCTGGTTCTCGCGGGGCTCGGCTCGCTCGTGGCGCTGGGTGTGCTCCTGCTTTTGGCCTGGCTCGGCTGGCGCAAGGTGTGGAGCATGTTTGAGACGAGTTTCTGGTCACTTCACGCTCTTGGGCTCCAGCCAAGCTATGTGGTTGGCCGGGAAGTGATCCGGCACGTCGCCGAGCGGAGACTGGGCCAGAGCTACAATCCGCGGCGGCGAAGCGTCATTCGCTCCGTATCTGGTTTGGTGTCCGCTGCCATTCTCAGCGTGCTTGCCGCGTGGGTTGCATTCATTGCCTGGCCACATACGCGGTGGACAGCCAGCCTCGCTGATCTTGCCGTTCCATTTCAATTCCTGCTTCCCGTGATTGCCAATGCGATCTTGGTCGTGTCTTCCTATTTCAGCGTGGCTGCGCTGGTCTGGGGCGTGGCGGATGCCTGGATGATGGCACCGCAGGACATTCCGTCGTTCGCCGGCCAGCCCGTCGGCGGACGGCTTTGGCATATTGCCCACCTGTCTGATGTGCACACGGTTGCAGGGCCTTACGGCTTCCGGATCGAGAGCGGACGCTCCGGCCCGCGCGGCAATCAACGCCTCGATCGTGTTCTGGCTGAGCTTGCGCGCCGGCATGCGCGGCGGCCTCTTGACGCAATTCTCCTGACCGGAGATCTCACCGACGCTGGTGCAGCAACTGAATGGGCGGCGTTTGTTGATGCGCTTGCACCTTACCCACAGCTGCAGACGCGCATGATTGCGCTTCCTGGCAACCACGATCTCAACGTCGTTGACCGCGCCAATCCCGCACGGCTTGACCTTCCCGGCAGCCCTTCGCAAGTGCTTCGGCAGATGCGCATGCTGTCGGTTCTTGCCGGGCTTCAGGGCGAGCGCCTGAACGTCATTGATGCTGAAACGGGGCACGTAGGGCCAACGCTTGCGGCATATCTTGCGCCACACCGGGATGTGATTGCGCGATTTGCCGACAGCGGGTCGCGCCGGCTCGGACGGGAACTGTCCGCAATCGCCGATCTGGCCTTTCCGATGCTTCAGCGCCCTGATGGCGAGGCTGGACTTGGCATCATCGTGCTGAACTCCAATGCATCAACCCATTTTTCGTTCACGAATGCGCTGGGCATGGTTTCCATGGCGCAGCTACGGGCGAGTGAACGGGTCATGGGTCAGTTTCCAAGCGCCGGTTGGATCATTGCGCTCCACCATCATCTGGTGGAATACCCGATACCTGCGAAGGCGCTGTCGGAGCGAATCGGAACGGCCCTCATCAACGGCAGCCAGGTGATCCGCCGACTCAGGAAATACTCCAGCCGGATCCTGTTCATGCATGGTCACCGGCATACGGAATGGATCGGATCAGCCGGTGGTATTCCCATCGTGTCAGCCCCTTCGCCGGTGATGGAGGCCAGCGATACCCAGCCTTCGCACTTCTTCATTCATGCCGTGTCGACCGACACCAGTGGCGCTATCGTGCTGCAGCAACCCGAAAAGGTCACGATCATGGGCATGGATGTACCATCGGACACGGGAGCAGATCCATCGATGTGATCGGCATGAGTGGGCAGCAGGCCCAGCCTCAGCGCCGGCTCAGTGGCAGCCGGATTTCCGAATCAGGTGACAGGGTGATTCGGGCCCGTACGCCCACAGTGTTCGGTGTTCCAAGATGATAACGCTGCATGATCATGGTCAGCGCAACCATGGCTTCCACGTTGGC
Source organism: Aestuariivirga sp. (assembly GCF_044238155.1). Taxonomy (GTDB): domain Bacteria; phylum Pseudomonadota; class Alphaproteobacteria; order Rhizobiales; family Aestuariivirgaceae; genus Aestuariivirga. The sequence goes on along the minus strand of NZ_JBIIDX010000152.1, from coordinate 3,146 downwards.
AAAATCATTACCGATGCAGAGGTGGCGGCCGGCGCCAAAAGGCATGTAGGCCCGCCGCGGCCAATCCGGTTTCAGAAAGCGCTCCGGGCGAAACGCGTCACGATCCTCGCCCCATACGGGTGCCCGATGCAGCCCGCTGATCGAGACAAGCACCCCGGTGCCGCGCGGTATCCGGTGCGAGCCAAGCGTCTCATCCTCCGCGGTCAGTCGAGGCAGCGCATAAACTGGCGGATAGAGACGCATCGTCTCCATCAGGCACGCACGCACGTAGGGCAGGCGAGGGAGGTCGTCCAATCGCGGCGCTCGATCCCCGAGCACGCTGGCGATTTCCTGTTGGACACTGTGGGCGACAGCTGGGTTTTGACCCAGGAGATAGAGCGTCCAGGTCAGGCTGGTGGCAACGGTTTCATAGCCCGCAAAGAACAGGGTCTTCGTCTCCTCGGCGAGTGCGTCGGCGGAAAGACCTCGGCCTGTGCGTGGATCGCGAGCTGATGACAGAGTGGCGTGCAGGTCGGTAAGCCCCTCGCCTCGCTCGGGCCGGTCGTTGATCGTGCTGGCGATGAAGTGGTTCAGCGCCTTGCGCAGGGAGCGAAATTTCAGGTTGTCGGGCGTGGGAAGCCAGATCGGTGGTGCCCAGATCGCCGTATTGCGTCTCATAACCAGTTGCAGGGCGCGTTGCAGCATCTGCCCGACGTGCAAGGCGGTGTCGGGCGCGATCGTGGTTGAGAGAAGCATCCGGGCGATGACCGCCATCGAGAGTTGGAGCATGCCGTTGCCGAGTGCCACACTGCCGTTTGACTGTCGTTCAGCATCCCACTGTGCGGCTAAGGCCTCGACCGCCTGCGCGGTCACGCCGTCCACGCTCTTGAGGATGTCGCGGTTGAAGGCCGTCTGGGCGAGACGTCGTTGCTCGAGCCACTCTGGTCCGCTCATCGACAACAGACCCTTGGCAAACAGACCGAGGTTGAGGCTTTGCCGGCCGCGGACAAAGTGCTGCCACTTGCTCACCAGAACCTCATGGGCGATGTCCGGTTCAGCAATCACCAGCATATGGCGGTGAAACACCCTGAAGCGGGCAAGGCCGTCATGGCGCAGGGCCAGATCGCACAGGAACCGGTCTGGCGACCTTGCCAAGTCCTGCGCCACCCCGAATAAGGGATTGCCACGCTCGAAATGTATTTCATCCATGTCTGAAGCCCCAGCGACTTCCTCAGCCTAGCAGGAATTCCCGACCTGCCAAACAATCAAGATCCGCTCTTGCCATGTCATGCGTGATCTGGCTCTCTCTGGCCATGTTGATGACACTTCCGATGTATGATTATCCCGAACTGGCCGAGGCGACTGATGCCTGGGCTTCGGCAATTGCGCATGCTGCGGGTTATGAACTCAAGTTGTCGAGGTTGGAAGACTATGCCGGCGCCTGGGAACGTACCGACCTTCAGTTCAGCCAGACCTGCGGTTATCCCCTCACTCATGGCCTGCGCGGACGACTGTCGCTTGTGGGGACTCCGCATTACGGCGTTCCAGGGTGTGAAGGCTTCTGCTATTCGAGCGTGGTGTTTGCACGACAGTCACGGGCCCTTCCGGACTACCGTGGCACGATTGCTGCGGTGAACACCGTCGACTCGATGTCAGGCATGCTGGCGCTCAAGAGTTTCTTTGTCGAATGGGCCTGCGATGGCATGTTCTTCCAGGATACACGGCTGTCGGGTGGGCATCTCAGGTCGTTGCTTGCCCTGCAGAGTGGAGAGGCAGACGTCTGTGCGATCGATGCCGTATGCCTCGCCTATGTGCGGCGATTTCGCCCGGGGCTGCTGGATGGTCTCGTTGAGCTCGGAGTGACGCCGCGTGTGCCGGGTCTTCCGTACGTGACCCGTGCGCCGCAGGTGGAGCGCTGGCAGCGGGCCGTCGAGATGGCGGTTGCCGACCCCGCCCTTGCTTCTGTCCGCGAGTCCCTGATGATCACCGGCTTCACGCGCACCACGGAGTCTGACTATGAGGTCATTCCGCTGCTCGAAGCCGCGGTCGAGGCGCGAGGCGGCATCAGGCTTGACGGGCTTTCCTGACGCCTAGCGTTCGGAAATACGCTGGGCCAGGAGTCTGGCGAGGTTCACCGCGAGCGTCACTCCCGGTTCAGGGTTCTTTCGCATCCAATGGAACAGGGCATCGGCCTTTAGCGCTGCAACATGTCCTGCAGAGCCTGCGCTCACCTCCTCGTTGCGCGGCTTCAGCGAGAGATGCTCCAGTTCGCCGAAGAGGTCACCCTCGCCCAGTTGGCGCCGTGCCGGCGTGCCAGGCGTGCAGGCTTCGAAATTGCCGGATACGATGAGGAACATGTCGTCGCTGGTTTCGCCCTGTCGGGTGATGGTTTCGCCGGGCGTGCATGAAATGACACTGGCGAGTTTCATGATCTGGCGAACGTGGTCCTCCTGCAGGCCGTCAAACAGCCGCGGGCGGGCACGGCTGACGAATGCGGTATCGCTGTCAAGCCAGAGTTCGTCATTTGCAAGGATCTGGCTGGCCTGGAACAGGTCAATCAGTGGTTCGAGCCTGAGGCGCACCTCATCCGGGCGATCATCGCCACCTTTCCGGCGAAAGATTCGGTAAAGCGGCGAGCGGCAGGCACTCAGCCGCGCACCATCGCGCACGACCAGCAACAGCGGGCAGCGCAGGCCAATTCCCTTGAGTGGCTTTGCATGAGTGTATTGCTCAAAGCCCAGTCGCTGGTAGAAGCTCACGAGGCCCGGCCGGCAGAAAGTAAGAACGATGGAGATGTCATTGGCCAGCGCCAGGTCATAGGTCGCCATCAGCAGGTCATTGACGATCAGTGTGCCTGCGTGCGCGGGCTCAACCAAAAGCCAGTTTGCGAGCAGCATCTTGTCGAGGCTGGTGGCCTGTTCAAGCCTTGATATCTCAAGGAAATGCGAGAGTTCTTCCGACAGACGGTTTCCCGCCAGTGATGATGCCGTAAGGGCAGCGATCGGATTATTGGGTTCGCCAAGATAGAAATGCTTCGCATTATCATCGAATTCGTCCTTGATGATCTGCCGTTCCTGGTCGGCGCCATCGAGGTCCTTGCGGCCAAGATGGCCGGAAAATACCCTGTACCGGAAGCGGTAGATGCTCTCTCGCGCTTGCTCGTCTTC
>NZ_JBIIDX010000023.1:0-27310 GCF_044238155.1 Aestuariivirga sp. | reverse complement strand
GAGACGGTATTTGCCGCTCTCCTTGACAGCGGCCATGTCCGCTTCAGGGTAATGCACGCGGTCGCCTTCGCTGCGCGTGCCGACCTCGAGGATCACAACCGGGTTTGCGAACCGGTTCACCAGCTCGTGGCCATTGACGCGGCCCGCGATGGCAGCGGCATAGGGCGGCGGATAGATGGTGCCGGTACGCGCCTGGGCGTCAGAGGCAAGAATGGCGGCCGGCTGTCCGTCAGCCATGCGCGGCAGCTTTTTGACGGGCCTCGATCTGATTCACGGCGTCAACCACCGCGTCAAAGGTGAGCAGGGTCGAGGCATGTCGCGCCTTGAAATCGCGCACGGGCGACAAGGCTTCGAGATCGGCCCATTTGCCCGTGGGCGCGGCGCCCGCCTCCTTCAGCATGCGGTACATCTGATCGCGCAGGGCGCGAAGCTCGGCCGCCGTGGAGCCCACCACATGCCGGGCCATGATGGACGATGAAGCCTGGCCCAGCGCACAGGCCTTCACCTCATGGCCGAAGTCGGTCACCACGCCATCCTTCATGGCGAGATCGACGGTCACTTTCGAGCCGCACAGCCGCGAATGTGCAACGGCGGTGGCGTCCGGGTGGGCCAGACGTTGCAGCCGCGGAATGTCTGCGGCAAAACCCAGGATCTGGCGGTTGTAAATCTCGTTAATCATTCCAATATCTTAACTGATCCGCGTGGCACTGCAACCCGGCCTGTGCCGGTTTGCCATGGGGGTTTCAACCGTGATATGGGGGTCGCCAATGCGTAAGGCCAGTGCCTGCCGGTCCCGGCAGCCGTATGGAGTGTAAAGTCGAACCATGGACGCCGTCATCAAGAAGATCCCGGCAAAGCCGGTCAAACGCCCAAGCCAGGAGGAAGCCGAGGCTGCGGTGCGCACGCTGCTGGCATGGGCCGGAGACAATCCGGACCGCGAAGGCCTTCTCGATACGCCGAAACGGGTGGCCAAGGCATTCCGCGAGTATTTCTCGGGCTACGAGGACAATCCCGCCGAGGCCCTGTCCCGCACCTTCGAGGATGTCGGTGGCTATGACGACATCGTCATGCTGCGCGACATCGACTTCACCTCGCATTGCGAACACCACATCGCGCCGTTCATCGGCCGTGCCCATGTCGCCTATCTTCCAACCAAGGCAGTGGTGGGAATTTCAAAGCTTGCGCGCGTGGTCGAGATCTATGCGCGGCGGCTGCAAACCCAGGAAACCATGACAGCGCAGATCGCCAATGCGATCACGGACGCGCTCAATCCGCGCGGCGCAGCGGTGCTGCTGGAGGCCGTGCACACCTGCATGTCGATCCGCGGCATCGGCAAGCGGAATGTTGCAACGATCACCACCCAGTTCACCGGCGAGTTCAAGTCGAACCCGGTGCTGCAGGCCCGCTTCATGGAGTTGGTGCGCGCACCCAGCAACGGGTTCTCGCTGTAATGGCAGCAGACCTCGATGAAACCCTCGTGTTTCAGCCGAGGCTCGATGCACAAGGGCTGATCCCGGCCATCGTCACGGACGCGGGCGATGGCCGCGTTCTGATGTTTGCCCACATGAACGAGGAAGCGCTGCGCCTGACCCGCGCCACGGGGCTGGCGCATTTCTGGAGCCGGTCAAGACAGACGCTGTGGAAGAAGGGCGAAACTTCCGGCGAAACGCTGCGCGTTGTTTCGATCCTCACCGACTGCGACCAGGACGTGCTGCAGCTGATCGTCAGGCCGGAAGGACGCGGCGCGGCCTGCCACACCGGGCGCCGCAGCTGCTTCTACCGGCGGCTCGAGGGCGACAGCCTCACGCTTGTGGACGATCTGCGCCTGTTCGACCCGGCCAAAACATATTAGAGCAAATGGTGCTTCAGTCGGACTGCAGTTCGCTCCGCCGGCTGCGCGGCGCGAGGGCGTAAAAGGCCAGCAGCCCACCCAGGAAGCCTCCGACATGCGCCTCCCAGGCGATGACGGTATCGGAGCCGAACGAGCCGCCAGTCCAGCCCGTGCCACCCGAAACCAGAGTGATGACCAGCCAAACGGCCATGAACAGCAGCGCCTGAGGCGCATGGCGCAGCTCGCGGAACGACAGCGGCCGCATACCTCCCGGCACACGGTGTCCGTACATGATGGGAATGGCCGACGAGATCAGCCCGGAGACAGCCCCGGACGCTCCGATGATCACTACCGGCTGGCCCCAGTAGAGCGTCAGGCTGGCAAGACCGCCAGCCAGCCCAGCGACCAGACAGACGGCCAGAAACCGCGCACTACCCAGATAGCGCGCCACTGGCGTGCCAAAAATCACCAGCCACAGCGAATTGAACAGCAGGTGCATCCAGTCGCCATGCAGCAGCATGTAGCTCAGCAGGGTCCAGCCATGACCGCCGGTTGCAGTCAGCGCAAGGGGATTGAGCGCAAGCTCATCATAGGCCCAGACCAGCCACGGCTCGCCGCCCCACAGCAGCACAAGATGCATCCCGGCCAGCACGGCAACGACCCAGAGCACCACGCCTGGCACGTTCAGGATGGGGCCGGATCCATCGCCCTGCCGCGGCTCAGTCTGGGGTGAAAACTGCATCTGGCACGAAGGCTGCAACGTGGGAGCCTCGAGGTCAATATGAAACAGCGGGCCGCCGACCGGGCCAGGGAGCCTTCTCATGCAGCTGACCGAGGGTTCATATACACCAGATCCAGGCGCCGAGCCGGGAGCGGCAGCCGCACGCCTGCTGGCAGCCTGGACCGGAATGCGCGGAAACCGCCCTGCGCCGCACCGCCACGATCTCGATTTGAGACAGCTGAAGACGCTGCTGCCACAACTTTTCATCGCCGAGCGGATTGCGCCGGGACAGCCCTTCAGCTGGCGTCTGGCCGGCACGGCCATCTGCCAGCTCTACCGCCGCGAGGTGACCGGCACCGGCTTTCTCGCCGACTGGCCCGCCTTCGAGCGCGGCCTCATCGAGCGCTTTCTGCGCGGCGTCACGCATGCCCAGCGACAGGCGTTGTTCCGCCTGCGCTTGCGCACCGACCGCGGCCAGCTGATCCAGGCGGAGATGATCGCCCTGCCCCTGATCCCACGCAGCGGGCGCATGCAGGTGCTGGGTGGCCTGTTCATCGCAGAGAGCACGCCGGCTCTTGTCCACACGGCCATTGCGGATGTTGAAGTCGTGACCGCCAGTTTTCTGAAACCGCCCGAGGGCGCGACGGCGCTGTCCGCCGACCCGTTGCAGGCTCGCCGCAAGTTCCATGTGATAGCAGGAGGTCTCGACCTCAGCTGAAGTGAGCCCCGCCCGTGATCGTATTCGGCAAGCGCGCAAGTGCCGACAGCCCACAACCCGACCCTGAACCACCACCACTTCCTGCCCAATATCTTCTGCCCGACGGAACCGAGGGCCAGTGCGAGGTCACCGCCATCGACCCGGACATGGCCCTGTTCCTGACCGCCGAGCTTATCCAGCCCGGCGTTGCGATCATCGCCTTCATCGAAGAGCTTGGCCGCGTGGACGGGGTAACGGGGCCGCGCTATGGCAGCGGTTTCTGGGTGGACTTCACCCATCAGGGATCGCGACGGGCACGTTTCATCCGACATCTGCGCTGGCTGATCCGGCGCGACGCCCGCCCCGACCGGCCAGTGCGACGGCACACCCGCTTCGAGCCGCTCACGGCATCGGCACAGCTGCATCTGCCCGGCGGCTTCAGCGTGAGCTGCGAACTGCTCGACGTCTCGCTGTCCGGGGCGGCCCTCAGAGCCGACATACGCCCGATGATCGGATCCATGGTGGTTGTAGGCCGCCGCCGCGGCCGCGTGATCCGCCACTTCGCGGGCGGATTCGCCATCGAATTCCTCGAACAGCTGGCCGACCGGGAGCTCCAGCGCCAGCTGCGCTGAGACGCGCAACGCTCTTCCCCCGCGAGCGGCAAGAGTCTAGGCTGGAGCCAATCACGGAAGGACCGACATCGATGCCCTCGCTCGCCGCCCACATGACCGCAGACAGCCTTCCCGACCACGGCAGTCTGGTCGGCAGGATATGGGACCCGGCAGCAGGCGGGCCGAGCATCGTCCGCCGCGACGAATCACAGCTCGTCGACATCACGGCGAGCTTCGCCACCATGCGCGACCTCTGCGAGACCGGCGAGCCCGCGTCCGCTGCCAGGGCCGCGAAGGGCCGGCCGGTCGGCGATGCGGCAGCGATCATCGCCAACACGCCGCCCGAAGCGCGCGACAGCGGGAAACCCTGGTTGCTGCCGCCGATTGACCTGCAGGCCGTAAAGGCGGCGGGCGTCACCTTTGCAACCTCGATGCTCGAGCGGGTGATCGAGGAGCGCGCCCGCGGCAACCCGGATGCCGCTGCCGAGATCCGCGGCAGCATCGGCGCGCTGATCGGCGATGACCTCTCGAGACTGCGGCCCGGATCGCCCGAGGCCATGAAGCTGAAGCAGCTTCTGGTCGAAAAAGGCGCCTGGTCGCAATATCTCGAGGTCGGCATCGGGCCGGACGCCGAGATCTTCACCAAGTCGCAGGTGATGGCGGCGGTTGGCCACGGCATGGAGGCCGGCCTCCACCCGGTCTCCACATGGAACAATCCCGAGCCGGAGGTGGTGCTCGTGGTGTCATCCGCGGGCGGAATCGTTGGCGCCACGCTTGGCAATGACGTCAACCTGCGCGACGTCGAGGGCCGCTCGGCGCTGCTGCTGGGCAAGGCCAAGGACAACAACGCCTCATGCGCCCTCGGACCCATGATCCGGCTGTTCGATGACAGCTTCAGCCTCGACGATGTTCGCCGCATGCAACTTGCGCTGCGCGTCGAGGGCGAGGACGGATTCATACTCAACGGCGCATCCAACATGTCGAAGATCAGCCGCGACCCGGCCGATCTGGTTCGCCAGATGATGGGACCGCATCACCAATATCCCGACGGTGCGGTGCTGTTTCTGGGAACGCTGTTTGCCCCCGTCGAGGACCGCGGCGAGCCCGGCAAGGGCTTCACTCACAAGCTTGGCGATGTGGTGACCGTGAGTTCCAGCGAACTGGGCACCCTCGCCAACCGCATGACGACCTCAGACAAGGCGACGCCATGGAGCTTCGGCGCCAGTCATCTGTTCCGCAACCTCGCCCGGAGGGGCCTGCTACAATCGGCATGACGACACGCCAGCCACAGGACGCCGTCGAGGAACTGGCCGCCAGCGTGGCCGTGCCATTCGCCCAGGCAAGGGCAATGCCCAAGAGCGTTTACACCTCGGAGGCCTTTCTGGCCCGCGAGATCGATCAGATCTTCAGGCGGGAATGGTATTGCGTCGGCCGGGCCTCCACACTCAGGGAGCCAGGCGACTACATCGCCTTCGAGCTCGCCGGCCAGCCGCTGATGGCGATGCGCGGCGAGGATGGCGCGATCCGCTGCCAGTCCAACGTCTGCCTGCACCGCATGTCGACGCTGCTCGAGGGCCGCGGCAACCGCCGGCTCATCACCTGTCCCTATCACGGCTGGACCTATGCCGCCGACGGCCGCTTGCGCGGCGCACCCGCAATGTCGGCAAATCAGGGATTCTGCCGCGAGGCCTACCGCCTGCCCCAGCTGCGCACCGAGGTCTGGCTCGGCTGGCTCATGGTGACGCTCAATCCCGATGCGCCATCGGTTGCCGAGCACTTCCGGGACGTGGAGGAGATGATCCGCCCCTATGGCATGGAGAACTACACCGAGTGGTTCAACGAAAGCTTCGTCTGGAACACCAACTGGAAGATCCTCGCCGAAAACTTCATGGAGAGCTATCACCTGCCGGTCTGCCATGCTGGCACGATTGGCGGGCTCTCGAAACTCGACGAGATGATCTGCCCGCCCTCGCCGCCCCACTTCAACTGGCACACGATATTGAAGGACCCTTCCTTCCGCATCGCCTGCGCCCATCCGTCCAACACGCGCATGCAGGGCGATCTGCGCCGCACCACCTATCTGCTGGCGCTCTATCCCAGCCTGCTGATCACGCTGACGCCGGGCTATTTCTGGTATCTCTCGCTCCATCCAAAGCGTGTTGGCGAGGTGCATGTGACCTTCGGCGGCGGCATGTCCGACGACTTCCTGTCGGACGCCGATGCTGCCGGGCACTTCGCAGCGCTCAAGACGCTGCTCGACAAGGTCAACGTCGAGGACAAGGGCTGCACCGAACGGGTCTACCGCGGCCTCTGCTCGGAACTGGCCGCACCCGGGCATCTCTCGCATCTCGAACGGCCGAACTACGACTTCGCAACCTACCTGTCCCGCATGACGGCGGCGTGACCAGCTGCCGGCAACGCGAGCAGAACCACCCAGACCACAAGAATTTGGCTGGAGTGACGCTCAAGATCTCCCTTGCCCCGTTGGGCGAAGAGTAATCAATCCGGCAAACCAGGAGCCATTGCGCTCTAGAGATCCTGTACGTCCACCACGCCGGCAATCGCCTTGATGGCGCCCTTGATCTGCGGCGTCACGGTGAATTTCGAGCCGAGCGAGACATGAACTTCCCGGCCCTTCGGCATCAGCATGACCAGCCGGACCGGAGCCCGGCCACCATTCCTGAGCCGCGCCGCAATCGACTCCAGCGGCGCTGCATCGCGAACGAAGATCTCAAGCCCGGCCACCATCTGGGCAGTGGCCTTGTCGAGCGGCTCGACACCCTGGAGCCTGAGTTTGACCTCCTCGCCCTCGACATCAGCCTCGACCCGGGCGATCACTGCCGAACCGGGCTCGAGCATGTCGCGGCAGGCGGCGAGCGTATCGGAAAAACAGATGCACTCGAACTGTCCCGAGGGATCGGAGAAACCGACGAAGGCGAACTTATTGCCGGACTTCGAACGGCGCTCCTGCCGGTGCGTGACCGTGCCTGCCAGCTTGGCGGCGCGGGCGCCCTTGGTGAGCGCCTTGTCGCGGAACGAACTCCACGACTCGACCGAGAGCTTCTGCAGCGGCTTCACGTAGTCATCGAGCGGATGACCGGAGAGATAGAAACCAACGGCTTCGAATTCCTGGGCAAGCCTGTCCATCGGCAACCAGGCCTCACGCTGCGGCAGCACCAGGTCATCGGCAGCGCGGGTCAGACCACCGAAGAGATCGGTCTGACCGGCCTCCGCCGCGCTCGCCGTGCGGCTGGCCATGCCGAGAATTGACTCGACGCTGTCAAGAACCTGCGCCCGGTTCGTGTTGAGGCAATCAAAGGCGCCAGCCTTGGCCAGACTTTCGAGCGCACGCTTGTTGACCAGCCGGCCATCGATGCGGCGCGCAAAATCGCCGAGCGAGCGGAACGGGCCGCCCTCGGTACGCACCTGAACCAGATGCTCGATCGCACCGGCGCCGACATTGCGCAGAGCCGCCAGCGAATAGAGGATCTGGCCGTCCACGACCGCGAAGTCGACGTTACTGGCATTGACCGACGGCGGCAGGACCCTGACGCCCAGCCGTTGCGCCTCCTGCCGGAACAGCATCAGCTTGTCGGTGTTGCCCAGATCGAGCGTCATCGACGCGGCGAGGAATTCAACCGGGTGATTGGCCTTGAGCCAGGCGGTCTGATAGGAGACGACCGCATAGGCTGCGGCATGTGACTTGTTGAAACCGTAGCCAGCGAATTTCTGCACCAATTCGAAGATATGATCGGCCTGTTGGGCGTCGACCTGCTTCTGCACCGCGCCCGACACGAAGCGCTCTTTCTGCGCATCCATCTCGGCCTTGATCTTCTTGCCCATGGCGCGGCGCAGCAGATCCGCCTCGCCAAGAGAATAGCCGGACAGGACCTGGGCAATCTGCATCACCTGCTCCTGATAGACCATGATGCCATAGGTCTCCTGCAGGATCGGCTCGAGCAGCGGGTGCAGATAATCGGGTGGTTCGTCACCCTTCTTGCAGGCGATGAACCGGGGAATATTGTCCATCGGACCTGGCCGGTACAGCGCCACGATGGCGATGATGTCCTCGATCCGATCAGCGCGCATCTTGCGCAACACATCACGCATGCCGGAGCTTTCCAGCTGGAACACGCCCACCGTGTCACCGTGCGCGAGCATGTCGTACGTTCTGCCGTCGTCGTATGGGATCTGTCCGATATCGAAGCCAGGCTCGCGCAGCCGTATCAGCTCCTGCGCCTTTTCGATCACCGTCAGAGTTTTAAGACCAAGAAAATCAAACTTCACCAACCCGGCCTTTTCAACATATTTCATGTTGAACTGAGTGGCTGGGATATCGGAGCGCGGATCACGATAGAGCGGCACGAGCTCCTCGAGCGGACGATCACCGATCACCACCCCGGCGGCGTGCGTGGAGGCGTTGCGGTAGAGCCCCTCAAGCCTGAGCGCGATGTCGAACAGGGTGCGGACGGTGGTATCCTTGTCGCGCTCCTCCTGCAGTTTCGGTTCACTGTCGATGGCCTGTGCCAGCGTGACGGGATTGGCCGGATTGTTGGGGATGAGCTTAGAAATGCGATCGACCTGACCGTAGGGCATCTGCAGGACACGGCCAACATCACGCGTCACCATCCGGGCCTGCAGCTTGCCGAAGGTGATGATCTGCGCAACCCGGTCAGCGCCATAGCGTTTCTGCACGTAGTCGATGACTTCGCCGCGACGGTCCTGGCAAAAGTCAATGTCGAAATCCGGCATCGACACCCGCTCGGGGTTCAAAAACCGCTCGAACAGCAGATTGAACCGGAAGGGATCAAGATCCGTGATGGTCAAGACATAGGCGACCAGTGATCCAGCGCCCGAACCGCGCCCCGGTCCAACCGGGATGCCTTTGGCTTTGGCATATTTGATGAAATCTGCAACGATCAGGAAATATCCCGAAAACTGCATCTTGGTGATGACGTCGAGCTCGAAATCAAGACGAGAGAGATAGTCCTCGCGTGTCTTGCCTGCCATCAGGCCGCGGCTCGACAGTCTCAGCTCCAGCCCCTCGCGCGCCTCGCGGCGGAGCTCTTCGGCTTCGTCACCCTCGGCGTAGCGCGGCAGGATCGGCGGCCGCGACTTGACACGGAAGGCGCAGCGCATGGCGATCTCGATGGTGTTCTCGACGGCTTCGGGAATATCCGCGAAGAGCGCCGCCATCTCTGCCTGGCTCTTGAAGTAGTGCTCCGGGGTCAGGCGCCTGCGCTCGTCCGTGGACAGCAGCTCACCCTCCGCGATGCAGATCAGCGCGTCATGCGCAGCGTAATCATCCGCCCTGGCAAAATAGGGCTCGTTGGTCGCCACCAAGGGCACGTCAAGGCCATAGGCGAGTTCGACGAGGCCCGTTTCAGCCTCGCGCTCGGCCGGCGTGCCGTGGCGCTGGAGTTCGATGTAAAGCCTGTCACCAAACAGCGACCTGAGCCTCTGCACCAGTTCGGTGGCCAGCGGCATCTGGCCGGCAAGCAAGGCTTCGTTCACCGGTCCGCCCGGTCCTCCGGTCAGGCAGATCAGGCCATCCGCATGCCCGGAAAGGAACTCCCAGGTCACATGGTGTTCGGCATTGTCGGGACTCGCGAGATAGGCCCGGCTCGAGAGCTTCATCAGATTGGCATAACCAGCAGCATCCTTGGCGAGAAGGACGAGGGCAGGAATGCGTCGCAGCCCGCCGGCCTGCTTCGCCGCACCCTCGCGGTCAACGGCAACATCCACCTTCAACGCACATCCGATGATGGGCTGGATGCCCTTCTCCGCCATCGCATCCGAAAATTCGAGCGCCCCAAACAGGTTGCCGGTGTCGGTGACGGCCACCGCCGGCATGCCCGCCTCCTTGGCGAGGGCGGCCACCGCCTTGATCTGGAGCGCGCCCTCCGACAGCGAATAGGCGGTGTGGGTGCGCAGATGCACGAAGATGGCCGGTGAGGAGGCCCTGTCAGCCATGGCCGCTGCCTCCCCTGCCATCGACGATACGGCCGCGCTCGAGCCGGGCGATGCGGCTCATGCCCTGGGCAAGCTCCAGATTGTGGGTTGCCACCAGCGCGCCGAGGCCCTCTTCTGCGATCAGGCGCAGCAATTCCGCCTGAACATGAGCCGCGGTTTCAGGGTCGAGATTGCCGGTCGGCTCGTCGGCCAGCAGCAGCAGAGGCCGGTTGGCCAGAGCGCGGGCGATGGCGACGCGCTGCTGCTCACCGCCCGAGAGTTCCGAGGGCCGGTGCGCCAGGCGGGCCTGCAAACCCATGCGGCTGAGCAGGTCGCGCGCCCGCGCCTCGGCCTCCGCGCGGCCCGAACCGGCGATGAATTGCGGGATCATCACATTCTCGAGCGCGGAGAATTCCGGCAGCAGGTGATGAAACTGGTAGACGAAGCCGATGCCGATCCTGCGGATCCGGGTGCGCGCCTTGTCATCGAGCGCCGAACAGTTCCGGCCAGCGATGATGACATCGCCCGCGGTCGGCGCCTCCAGCAGCCCCGCGATGTGCAGAAGAGACGACTTGCCCGACCCCGACTGCCCGACCAGCGCCACGATCTCCCCTGCCCGGACCGTCAGATCGAGGTTTCGAAACACCTCGAGGCGGCCACTGCCCTCGGCATAGCTGCGCGCCACCGCGCGAAGTTCGAGAGCTGGCGCGATACGGCTCATTCGTAGCGCAAAGCCTCCACAGGATCGAGCCGCGCCGCGCGCCATGAGGGATAGAGCGTTGCGGCAAAGGACAAGCCAAGCGACATCGCCACGATCAGTACCGTCTGCCAGGAATCCATCCGGGCAGGAAGCTGGGCGAGGTAATAGAGCTCGGGATTGAAGGGATCGACCCCCGATATCCAAGAAATGAACTGGCGAATACGCTCCGTGTTCAGGCAGATGAGAAGCCCGGTGACAAAGCCGCCAATCGTGCCCGCGGTTCCGATGGCGGCTCCGGTCAGGAAAAACACCCGCTGAATGGTGCCGCGCGTGGCGCCCATTGTGCGCAGGATGGCGATATCGCGGCCCTTGTCCTTGACCAGCATGATCAGTCCAGAAATGATGTTGAGCGCGGCAACGAGAATGATCATCGTCAGCACCAGGAACATGACGTTGCGCTCAACCGCCAGGGCGTTGAAAAAAGTCGAGTTGCGGTCCTTCCAGCTTGATATCGCCATGCCGTCGCCCGCGGCCAGCATGATCGGCACCAGATACTGCTCGATGTTGTCGGGATCGTCGACCATCACCTCGATCTGGTTGACGCCCTCGTCGGTGAGGAAATAGTCCTGCGCCTCGGCGAGCGGCATGTAGAGAACATTCTCGTCATAGTCCGACATGCCAACCTTGAAGATCGCCACGACCGGGTAATCGCGGATCCGCGGCGCATTGCCGATGACGGTATCCGGACCATCGGGCGAGATGATGGTGATGCGCGAGCCGAGCCCCAGCTGATGGCGCCAGGCCATGCGCTCGCCGATCGCCACCCCGCCTGCAGCATCAAAGCCCTGAAAAGATGCTGTCGCGTCCGGCAGACCGTCAGGGTTCAGGGCCGTCCGCAGACTGTCATTGTTCAGGCTGGAGAGCTTCTGAATATCGGCTTCGGCAATGCCGCGCACCAGCGCGCCCGTGTTGTTGTGAAGGCTCGAGGCCATGGCCTGGCCCTCGACCAGCGGCACCGCCCTGACGACGCCCGGAACCTGGGCAAGACGCTGCGCGATCGACTGATAGTCGGTGAGTGGCGCGGTGTCGGAGCGGTAGAGGCTGACATGGCCCTGAAAGCCCAGAATCTTGTCGAGAAGCTCGGCGCGGAAGCCGTTCAGCACGGCCATCACCACGATCAGCGTTGCAACACCCAGCAAGATGCCCAGAAAGGAGAACAGCGAGATCACCGAAATGAAGCCTTCCCGCCGCCTGGAGCGCAGATAGCGCGCTGCCAGCATCCACTCGAAGGATGCAAATGGCCGGGTTTCCGAAAGCGACTTCGTCATCAGCGGGTAAAGCGCGGCACGATCTGGTCCAGCGCCACGTTCTCGCGCGCGCCGGTCTTGCGGTTCTTGACCTCTGCGACGCCGTCCTTCAGTCCGCGCGGGCCGATGATCACCTGCCAGGGAAGCCCGATCAGGTCCATGGTGCCAAACTTTGCGCCCGCCCTGTCATCACGGTCATCGTACAGAACGTCGATGCCACTGGCCTCAAGCGCCGCGTAAATCCGGTTGCACACGGCATCGGTTTCGCCGTCACCGGCCTTGAGGTTGATGAGCCCGACACGGAACGGCGCCACCGGCTCCGGCCAGATGATGCCGGCCTCGTCATGGCTGGCCTCGATGATGCCGCCCACCAGCCGCGACACACCGATGCCATAGGAGCCTGACTGCACGGTGACCATCTTGCCATCCGGCCCCTGTACCACGCAGCCCAGCGGCTCTGAATACTTGGTGCCGAAGAAGAAGATGTGGCCCACCTCGATGCCGCGGCCGGTGACCCGGCGTTCGGCAGGCACGCGGGCCTCATAATCGGCCTGGTCGTGCATTTCGGCGGTGGCGGCGTATTTCGAGGTGAAATCGTCGACGACCCGCGCGACGGCAGCCACGTCGTCATAGTCGATCTCGAAAGACTGCCAGTCCATGTCGTGGAAGGCCCGGTCGAAATGGACCTCCGACTCGCCCGTGTCGGCGAGGATCAGGAATTCATGGCTGTCCTTGCCGCCAATGGGGCCGGTTTCGGCGCGCATCGGCACAGCCTTCAGGCCCATGCGCGCGAAGGTCTTGAGGTAGGAGACGAACATCTTGTTGTAGGAATGCTGGCCGGCCTCCCGGGTGAGGTCAAAGGAATAGGCGTCCTTCATGAGGAATTCGCGGCCGCGCATGACGCCGAAGCGGGGGCGCACCTCGTCACGGAACTTCCACTGTATATGGTAAAGGTTGCGCGGCAGGTCCTTGTAGCTCTGCACGCCCTGACGGAAGATATCGGTGATCATCTCCTCGTTGGTGGGGCCGAAGAGCATGTCGCGGTCATGCCGGTCCTTGATGCGCAGCATTTCCTTGCCATAGGCGTCATAGCGGCCGGACTTGCGCCACAGGTCAGCCGGCTGGATGGTGGGCATCAGCACCTCGATCGCGCCCGCCCGGTTCTGCTCCTCGCGGACGATTTGCTCGATCTTGCGCAGCACCCGGTAGCCGAGCGGCAGCCAGGAATAGCTGCCAGCCGCCTCCTGGCGGATCATGCCGCAGCGCAGCATGAGTCGGTGGGACACGATCTCCGCCTCTTTCGGGTCATCGCGCAGGATGGGCATGAAATACTGGGAAAGGCGCATGAGGCTCCTGAATCTGCAAACGGCCACCTCGTTTTACGGCAATTGACCCGGAACTCAAGCCGGGCGGACGGCGGCACGCCCGACAGACGTGCTGAAAACTTACGACCTCAAGGTGTCGATTGATGTGCCAATTGTGGCAACCATGTGTCATTTTTAACTCGACAGAGCCCCGGCTTGTGGTAGCGTCACCGGCAATAACAACAAGGCCGTGGTCTGTTCATTCGACCCAGGTCTGGGGAGGACGGGTTTCCGGGCGCGCGATGGACGCTGCCCAGCCGGTGCCAAAGCCGGCAGAAAAGGAAACTGAAGTTGGAAAAGGCGAGGCCCGTGCCTCGCCTTTTTCATGGCATAGACCGGCAGCAAGCTGCCCTGACCTAAACAGACTTTTCCACAATGTAGCGCGGACGCCGCTTGGCCTCGAGGTAACTCTTGCCCAGGTATTCACCGATGATGCCGAGCGACAGGAGTTGGATGCCGCCCAGAAAATAGAGGGGTATGACGATCGAAGTCCACCCTGACACGCTTGCGGACCCAAACAGCCAGGCTGCAGACGCCCACACGCCGGCAGCAAAGGCCAGCGAGGAAATCACCAGACCGGTGAAGGTGATCATTCGCAGTGGAACCAGAGAGAACGATGTTATGCCATTGGCACTGAGCGCCAGCATGCGCGGAAGACTGTACTTCGAACTGCCCGCAAGACGCGCCTCGCGACGATACTCAACGGTTTCCACACGAAAGCCAAGCTGGGGGACGAGGCCACGCAAGAACAGGTTGGTCTCTCCGAACTGCCGAAGGGCCTCGATTGCCGGACGCGACATCAACCTGAAATCAGCATGCTCGGCAATCAGATGCACACCCATACGCCGCATGAGACCATAGAACAATGCTGCTGTGGCACGCTTCAGAAATGCATCGCTTGTGCGATCGTTCCGCACACCACAGACAACATCTGCGCCGGAACGATAGGCCGCAATCATGGACTGGATTGTTTCCGGCGGATCCTGCAGATCGGCATCTATAGATACCACGACATCAGTCTCGGCATGCATGAGGCCAGCCAATAGCGCATACTGATGACCAAAATTACGAGCCAGACGCAAACCATGGACATTCGGCAAGCGTTGTGAAAACGCCTCGATCAAGGCCCAGGTCTGATCCGACGATCCATCATCCACAAACAGGATGACGCTCCGTTCTGCCACGTCGCCAGAGGCGACAAGGCCCTCGATCACCGCCGCAAGGCGCTGGGCTGTTGCCGCCAAAACCTCCTGTTCGTTGAAGCACGGAACAACGACGGTCAAGGACGGCGGATGCCTGACAGCGGATTGAACCAACAAGGACATTATTCCTCCATCCGGTACACAAATGTCCTGCTCATGGAAAAGGTAACGAGAACATAGGCGGCAATCGCCAACGCCTGCGCCAGGAGCCCAGATATGCCACGGTCAAGCAGCAAAAACAGCACGAGGACGTTCACCACGTACCCGACGGCGACGACAATCAGATATGTTGGAAGACCCCGCCGATGCGGAACAGCGCTGCGAAACGTGAAGCGACGATGCAACGCATATCCGGACAGGTAACCCACCAGAAAACCGCTGGCATTGGACGCAAGTGGCGACAGGCCCAGCATGGTCAGACAGACAACAACAACGCAGAAACCGAGCAAGCTGTTAAGCGCGCCCGCCGCACCATAGCGTAACACCATCTGCACATCATGTCTTGATGGCAAAAACAGAGTACTGCCCTCCCAGCGGAATTCGGCCAAGGGCTGGCTCAAGCGGCCGCAGCCAGTGCAACCATTGTGGAAAGAATACATGAAAACGGATGCGACGCACATGCCAACCACTCGACGTCAAACGATCGGCAAGCGTTCGGGCTCGCAGGAGAATGGCATCCTTGTCGAAAACGCAGCGTGACACCGCATAGTGCGTCAGCGGGTTCAAGGGGTTATGCTCAAAGACCACGAGCCCGCCGCCCGGTCTGACCACACGGCGCAGCTCTGTCATCCAGGATTCATGCTCAGTGGGCGGTATATGGTGAAACACGCAGGCCGCAAACGCCATGCCAATCTCTTCCGTTTCGAGATCAAGCCCAGATCCGGCAATCCATAGATACTCCGCCTGGCCGGCGCAGCGCGCCTCCGCTTCTGCAAGGCTCCGGCGCGAGACATCCGCGGCAACAATCCGAGACTGCGGAAGAGCCTTCCTGAACAGCGGCAGCGACGTTCCGGGCCCACAGCCAAAATCGAGCAGTGCTTCCTTGCCTTCACACAGAGCCCTGAAGTAATCCGCAGCGATCTCGACCTTGTAGCGAGCAAAATAAGCGGCTTCACACCCGGAGAAGGCGATGCTGCGTTGATGCTCCTGATCGTAACGCTCGGCAAATTTGTCAAACTCGGCGTCAATCATGTTGCAGGCTTCCCGAGTCGTTGGTGAATGACGGCGACATCGTCTGCGAAAATCCGCCGCCAACCGGCGAGTTTGTCAAGCAGCGCGACCCGAATGTCATGCGGCGGAAACAGCGTCCAGCCAATATCATATTTCAGCAGTGCCCTTTGCAATTCGGCCTCTGTGTCCGGCCCTCTCATGAAGGTCTTTGCGAAGCCACCGAGAAACAACTGATCCGTTCGACCGTCAATGAAGGTCTTGATGTCGCTGAAGATCAGTGGTCCTCCAAAATTATAGAAATTGAAGACCTTGCCCTCGACGTTGCCGGCCTTGGCAAAAGCGATGGCTGCGCTCGCCGCTACCGAGTCTGGCGGAGAGGCCCGCAGAACCGTGACCTGAAGTATCGTCATCCCGACGAGACCTGCGATGATCACCGCAAGGAGAGGCCTGAACGCACGGCTGATGCCATCTTCGATGACGTCATGCGGCAGAGAGCTCCAGGCCGTGATGGACAGTCGGGGAAACTGACGCGCAATCTCGGGCGCGACCAGTACAGCCAGGATTGGAAACAGGAAGTAGACGTATCTCATTTGATTGAAGGAGAGGTAGAGAAGCAGGACGATCAGGAGGGCCTTGGCAAGGCCAAGCCGAAAACCGGAAACAAGCGTCGCAAAAAGAAGAAGCAACAGCCCCACCGCCTCCGGGACGTTGGCCGGAGGGTCGAAGGGCTGCCACTCGTCAATCATCGGAATTGCCTCGTTCGACGTCACAGCGGTCAGCGTCGGAGTCAACGCCTCCCAAGAATAGGGATTGAGAAGGCTCACCAAGGGACACAGGAGGAGAAAGACAATCCACCTCCACAGCATTTCCGGCCTCGACAGGCGTGAGCGCTCGAGAAAATCAAGGAACGCGAAAAACGCGATGGCGAAGCCCATCGTGAAGGCTGCATGGAGATTTGCCCACGCCACCATCAGCAGCAGCCAGCCGTATCCGGGCACGCGCTTCTCAGCCGAGGCCCGGAACAACTGATAAGTCCACATCACCATCAACCCCAGCGTCAGCAGATGGGGACGGGCGACGAGGGTAGAACTCGCCAGCAACAGGCTGGCCAGACAGGCAATAGCAGCAGGAACCGGGCTCAGGTCCTTGGACAGGATCATGAAGAGAAGACCGGCGCCCACCGCCACCGCAGCCATGGCGAGGAGCAGCACGCCATTCCAACCCGCAAGTGCCGACGCACCGAAAAACATGAGTTGCGACAGCCACTCCTTTGCAATCCAGGGCTTTCCTGCGAAAGAATGTGAGAACGGATCAACGACGGGAAACGAACCGGACTGCCATATCCATTGTCCGGTGCGGATGTGCCACCAGATGTCGGGATCTCCGAGGATGATCTCTGAACGCGCGCCAAAGACGAGCGCCCACCCGAGCCCACTGAGCAATGCAAAGATGATGCGGATGCGATTGGTTACCGCTTCATCCTGACTGATTGCCATATGCACCAAGAATCGGCCCTCCTAACGCCAAAGGCCATTCTATTATACAATCTTAAATTTTCTTTTCCATCCCTGCGAGGAGTACTCTGCCAAGCGCCTGTAGCGTCCTATTCCGGTGCCAACATTTGACGCCAGCGAGACCCCCACCCTTAATCCCTCTCCACACGGGGCAGAGAAACTTGAGCGTGGTTCCGGCCAACGTCATATTGCCTTAACCAGCGGGCATATCCTTCAGGAACGGTAAGTCATCGAAGCTGATCCAATCCTGGCTCACTTGCCCCCAGATCAGCAGGAAGATGACCGTGGCCAGAACCGTGGTGGCCACGACCTTCCGCAACAGCATCGGGCGCACCGGCGCACCAGCCTCATTGCCGGGAATGACCGCCTCGCCAACTTCATGCGCATTTCGCACACCAAAGGGAAGAACGAGGAACAGGCATACCCACCAGACGATGAAATAAATGGCAAGACCACTTCCGATGCTCATGCCTGTTCGAGCTCCACGAGGGTGCCACAGAAATCCTTTGGATGCAGGAACAGGACGGGCTTGCCATGGGCGCCGGTCTTTGGCTCGCCATCTCCCAGCACGCGCGCACCCTGGGCCTTCAGCTGGTCACGGGCCGCGATGATGTCATCGACCTCGTAACAGACATGGTGCATGCCGCCGCCGGGATTCTTTTCAAGAAAGCCCCTGATCGGAGAGGACTCGCCAAGCGGTTCAAGCAATTCGATCTTGGTGTTGGGCAGCTCCACGAACACCACCGTCACACCAAAGCGGGGCACGGCCTGCGGCGCAGAGACGCGCGCGCCGAGCGCTGAGCGATAGACCTCCGTGCCGCGCGCCAGGTCGGGCACGGCGATGGCCACATGGTTGAGACGTCCGATCATCGCAACTCCTCCGGCCTTCCTTGTAGGCCCGAAGCCTCGGCCGCTCAATGCGGCCTTTCGGCCAGGCTCCTGATGATCCAGTCCTGCTGATCCGGAAACCGGACCCCGCGCGGCCTGAACACGTGTCGTTCGAGAAAGAAGGACATCAGCCGCAATCCATCGATCACGTCGGCCGGCCGTGCCGCGCCACCCTCACGCAGGAAGGCAGGGAGCCGAAACAGGCGGTCGCGGTAGGGTTCAGCGGCAGGCGCCGACACCGCCTTGCCCGAGCGCGGCGAAACATGGGTGAGCTGATCGCGGCTGCCAGTCGCAGCGCAGCTCGTCAGGTCGAGGCCAAAGCCGAGCTCATCCAGCAGGCCAAGCTCCCAGCGCACCAGCAGGGCCGGCCACAGGCCGTCATCGCCAATGGCCTCCAGCACCACCCGCATGGCCTCATAAAGGCGCGGGTGGGGCTCGCGTTCGGGCAGCTGCTGAGCGAGGCCGGTGATGGTTCCCAGCCCCGCCAGACGGAACGGCTCTTCCATGATCGCACCCGCCCGGAGATCCAATGCCTCAAGGCTGAAGGTGCCGAGCTGTTCCTCGAGCCTCGCCCGCCAGACCGCCTGGACCACATTGCCGGCCTGCAGCACCGGGCGCTGCTGGCGCGAACGGCCGCCGCGCACCAGACCCAGCGCCCGGCCATGCTGCGCGGTGAAGATCTCGGCGATGGCGCTGGTTTCGCCGTGACGCCGCACCGACAGGATCACGCCCTCGTCCCGCCATTCCATGGATCAGACGTCGAGGCCCATGTTGCGCAGCCGCTCCCTGTCCTCCGCCCAGCCCTCGCGCACCTTGACGAACAGGAAGAGATGTACCTTGCGGCCAAACTGCTGTTCCATCTCGGCGCGCGCCAGCTGGCCGATGAGCTTGACCGTCTGTCCGCCCTTGCCGAGCACAATCGCCTTCTGGCTGTCGCGTTCGACGAAGATCACCTGGCCGATCTTGACCGAGCCATCCTTCCGCTCTTCCCAGCTCTCCGTCTCCACCGTCGAGGCATAAGGCAGCTCCTCGTGCAGGCGTTCATAGATCTTCTCGCGCGTCATCTCGGAAGCCATGAACCGAAGCTGCACATCCGCCACCTGATCTTCAGGATAGAGCCACGGCCCTTCAGGCATCTTCTGCGCCAGATAGTCGAGCACGTCGCGCGTGCCGGAACCAGTCAGGGCACTGACCATGAAGGTCTTCTCGAAGGCATGGGCCTGATTGAAGGCCGCCGCCACGTCCAGCAGCTTCTCCCGGCTCATCAGGTCGATCTTGTTGATCACCAGGATGGCACGCGTGCCGGACGCGGCGAGCTGCGCGATCAGCCCACGCGCCTCCTCCGTCAGACCCGGACGGCCGTCAACCAGCAGAATCACCGCATCGGCATCACCTGCGCCGGCCCAGGCATTCTCGACCATCACGCGGTCAAGCTGGCGCCTCGGCTTGAAGATGCCCGGCGTGTCGACCAGCACGATCTGCGCCCTGCCCTGCATGGCAATGGCCCGGATACGGGCACGGGTCGTCTGCACCTTGTGACTGACGATCGATATCTTCGAACCCGTCAGCTGGTTGACGAGCGTGGACTTGCCGGCATTGGGCGCGCCGATAATGGCACAGAAGCCGCAACGGGTCGGCGCTGCTGGCGCCACAACGTCGCCCGTCATGATCTCAGACCTTCGCGGCGCAGGAAGGCCGCGGCGGCCTCCATCTCGGCCGCCCGCTTGCTCTTCGCCACTCCCTGCGCCGGCGCCCGGTCCTTGACCTCCACGGACACGACGAACACCGGCTCATGTTCCGGACCCTCGCGGCTGAGCACGCCGTAGACGGGAATGGGCAGGCCGCGCCCGAGCGCCCACTCCTGCAGGAAGGTCTTGGCATCCTTCACCACGCCCTGCGGCTGGCTGAGAAGCCCGGCCCAGGCATTGAGCACGAAACGCCGCGCGGCATCGAAGCCGCCGTCGAGATAGACTGCCGCGATCAGGGATTCCATCACGTCGCCCAGCACGCCGCGGTTCAGATTCATGCCCTTGGCGCGCTCGCCGGCGCCAACGATGACGAGGTCGGCAAGGCCAATCCTGTCAGCTGCCGACGCGCAGGCCTCACGCCGCACCAGCGCGGAATGGCGGGCGGTCAATTCACCCTCCTCATGGCCGGGAAAGGCCCGGTAAAGATGTTCGGCGATGACCAATCCCAAAATGCGGTCACCGAGAAACTCAAGCCGCTGATAATCACGCCGGCCCGTTTCGCTGCTGCCATGGGTGAGCGCCTCGGCCAGCAGCGAGGGATCAGCGAAGTGGTGGCCGATCCGCTCGGAAATCTGCTCTGGCCTGACGGCGGCGCGGGTCAAGGCCGGTCAGATGAGGGTGAAGAATCGCGACCAGCGGATCGCGAGGGGCCAGCGCCACACTTCGAACAGGCTCGCATCCGGCGACACCGAGAAGAAGATGATCTCGGCCCGCCCGACGAAATTCTCGATGGGCACGAAGCCGACGCGCGGATAGCGCGAGTCCTGCGAGTTGTCGCGGTTGTCACCCATCATGAAGAAATGTCCCGCCGGAACGACGTATTCATCGGTGGTGTCGGCATCCCCCATCGGCTCAGTGTCGAGTACGCGGTAGCTCACTCCATTCGGAAGGGTTTCGACAAATTGCGGCACAGGCTGGCCGAGGCCTGTTTCGGAGCGATCGACAAAGTCTTCGATACGCTCCTTCTTCACTGCCTGGCCATTGATGAAGAGGATGCCGTCCCGCATCTGGATGCGGTCACCGGGCAAGCCGATGACCCGCTTGATGTAGTCGATGCTCGTGTCACTCGGCAGCTTGAACACCGCGACATCGCCACGCTTCGGGTCTTCGGCAAGGAAAACCCTGCCCGAAAAACCGAACGGGCAGCAGCTCACGATCTCGTGGCTGAACAGGCCAAGCGAGAAATTGAACGAGTAGCGGCCATAGCCATAGGACAGCTTTGAGACAAACAGGTAGTCGCCCACCTTCAGGGTCGGATACATCGACGCCGAAGGAATGTTGAAGGGCTGATACAGGAACGTCCTGACCACAAAGGCGATCAGCAGCGCCTGAATGATGACTTTGACGGTTTCCCACAACCCGTCTTCTGACTTGCGCCCGGTGACCTGTGCCGCCGCCATCTCATGGTCTTTCTTGAGCAATTCGTACCCCATCGATGCCCGCCGGGGTTTCGAGACGCGGCGTATAAACCCTGACCGGCGCCGATGCAACGCGACCAGACGTAACGCCCTCGACTGTTGCCAATTGGTTACAGGTAGGGGAAATCAGGCCGGTACCGCCTCGATCATCACGAAGGCGTGGGCATAGGGAAAATCATCGGTGATCGTCAGGTGGATGCGCGGCGCATGGCCCGACGGCAGCATGCGCTCCAGCCTTGCCCTTGCGCCTCCCGTCAGGATCAGGGTCGGCTTGCCTGACGGCTCGTTCACCACGCCCATGTCGCGCCAGAAGACCCCGGCCTGGAACCCGGTCCCGAGCGCCTTGGAACAGGCCTCCTTGGCCGCAAAGCGCTTGGCATAGGATGCCGCGCGCGCGGCGCGGCGCTCGGATTTCCGGACCTCTACCTCGGTGAAGATGCGGGAAATGAACTTGTCGCCATAACGCTCGAGCGTCTGCTCGATGCGGCGGATGTCGATGACGTCGTTTCCGATGCCGAGGATCATTTGAGCCCCCTGCTCCCCGGCTTCACCGCGGGAATTGCCGCCAGGTCCGCTGGCAGCTGGTCAGCCGGATAGGTCGGAATATCCAGGCGGGTCAATGCTGCAAGCGGCACGCCGACGTCCGCCTTGCCGCCGGAGCGATCGATGAGGCAGGCGGCGCCGACCGTCACGCCACCCTCGGCGGCGATCGCCTCGATGCATTCGCGCGAGGACAATCCGGTTGTGACGATGTCCTCCACCATCAGCACGCGCGCGCCACGCCTGATGTCGAAGCCGCGGCGCAGCGTCAACCTGCCGTCGACCCGCTCGAAGAAGATTGCGGGAACCCCGAGCTGACGGCCCATCTCATAGCCGACGACGACGCCACCCATGGCCGGCGAGGCGACGAGCTCGATGGGGGCCGGCAGCAGCGCCTTCACCTGCCCGGCCAGCACTGCGCAGAGCCTTGCGGCTCTGGCAGCATCCATCAGCACGCGGGCACATTGCAGATACCGGTTTGAATGGAGCCCCGAGGAGAGCACGAAATGGCCTTCCAGCAACGCACCTGCGGCGCGAAACTCGTTCAGAACCTCATCCCTCGTCATTGCCCTATCCTGTCTTGCGGTTCACGTCGCTTACCGCGGTCTTGCCGCGCAAGCTGTCCATGATGCCATTGAGATGCTTGAGGTCGATCACCTCAAGAGTGACGTCGAGGTCGAAGAAATCGCGCGCGCCCTCGCGCGCCACCATCTGCAACGCATCGATGTTGCCGCCCAGATCGCTGATCGACTGCGTGACCTGTGCCAGGGCGCCGACCTCGTTGAGGATCGTCACCCTGATGCGGGCGGGGAAGCGCTGGTCCTCGGAGCCGGTGTCCCAGGCAAGATCGACCCAGCGCTCGGGCTGGTTGTCGAACTGCTCCAGCGCCTTGGCGAAGATCGGGTAGATGGTGATGCCCTCACCCGGCACCAGAATGCCCACGATGCGCTCGCCCGGAACGGCGCCCGTCTCCGGCGAAATGCGCAGAGCGGTGGTACGCGCCACGCCGCGCACCGGAACAGACAGGTGTGGCTCGGTCTTGCGCGCCGGGCTGCGGCGGCGCAACTCGCTGAGCTTGCTGTCATCGATGACCAGACCCATGGCCTTCATGAGATCGATGGCGGAAAGCTCGCCGCGGCCGATGGCGGCCAGCGCATCCTCGCGGTTGCGGTGTCCGAGCCGCGGCAGGGCCGTCACCACCTCTTTCTCGACATAGGTCTTGCCCAGCTTGGCGAGCATCTTCTCGACGATCTCCCGGCCCAGACCGGCGAATTGCTTGCGCGCTGCGGCCCGCGTGCCCCGGCGGATGGCCGCACGCGCCTTGCCGGTCACGGCCAGGCCCTCCCAGGCGGCGGGCGGGGTCTGGGCCTCGGAGCGGATGATCTCCACCTCATCGCCATTGCGCAATGCCGTCACCAGAGGCGCGTGACTGCCATTGATCTTGGCGCCGACGCAACTGTCGCCCACCGAGGTATGGACCGCATAGGCAAAGTCGATGGGGGTTGCGCCCTTGGGCAGGGCAATCACCTTGCCCTTCGGCGTGAAGCAGAACACCTGGTCATGGAACAGTTCGAGCTTGGTGTGCTCGAGGAACTCGCGCGGGGACTCGCCCTCCTGCAGCATGTCGACAAGATGGCGGAGCCAGCGATAGGCATTGGACTCGGCAGCCGGCGACTTGAAGCCGTCGAGCGCCTCCTTGGCGTCGGGAGCTTCCTTGTACATGGCGTGGGCGGCCACGCCGCGCTCGGCGATTTCATGCATCAGCCGGGTCCGGAGCTGCATTTCGACGCGCATGTGGTGCGGCCCGATGACGGTGGTGTGGATCGAGCGGTAATCATTCTGCTTGGGCGTCGAGATATAATCCTTGAAACGCCCGGGAACCGCTCGGTAGGTGCGGTGAATGATGCCGAGCGAGCGGTAGCACTGGTCGACCGTGCCGACGATCACCCGGAAGCCGAAAATGTCCGACAGCTGGCCGAGCGACAGCAGCTTGCGCTCCATCTTTCGGAAGATCGAATAGGGCCGCTTCTCGCGGCCATGAACCTCGGCCTTGATGCCGTTCTCGAAAAGCTTCTGCGTCAGTTCCTGCTCGATCGATTTCAGCACACCGCCGCTCTCGGCATGCAGCTTGGCAAGACGATCGAGGATGATCTGGTAGGCTTGCGGATTAATGACCCGGAAGGCGATGTCCTCGAGTTCATCGCGCACTGCCTGCATGCCCATGCGGCCGGCCAGCGGCGCGTAAATGTCCATGGTCTCCTGAGCGATGCGAAGCCGTTTCTCCGGCGTCACATGGCTGAGGGTGCGCATGTTGTGCAGCCGGTCTGCCAGCTTGACCAGCAGCACGCGCACGTCACGTGACATCGCCAGCAACAATTTTCGCAAGTTTTCGGCTTGCGCAGCTTCTTTTGTGACAAGGTCCAGCTTGGCGATCTTGGTCAGGCCGTCGACCAGACTGGCAATGTCCGGACCAAATTTTTCTTCTATTTGCTGATGAGTTACTTCGGTGTCTTCAACTGTATCATGAAGCAGGGCTGCGGCAATGGTGGCTGAATCCAGCTTCATTTCCGTCAGGATCGCCGCGACTTCGAGGGGATGGTTGAAATATGCCTCGCCCGAGGCCCGCTTCTGGTTGCCATGCGCCTTCATGGCATAGACATAGGCCCGGTTGAGGAGGTCCTCGTCCGCATCCGGGTCATACCGCGTGACCCGCTCCACCAGTTCGTATTGGCGCATCATGGTTGCAGTCTACGACAAAAAAGGCCGGACTCCAGAGGTCCGGCCGCGATCTTTGCAGGGTGGGCGGGCTCAGTAGCCGTTGCGCTGACTACCCGGGCTTTCGGCCGGAGGCATGCCTTCCAGCCCGCGCAGCAGGTCTTCCTCGGTCATGCGCTCCATTTCTGGCTGGTCTTCCTCGCCGGAGTCGTTGACCATGACCATGTCGCCCGACTGCTGTATGAGCGGCACTTCCGTCTCCTCCGGCTCGTCGACCTCGACGTGCTTTTGCATGGAATGGATGTATTCCTCGCGGAGGTCTTCCGAGACGATCGTCGAGTCGGCGATCTCGCGCAGCGCAACGACGGGGTTCTTGTCGTTGTCACGGTCAACGGTGATCGGCGCACCCTGCGAAATGGTGCGGGCGCGGTGGGCGGCCAGCAACACCAGCTCGAAACGGTTGGGAAGCTTGTCGATGCAGTCTTCTACGGTGACGCGTGCCATGGGGCGCGGGCACTCCCTGATTGATGAGGATGAATTGCGCGCTCTTAGGCCCCTTTCAAGGCGAAATCAAGCCCATGGCCGGGGCCGGCGAAAACTGGCGTCGATCTGGCCATTGCCGCCAGGCTTCAGATGGCGTGATGCGGTTCCAGAGCAGCGGGCGATGATTTGCGCCCATTGCAAACCCAGGGCAGAATCCCATCAGTCTCCAACGTATCCTGCTGCTGCGATGTCGTTTCGGCATTCCTGAGGCTTGAAGACTGGCAGCATGTCACCGATGGCGGTTTAGAGGCCTTCGACGGTGCGCTGTGCCGCCTTGCGCAGCAGTGCCTTGACCCTTGCGAAGGCGTTCTCGATGGGGTTGAAGTCGGGACTGTAGGTCGGGAGGCAGTGGAGCTCAGCGCCTGCCGCCTCTATGAGCTGGCGAACCCTTGGCCCCTTGTGGCTCGAGAGATTGTCCATGATGACGATGTCGCCGGGGCGCAGCTCCTCGGCGAGGATCTGTTCGACATAGGCCTCGAAGGCGTCACGGTTGATGGGGCCGTCGAGAACGAAGGGCGCGATGAAACCGCGCAGGGTCAGCGCACCGGTGAAGGTTGTCGCTTTCCAATGGCCATGGGGCACTCCAACCCTGAGCCGCCCGACTCTCGCGCAGCGGCCATGGCGACGCGCCATGCTGGTGGAAGCCCAGGTCTTGCCGATGAACACGAGGCGCTCTCGCGCCAGATCGGGTTGCCCCCTCGAACCAGTCCCTGCGGCGCCTCAGAATGTCGGGACGGTCCTGCTCGGCGGCATGGGCTGTCTTTTTTTGCGCGCGATGCCGTGACGCGCGAAGAATCGCTGAATGGTTCCGGAGTCAAAGGCGATGCCTTGCCGGGCCAGTGTCGCGCAATGATGAGAGTTCTTCATTTGGAATGCATTGGTTCAAATGTTCACCCGGAGCCCTAGTGTGGTTTCACATTAGGGGCCCAAGTTATTTGCTCGAATCCGGGGGCCGATTGCAGCCATAGGCCGGACTAAACCTATGCAGTCACTCACCCCTAAACAGACACAATTCAGCGTCTCAGGGACACGCTTCTAGCACCCACGAACGTCGTTGTACCGATACACCCGCGAGAGTGTTAGACTCAAAACAACGATGACGCACCGGATACAGAGATCTGCTCGATTTCAATCTACCGACGAATAGTCTTGGCAGTCTTGGTTACCCAAGAAGGCTCCCTCCAAGGCTCACCAATCCTGCTCGCAATCACCTCTCGCCTTTCTCTCAGCAAGATGCGCACTTCATCAAATTGACCACGGGGAGAAACCAGAAGGACATCCTTGTTGGAGGGCCATCCGTCACCTAACGTGAATCTTGTCCAGTCCGTCCATCGACCATCTGCGCGACGGAGACGAATTGTAGCTCGCACCGCAAGAACATCTCCCCCTTCATTATAAATGTCATCCTTGAACAATACCCCTCTTACCGCCACACGGCCATCATTTGACCAGCACACAACCGCACTGCCCAGTGGCGTACCCAGCAGATGAGGATGATCGCCCAAGCTTACCTCATCCGTGTTCATGGAAAACATCTCAACTCGATCAACATTTGCCGAGGCAAACATCTCATTGCAGGTTGACCGGCTAAACGCCTCGGCATTATTTGTGACCACCAGAGCACAAGCTGCAGCGATCGTAAAAAATGTCGCCGCTCTGCCAAAAAAGTTATGCAACATAAAACAAACCTCACTATCTATATAAAAAATTATACTATCAATCAATTGCTCTGTCAAAAAACTTTTTATTCTGTTCCTGCGACAATCAAAACCCAATCAACCCTGACGCGGCACGTGACTTGAGCGATGCACGATTTGGAATTCTTGATGGATTTACTTCTCCAAAAAGTAAAGGCTGATCTACCGTGCAAAGCGATTAAGAATCCAGAGAAGCTGGTCGTCTTGCGACCGCAGTTCTGCCATTACTGACTGATCGAGGAGTTCCGGACTTTCATATTCCTCGATGTCGCCGCCAACTACGCGCAGGACCGCGGCAAGACCGAGCTGCGGGTCTGGCCACCCACGGATAACCTTGCCGGGCCATACCGTGATGGCCATGGTTCTGTGCCTGTCACTACCAAGCCTGGCGGGCTATGCGCCAATCCATACTTCACCAGCAAGCGTTAGGCCCTCCAATCTAAGGCTGCGGCTCCTTCAGAAGCTCCAGAAGCTTGCCGCGCACCCGCTCCGGATCGACCCCCTTCTTGAGCATCTCCCTGGTCTTCAGCAACTGCATGGTCTCCTCCAGCATGGTGGCCGGGTTGAAGCTGGGCGGGTAGGAGCGTGGCGGAAAATCCCGGAAGGTGGCGATGAAGTCGAGTACGGCCGCCGTCACCCCATACATATTGCCGATATGGTTGAGCTGCCAGTCCCAGAAGGTGTTGGAGGTG
>NZ_JBIIDX010000151.1:0-8320 GCF_044238155.1 Aestuariivirga sp. | reverse complement strand
ACCACACGCAAGGCAAGCTCGGCGCGCGCGCTGGTGATGGCCTTGACCCGATCTGGCATGGAATTGCGCGCCAGCGCCACAAACCACGGCAGGGCGCGAGGAAAATAGGACCACCGGATGGTGAGAGGGCCGAGCGGGTCCATCAGCCAGCCCGGAATCTTGAGCAGCATGCGCGGGTGGACGGTGGGCACGATCTCGGCAAAGGCGAGGCCGCCGGCATTGCCGAACGAGCAGCCCTCGCCCGGTGGCACGCGGTCGATGAGGGTGACGCGGAAGCCTTCACGCTGCAGGAAGGCTGCAGCCGAGACGCCGACGATGCCAGCCCCGATGATGGTGGCAGACGGGATGGTCGCCGTCATGAGCCTATGGCCCGGAAATGGTGCATGCAGTAGCTCTCGAAAGCGGATACCAGAGTTGTCTTGCGCATCTGTTTGAGGCTCGCAAGGGCAATCACGCCGCGCTCGGCGCCATCTGCGATGGGGCGGACGGCCAGGGCTTCGCCGTCATGGGCATGATCGCCGAACGGCCGTGTGACCAGGATGGACCAGCCAAGACCCTGGCCAACCAGGCCACGCACCACTTCCAGCGAGGGTGAAGCGAAGGCGATGCGAGGTGTCATGCCGGCACTTTCGAGAATTCGGGTGAAATAGGTGCGGCTGGGGGCGATGTCGAGCAGCACGAAGGGCTCATCCCTGAGGGCTGTCAGCGGCACGCGCTTCAGCCGCGCAAGGCGGTGGTCGCCTGGCAGCAGCACGTGCGGCGTGAAGGAGGCAAGCGGCGTTACATTGAATTCCGAGGTCATGTCGACGGCATAAAGCAAGGCGAGATCCGTGATGCCGCTGCGCAAGCCCGCGAACAGCTCATCCTGGGTGCCTTCTGCCAGACGAAAGCCGACCTTTGGGTGCTTACTCATAAAACCCTTGATCAAGGCCGGCACGAAGGCTGGTGCGATGGTGGCAAAGCTTGCCAGCGACAATTCACCTTCAACGGCCGTTCCTGCAGCCGTCATGCCGCGCTGGAAGTCCTGCGCATGGCTCAAGAGATTGCGCGCCTCGCTCAAGAAGCGCAGTCCGGCGGGCGAAGGGCTCACGCCCTGGGCGTGGCGACGGATGAAGATCTGGAGCCCCATCTGCTGCTCCAGCTTGGCGAGCGCCGCCGACAGGGTGGGCTGCGCCACGTTCAGCCGGGCTGAAGCCGCCGCCACTGAGCCGTGGTCCGAGATGGCCACTGCATATTCAATCTGCCGGAGCGTATAGCGGAGCATAGGAAAAAACTATCTTGAATGAAGGCATAATCTATTTTTACGAAGCTTGCCCGCATGTCAACCTCCCACTGGTTGGAGCGGGTGAACTGACAGGTGACCGCGATGGGCATGCCGCAGGTGACGTCGGAGCAACTGGTTGCTGCCATGGGATTGGCAGCAACCGGTGTTTCCCGGGTGATGACCGGCGGCCCCTTGGGCCGCATCGGTCTCACGGTGCGCCCCGTCTCCTCGGTTTCCGCCGAGCCGCACGTCTGCTGCAACCGTGCCTTCCGGCGCATCATCCATCATGAGGGGAACTGAGACATGATCAGAACCGGAGAACAGTACCGCGAGTCGATACGCGACGGACGCGACGTCTGGATCAATGGCGAGCGCGTCAAGGACGTAACCCGGCATCCACAGACCAAGCCACTCATCGACATCCGGGCGCGCATCTATGACATGCAGCATGAGGCTGCCACCCGTGATGTGATGACCTATGAGGAGAACGGCGAGCGCTTCCCGATCGGACTCCGCCTGCCTGTCGAGAAGAAGGACTGGGAAGACAAGCGCAAGGCCGTGGATACGGTCATGCATGACATCGGCGGCGTCGTCACCCGGGTGGGTGACGAGACGATCGGCGAGATGTGGTCGCTGTGGGATGGCAAGGACATCCTCAACGAGATCGATCCGCGCTTCGCCCAGAACATCGAGCGCCACATCCATCTGGCGATCAAGAACGATCCGTTCCATGTGTCGGCCAATACCGATCCCAAGGGGGATCGTTCCAAGCGCCCGCAGGACCAGGACCCCGACATGCTGGTGCATGTGGTGAAGGAGACCGATGCCGGCATCATCATCCGCGGCGCGAAATATGAGACGGCCGCCGCCTATTCGAACCAGGCCTTCCTCAAGCCGACCATCGCCAATTGGGGTGATGCCAAGCTCTCCGAATATGCGCTGGGCTGCATCGTCAAGATGAATGCGCCGGGGGTGAAGCACATCTGCCGCACCGGCTTCACCGGCCGCGCCCCGGCGCGAGACTATCCGCTGTCGAACAAGTTCGACGAGGTCGACACACTGATGATCCTCGACAATGTGCTGATCCCCTGGGAGGATGTTCTGTTCTACCAGCACACCCGCGCGGCGGCCTTCATCCGCCAGACGCTGCACCGTTATTCGGCCTTCCCATTCGTGCAACGCACGCTCTCCTATGCTGACCTGATGATTGGCGCCGCGCTGTGGAACGCCCGCCAGACCGGCCTCGACAAGCAGCAGGCCGTGCAGGAGAAACTCTCCGAACTTGCGGTCTGGCGCGAGGGCATCAATGCCCATCTGACCGCCGCGATCGCCATGGGCGAGAGAAGCCCCAACGGTCTGCTGATGCCGAACCAGTCGCTACTGTTCACCGGCCGCTGCCACGCGCTCAACAACCTGCCGCGCATGATGCATCTTGCGCGCGAACTGTGCGGCGGGCAGATCTGCGTGACGCCGGACTCGGCGATGTTTGAGCAGCCAGAAACAAGGCCCTGGATGGAGAAATATTATACCATCAATGACGATTGGCAGGCTGATGACCGCCGCAAGCTCCTCGCTCTGGCGCGTGATCTGCTCAATTCCGATTATGCGGGGCACCGGCTGACTTTCCAGCTCTTTGCCCAGTCGCCGCCTTTCGCACAGTCGGCGGCCGTCTACCGCAACTTCGACTGGAACCAGACGCTCAAATTTGCGCAGAAGGCAGGCGGCCTTTCGGATAATATCTGGGGTGTGACCAGGCAGGCGGCCGAGTGACAGCGGCCGTTCCTGTCGGAACAGACAAGCAAGGGGACCAAGAGAATGACCGCGCACAAGCGTATCCGACCGTTCAACACCAAGCAGACCTACCCGGAGCAGAAGCTTGACAATGACCTGTGCCAGGCCGTCGTGGCGCGGGGCACAATGGTGTTTCTGCGCGGCCAGGTGGCGCAGGATCTCGACACTCGCGAGTCGCTGCATGTCGGCGATGCCACGCTGCAGACCCGCAAGACGATGGAAAACATCAAGATGTTGATGGAGGAAGCGGGCGGTCACATGGACCATATCTGCCGGATTGTGGTCTATCTCACCGATATCCGCTATCGTCAGGAGGTCTACCAGGAAATGGGAAAATGGCTCAAAGGCGTGTTCCCGTGCTCGACCGGGCTGGTCATCACTGCGCTTGCGCGGCCAGAGTGGATCGTAGAGATTGAGGCCACAGCCGTCATCCCGGATTGACTCCATGACCGAGCGCCGTACCGGCTTCTTCTTCGACGAGAAATGCCTTTGGCATTTCGGCAAGCCCCATGCACTGTTTTTCCCGGTGGGTGGTTGGGTGCAGCCGCCCAATGCCGCCGGCTATTGCGAGTCGCCTGACAGCAAGCGGCGGCTCAAGAGCCTGATGGACGTTTCGGGCCTCACCGCACAGCTTGACGTGCGCTCGGCGCCGATGCTTGCCCGCGAGGACCTGCTCCGCGTTCATCCCGCCGCTTATCTTGATCGCTTCGCAGACTTGAGTGTCAAGGGAGGGGGCGACATGGGTTTCGAGGCAAGCTTCGGGCCTGGTGGCTACGATATTGCCAGGATTTCTGCCGGGCTTGCGGCCGACGCTATCGATGCGGTGTTGCGCGGCGAAGTGCACAATGCCTATGCGCTGTCGCGCCCGCCTGGCCATCATTGCCTGCCCGATACCGGCATGGGCTTCTGCCTGCTCGCCAATGGCGCGCTTGCAATCGAACGGGCGATTGCGCGCCACAAGCTGTCCCGTGTTGCGGTTATCGACTGGGACGTGCACCACGGCAACGGCACGGAGGCCATCTTCTACGAACGGCCCGATGTGCTTACCATTTCCCTACATCAGGAAAAGTGCTTTCCGACGGACACGGGCCGCACCGGCGACCGTGGCCGTGGCAGCGGCGAGGGCTACAACATCAACGTGCCACTGCTGCCCGGTGGCGGCCACCAAAGCTATGTGGATGCGATGGAACTGATCGTGCTGCCGGCGCTGGAGCGCTACCGGCCGGAGCTGATCGTGGTGGCTTGCGGCTTTGACGCAAGCATCGTCGATCCTCTCTCCCGCATGATGGCCCACAGCGAAACCTTCCGATATCTGATGCAGGCCACTCGCGATGCGGCGGATCAACTCTGCAAGGGCCGTGTCGTGGTGATCCACGAAGGCGGGTATTCCGAAGCCTATGTTCCGTTCTGCGGCCATGCGCTGATCGAGGCGCTGTCCGGACACCGAACGGCGGTGACCGATCCAAACCTGGAGATCTCCATCGAGCAACAGCCCGGTGCGGAGTTCCAGAAACTGCAACGCCGTATCCTCGAAGAACAGGCGAGGGACCTCTGAGGGAGACAAGACGAGGATGACCTTTTCCATCGCTGGCCGCTGCCCCAAGTCGGGTGGTTTTGGGGTCGCCATTACCACGTCATCAATCGCCGTCGGAGCGCGCTGCCCGCATGCACGCGCCAAGGTTGGCGCGGTTGCGACGCAGAATGTGACGGATCCCAACCTCGGCCCCCTGCTGCTTGACCTGATGGAGAGTGGCATGAGCGCGTCTGCGGCAATCGAAGCCGTGGTGAAGGACCGGCCCTTCATCGATTACCGGCAGCTGACGGCCGTGGACGCGCAAGGGCGGTCTGCCTCCTGGTCAGGCAAGAACATCCTTGGCACGCATGGTGTTTCTGAACAACCTGACTGCGTTGCCGCCGGTAACTTGCTGAAACATGCAAGTCTTCCCAGAACGATGACGGACGCCTTTGCGGCCAATGCCGCGGAGCATCTGGCTGAGCGGCTGTTGCGCGCGCTTGAGGCTGGACACCAGTCGGGTGGCGAGGAAGGCCCGGTGCACTCGGCTGCGCTGATCGTTTATCATGAGCAGGCGTTCCCGCTCGTCTCGCTGCGTGTCGACTGGGACGATGACAATCCCATAAGGCAGCTTCGACGCCTGTGGACGGACTACAAGCCGCAGATGGGCGCCTATCTGCAGCGCGCCATCGACCCCACAGCGGCGCCGAGCTACGGCGTGCCCGGAGATCCTTAGGGAATGACGGCGTTTCAGGCTGACAACTTGTCCACCAATCTCTCGAGCATGCGATCACACTGTGCAAGCTGGGATTCACTGACATGCTCGTCAGGCTTGTGGGCGACCGCGATGTTGCCCGGACCGCAGACCACGGCAGGTGTGCCGAGCGTCTTCTGGAACAGCCCGCCTTCGGTACCAAAGGTGATCTTGCCAGTTGAATTTCCACCCGTCAGGGCATGAACAAATTTCACCGCCTCGCTGTCGACGGGCGTGTTCATGGCAGGATAACTCTGGAGATCCATGAACTCGAAGCGGGCCTTGTCAAAAACACCTCTGTAATTTGATGCGATCGTCTCGGCAGCGGTCTTGATGCGTGTGACGATGACCTGCTCGTTGTCGTTTGGCAGATAGCGGATCTCGAAATCGAAGCTGCAGCGATTAGGCACAATGTTCATGACTTCGCCGCCCTGCATCTTTCCGACATGCAGAGTGGTGTAGGCGACCTCATAATCTCCGTCGCGCTGGCCATTCTGCGCTATGTCGGCCTGTATTGCTCGGATGGCTCCGATCAGATCGGCCGCCATATAGATGGCGTTGACGCCGATTGGAGCAAGGCTTGAATGTGCCTCGAGCCCATAGGCTGTGGCGCGGAAGCCAAGTTTTCCCTTGTGTGCCGTAACCGCCTGCATGAGGGTGGGCTCGCCGACGATGCACAGCCGTGGTTTCACTGGCGCCTGCTTCAGGATGTCGAGCAGACGGCGCACGCCGACGCAGCCGATTTCCTCGTCATATGAGAATGCCAGATGAATTGGCGTATGCAGTTTTCGTGTGGCAGCGATCTCCGCCGCCCTCAGGCAGCAGGCAATGAAGCCTTTCATGTCTGCCGTGCCACGTCCAAAATAGTTGCCCTCGCGGGCGGTCAGGCGGAACGGATCGGACGACCAGGCCTGACCTTCGACGGGAACGACATCGGTATGGCCCGAGAGCACGATGCCCGCCACGGCTTCGGGTCCGATCGTGGCCCAAAGGTTGGCTTTCCGGCCATCTTCGCTGTGGACCAGCATCGTCCGAATTCCGAGGCTTGTCAGGAAATCCTGGACGTAGGCGATGAGATCGAGGTTGCTGTCCCGGCTCACGCTGGGAAACGCGACAAGAGCGTCAAGGTGCTGCAGGCTGGTCTTCATGGGCGCTCACGCTCGGAGATGCTGCGGAAAAATTGGATTGATTTGATACATGTCAATGAGGCCAGCGGATAGATTTTCTAGTCTGACTTTCGATGGCCTTGGCCATCGTGGTGGTGCTGGCCCCGGAGAAAGTCAGCTGTCGCTTCGTTCCCCCCTTTCCCGGGGTCGCCCCATCACCGTCCTCCCATCTGGGTTCCGCTTTGGCGGGACCCTTTTTTGTCAGGGCCATTGCGCGCCGCAGCGGGCAGTCTCGATTGCGTAGATCGATGACGTTGCACAAACAAACAGGCGCGACTTTCCGTAGCCGCCGAACGTGAGATTCGCCACCGTCTCCGGTACGAGGATCTTGCCGAGCCGCTCGCCCTGCGGCGTATAGCAGTGGATACCATCACCAGCTGAAATCCACAGCAAGCCTTCAGTATCGACCCGAAGTCCGTCCGGTACCTTTTCTTTGATGACCGCTACGACACGGCTGGCAGTGAGCCGCTTGCCGTCTACCACCTTGAAGCCGCGCACGTGGCGTGGTCGGCCATCTTCGAAGCCAAAGCCCGAACCACGGGCGTAGCCTGAATCCGCGATATAGAGCTCTGTCTCGTCAGGTGAAAAGGCAAGGCCGTTCGGACGGTCGAAATCATCGGCGACAACGCTCAGTTCGCCGCTCGCCGGGTCGAAGCGGTAGACCTGGTTGTTGCCGATTTCACTTTCGCCTCGGATGCCTTCGTGGTCGGAGATGATGCCGTAGGGCGGATCAGTGAACCAGATCGTGCCGTCTGACTTCACCACGACGTCATTGGGCGAGTTCAGGCGCTTGCCATTCCAATGGCTGACCAGAACCTCGTAGCGCCCGTCAAGAGAGGTGCGGCTGACGCATCGCCCACCGTGCTCGCAGGAGATCATGTTGCCGTCACGGTCGCGGGTGTGACCATTGGTGCGCTGGGCAGGCTGGCGGAACACAGAGAGCCCACCCGACGGAGACCAGCGCATCATGCGATTGTTGGGAATGTCGGAGAAGCGCAGCTCGTTGAGTTCCGAAAACCACACCGGACCTTCTGCCCAGATAAAGCCGGTGGCAAGCCTGGTGAGTGCTGCGCCTGGCGGGAAGAAGGATGTGAAGCGGCTGGAATCGGGTGCGAGGCAGTTGCCGGATGTTGCCATCATGCCGCTAGCCCTTCACAACTGTTGGAATGCGCGTTGCAGGAGGCGTATTGCGGCTGCGCTGGCACTTCACCTGGCCGTCGATCACCACCATGCCGATGCCGGGAAGATCGCCCAATGCGATGCTGGCCAGAAGCGTATCACCCGCCGAGTGCTGTGCCTTGTCCATGAATACGAAATCAGCGGCACGACCCACCTCGATCAGGCCGCAATCAAGTTGCCGCATGCGGGCCGTGTTGCCCGTCGCGAGGCAAATCGCCTGTTCGGCAGGCAGTTCGCCCAGGCCCGAGAGCATCGACACCATGCGCGCGATGCCGAGTGGCTGCACGCCAGAGCCCGCGGGCGCGTCAGTTCCGAGGATCACACGATGAAGTTCGCCCATTTCGCGGGCGAGCCGCAGCGTATAGAGCGCGGCGCGCTCATTTCCATTGTGCACGATCTCGAGCCCGCGCTTGCAGCCCTCGCAGATGCAGCGGATCTGGGAATCGGGAAGTGCGGTGTGGCCGCCATTGATATGACCCACGACATCCGTATCGGCCTCCAGCACCACATCCTTGTCGATCAGTCCTGAGCCAGGAATTGAGGGGCCGCCCGTGTGGATCGTGCTCTGGATGCCATATTTGCGCGCCCATGCCACCATGCGCCTGGCCGTTGGACCATCCTTTACGCCACCAAGTCCCACCTCGCCCAGCAGC
>NZ_JBIIDX010000150.1:0-8337 GCF_044238155.1 Aestuariivirga sp. | reverse complement strand
ATGATCTCAAGTGGATGCTTCGGTCCTCCAACCTCATGAAGCTAGAGAAGTGTGAGGTTACATGGACCTCAAGTCCCCGAGAGGTTCCTCCCAGCCCTCCCACCAAATCCGATAGGAATTCCCCCCGCTCTGAATGTAGCTCGTAGCGTGCAGTGAGCGCTCCTGCTCCCTGCATGGAGCAGCAATCATGGGCAAGGAAAAGGGGCTTACCGCCAGCGAGCTTGCGCAGTTCACCGGCACGGAAAACTGGTACCGGCACACGCTGGTACGAAACGTCCACTATACGGATGGGGTACTATTCGTGGCCGAGCGGGCAGGGGCCTACTGGTTGATCGACGAGATAGCGCTGGCGCAGAAGGCGGAGGCAGCCCTGGTGGGCGAGGAGTTCCAGGTCTGGACGCTGATCGTGGAAGGATCATCGGCGCTGTTGCGCTGTGACGATGGGAATGACCGGCAGCTTCTGGAGAGGCGGATCGATTACACCGACTTCCCCGAACCCGGCATCAAGCTCTACATGGTGGATGGCGTTATCATGCTGCCGGGAGAGTATTAAGCGTCTTAATCCTGAGTAACTCAGGCTATCTCTGGGGTTCTCCGGGTGAGGCTGCTACAAGAACGGTATTGAGCATAGCGTATGGTTTCTAGCTCACTGCTCATCTCTGAAGCTTGCCAGAATGGCGCGGTCAATAACCCTGATGCGCCTATATCCAAGCTCAATTGCTCCGGATTTTGCGAGCTTGTTCAAGATAGGTCGAAGGGTAGATCGATATACACCTAACATCTTGGAGAGATCCTCCTGAGTGACGGTTACGTCGATCGACGTGTCCGTCAGTAGGAGAAGTCTGCGGCACATCCGAGCACGCAAGGTCAAACTCAGCGCTTCGGCAAGTAAGCCGACAGCGACGGTCGTGTTTATCGTGGCCAGACGATAAAAAGATTGCCAATGCTTTGGATCATCCGCGAGCAACTTGCGGATCGCCAAGCGCGGCAGGTGGAGCATCCTGCATTCTGTCGCAGCCATGAGACTTATTGTTCTGGGCGTGTCTGACAGTTCACCATTGTCTCCAACCCAGAAACCGACCTGAGCTCTATGAAGAACGACTGGTTCTTCGGCAACCAGCGGGAAAGTTACCTCAAGACTTCCAGATTCGAGCCCATAGATGCCGTCGGAGGGGTCTCCGGAGAAGTATAGAAACTGGCCCGGCTGATAAACGCGCCATTTCCCTGAGAGTTCTGCCCATCTCTTGAACTCCTCTGGTTCGCTGGCCAGCCAGCCATGTACGCCGAGCAGGCCAAGGGTGCCTTCTGAATTGGAGCGAATTGTACAGTCTCCTCGCACGCATTGCGCAAAGTGTTCGCCGAATAAAGCTGAACATAGCACTCTTCTGGATCGGCATGGAACACGGTGATGAATGGGAGAACTACATGGCAATCCCCACGAAATTGGTAGGCTTCTTGGCAGTTGTCATCGCTTCAGTAGGTCCCGTCTACCTACAGCCGAGCCAGAGCCACGCGGCGGAAGCAAAGCCGAATATCCTATTCATCCTCGCGGATAACTTAGGCTACGGCGAACTCGGCTCCTATGGCGGGGGAGAAACCCGGGGGGCATCGACACCGATGCTGGATCAACTCGCAAGGGAAGGTCTCCGGCTCACCAACATGAATGTCGAGACCCAGTGCACACCGAGCCGTTCGAGCTTGATGACGGGCCGCTTCGCCATTCGCTCGGGAACCTACGCGGTGCCGTTCGGCGGCGTACCTGAAGGGCTTACCCAGTGGGAAGTGACCATCGCGGAGGCCCTGTCGGACGCGGGCTATGCCACGGCGCTCTATGGGAAATGGCACCTCGGAAGCCACGACGGGCGCCTGCCAAACGATCAAGGCTTTGATGAATGGTTCGGCATCCCGCGCACGACCGACGAGTCGCTCTGGTCGACGTCGGTTGGATACTCGCCTGACATTGTTCCCCTCGAGAAGATCATGGAAGGTCGCAAAGGAGAGCCGAGCAAGGCGCTTCGGGATTACGACGTGGAGCAGCGCCGCCTGATCGACGCGGAGATCACCAGCCGTGCCGTTGATTTCATGGAGCGGCAGGTCAAGGCTGGAAAGCCTTTCTTCACTTATGTCTCGCTCACGCAACCGCACTTGCCAACGGAGCCAAATCCAGCGTTCAAGGGTAAAACCGGAAACGGCGACTGGGCAGACATGCTGGCGGAAATGGATAGCAATGTTGGGAAGGCACTGTCCGCTGTCGACAGGCTGGGTGTGCGCGACGATACGATCGTGATCTTCACCAGTGACAACGGACCTGAGTTCTTCAGGCCCTGGGATGGCTGGGCCGGACCGTGGCGCGGTCAGTACTTCACAGCCCTCGAAGGTGGCATCCGCGTGCCGTTCATGATCCGTTGGCCGGGCAAGATCGATGCTGGACGGGTTAGCAATGAGATCGTGCATGGCGTCGACATATTCGCGACGCTGGCAAAGATCACAGGTGCCGTAGTTCCTAAGGATCGCCCGATCGACAGTATCGACGTGTCCGCGTTCCTCGAAGGAAAATCGGCTAAATCGGCTCGCGAAGGGTTCCCGATCTGGGGAGCCGACACGTTGCTCGCCGTCAAATGGCGAAACTGGAAGCTCCATTTCTACAAGCAGGATACGATGTTCGATCCTCCCCAGAAGCTGGGCATTCCCTTCATCATCAATCTCTATACCGACCCCCGGGAAGAAAAGCCGACGGCAGACAGCTGGGTGGTGACACCCATGCTGAAGATCGTTGCCGCCTTCCAGGCATCGCTATCAGCCAATCCCCTCATCCCCATGGGAACACCTGATCCCTATGTGCCGCCGGGCAACCCGTGACATTGGCTGATCGCTGCCCTGAACCAGAACTCCTGCGCATATTCGTGGAGCCACCCATGCCGCCCACTCGACTTCGCTCCGTTCCAGTCGTTGCTAGCATCGCCTTATCGGCAGTCATGCTCCTTACTCCAGCCCAAGCGGACGAGGGCGGTGTCAGTTTCTGGCTACCGGGCCAATACGGAAGTTTCGCTGCCATTGCGCCGGAACCTGGCTTTTCCATTCCGACGGTCACCTATTACTATCAAGGTGAGATGAAGGCTGGAAAGACACTCCGGCAGGGAACTGAAATTGCTGCGGAGGCTGATGCATCCTTCCTTGCCCAGTTCATCATTCCGACGTACACACCAGATGCCTCGATACTCGGTGGAAGGCCAAGTTTTTCGCTGGCTCTGCTGCCCGCATACAGCGAGACAAGTGCGGAGATCTCGGCCGGAGGACTGAGCGCCAGCCGGTCCGATTCTGTCTCAGGTTTCGGCGATCTCTATCCGACCGTTCAATTGTTCTGGAATGCAGGCGTGAGCAATTGGATGGTCTATGGCTCGGCGGGCCTACCGGTGGGCTCCTATGAGCCGGACCGGCTCGCCAATGTCGGTACTGGTCATGCCGCGATTGATGTAGGCGGCGCTTATACCTATCTCAATCCCGAGACAGGCTGGGAAATGTCGGCAACGGCAGGGGTGACTTTTAACTTCGAAAACCCGGACACCTATTACACAAGTGGAACAAGTATTCACTTGGATGTGGGTGCAGCCAAACTCCTCAGCGAACAATTCTTCGCGGGCGTGGTTGGCTACGCTTATCAGCAGGTCGCTGCCGATGAGGGGACCAGCACCCTCCTTGGTGACTTTAAGTCGAGTGTCATCGGTATAGGGCCTCAGATCGGATACAATTTCATGGCTGGAGATGTTCCAATCTATACAAACCTCAGAGGCTATCTCGAAGTCGCTGCTGAAAACCGGCCGAAGGGTGGAAGTCTGTTCCTGACGGTAAATCTTCCTGTGTCAGCGCTGATGCGGACGGAATGATGGAACTGTGGGCACAAAAGACCAAATGACCATCGAATCCGCCGTTCAAAGGCTAGCAAGAGAGCAAATCCAGAAGAATGGGAGCATGGATATCCCTGGAACGATTTTTGCTCTCGGCTATCTTTTTCCGAGCCGGGCTAGAGGCGAAATTCAGGCTGTGGTCATTGAGTTCGCCGCAAACCTGCAACGAGATCGGCTGATGGAAGTAGAAGTTCCTCCAACACGGCTTAAAGGGAGCTGTGATTCGGTGGCTGTAGGAAAA
This sequence comes from Aestuariivirga sp., assembly GCF_044238155.1. Taxonomy (GTDB): domain Bacteria; phylum Pseudomonadota; class Alphaproteobacteria; order Rhizobiales; family Aestuariivirgaceae; genus Aestuariivirga. The sequence goes on along the minus strand of NZ_JBIIDX010000150.1, from coordinate 4,191 downwards.
ACCCAGCTAGCTGCGATCTAATCGTCAATCAAAGCCTAGTTGGGGCAAAACGCCCGTGGACTGAAAATTCAAACCCGACCGCTATTGCTTCTTTCTATAGTGGGAAAGCAGAGAGACTGGCGACTGTCGAAGTGGCAGGATATTTGTGGCGGATGCGTTGATCCTGAACTCAGGAAGCATCCACCCCGTTTGTACTGAACCTCACCAGTCGATGATGACGCCGGTCAGGCTCTTGTGCTTGTACCGGAAGCTAGGCTTGGAGCCCGTGGCGTCATTGCGAAGCTGAGACTCTGCGGACTGGTCGCGCTTGCGGTCTGACCGCGTGAACTTGAGCTCTGCAGGCACCTGACGGAGCTGCATAGCGCAGCAGGAGCAACCGCCCGGCGACACCCAGCGTGCCTTGGTCTTCTTGCGCTTGAAGTGCATGGGCGTTCTCCTTTGGTGAGGTTGTCAGGCTTGAACCTGAGTTACTCAGGATCGTTCGGCCGATCTGGCTTGCTCAGCGATCGTCCGTGGTGTCGGCCAGCCGGTCCGCCGCCTTCTTGGGGTCGAAGTGGTAGTAGTGGCGGTCGATCATGGGCAGGCTGGTGCCCATGTTGGCGCCCAGCTCGGCAGGGCTGACGCGGCCCGACGTGACCAGCAGCGTCGCGTAGGTGTGACGGAAGCTATAGATGCCGCGCTTGCGGCCAGTGACCGGGTCCTGGAGCAGGCCCGCAGCCTTCAGCACCCGGCGAACGCCGCTGTCGAAGCCAGCGATCCGGCTCCCATCGGGCAGGCACATCACGAAGTCATCAGGTTCGGCGTTGGGGCAGCGCTGCTGGCGGCGGCGGAGGATGAACTCGGCGTTCTGCATGGGCACCGTCTCCCGGGGACCCGTCTTGCCCGTCACCCGCAGCTGGACCAGGGGCGTGCCCTTGGTCGAGGTGAAGAACTCCACGTCCCGCCAGCAGACGCCGCTCCACTGGCCCGTGCGCTCGTCCTTCTTGGAGAGCTCATTCTCCCGGAACCCACCCGCCATCAGCAGCAGGATGAAGTCCTGGATCGCCTCGCGCCTCCAGCGCTCGCGCTCCTTAATATGATTGGCTCCCACCCAGCCATCCAGGAACCGCTCCAACTGCTGGCATTCCGCCGGGGTGAAGGGCCGATGGGCATGCCGCTTGGCCTCGCTCTTGCGTTGGACCTCGTTCTTGATCTCGGGGATCTGCTGGACGGTGACCCAGCGCTGGTTCCTGGCATGGTTGAAGATGCCCCGGAGGACCGTGTTCTCGGTGTTGACGGTACCGGTGCGCGGGGCCTTGATGCCCCGGGGCAGGGGCTTCTGGATGAGGAGGCCACCACGCTCATACTCGATGTGGGTGATCTTGCTGCCCGGCCCCTTGATCCAGTAGTCCCGCCTCCAGCTGCGGTACTGGGCGATGTCCGGCTCCCGGATCTCATCGATCGACTTCTCGCCGAAGAACGGCTTCAGGTACCTATCCACGATGGGGGTGTAGTCGATCACGTTGCGCTGCTTGCGCAGCCCAGCATCCGCTTCGGCCTTAAGCTCCTTGAGCCATGCATCGGCCGCCTGGTTGAAGCTCACAGCCCTGGCACTGAGCCCCATGCGCTCCCTGAGCCGGGCTTCGTCATAGATCGCCAGGGCCCGCTGCCGGGCCACCGCCTCGTCCATGGTGCCCAGGCTTTTCTGAATGCGGGTGCCGTCCGCGAGCCGGAAGGCGACCTGCCAATGGGGGCTTTCCAGTCGGTTGAACATGGTCACCTTACCGTCAGCCAGCTTGATCGTGGGCATCGCAATCTCCTGAAGAGACTGCCCAGCTAGGGCATGCCCGCGGTGCTGATAATTGAGAGCAACCTTCAGAGAATTGAGCACCCCCTGAACAGAGGATCACGCCATGATCTTGTGGTCGGAAGTGCTGGCGGTCGTGCTGGCAACCGTCTCGTCGACCGCGCCTCAACGCATCCGGAACTGCATCTGAGTGCACCGCGAATTCGCACGACACGCGGATTTGTGCGCTGCCACAGAGGGCGGCGCAGCCCTTTGAAACGCAACAGAATTCTGCGGAAAGAAGTGGTGCCCAGGGCCGGAATCGAACCAGCGACACGCGGATTTTCAATCCGCTGCTCTACCAACTGAGCTACCTGGGCGCTGGTCAAGAGTGGCGGGTGTATAAAAGATCGATGCAGCGCTGGCAAGCACTACCTTGTGGCCTGAGCCTGTGTTGCCGGCCATGCAATCCGAGCCACTGGCAGGAGCAGGGCTGCCGGTCGCCGGAACGGCGGGGGCCGTTGCGCCTGGGCAGAACCATCAGCCAACGGATGAATTGACTTTTCAGCCGAGGCGCAAAAAAACAAGGACCGGGAAGAACCCGGTCCTCATCGGCTCTCGATGGATCGAGGAGTTACTCTGCGGCTGCCTCTGCCGCGGCTGGCGCAAGCCCCATGGCTTTCTGCTTTTCGGCGATACGGGCCGATTTGCCGGTGCGTCCGCGCAGATAGTAGAGCTTGGCGCGGCGCACCTTGCCGCGCCGCACGACCTTGATCGAGTCGATCATCGGCGAATACACGGGGAAGACGCGCTCCACGCCTTCGCCATACGACATCTTGCGCACGGTGAAGTTTTCGTTGAGGCCGCCACCGGACCGGGCGATGCAAACACCTTCATAGGCCTGCACGCGCGAGCGGTCGCCTTCCTTGACCTTCACATTGACGATGACGGTGTCGCCAGGTCCGAATTCCGGCACGGCGCGCTGTGCTGCCACAACCGCGGCCTGCTCTTTCTCGAGCTGAGCAATAATATCCATAAGCTGTCTTCCTTTAAGGGATGCGGGGCTATACCCCCAACCCGGTCCGAAATCAAATCTTTCCCGCCTTGTAGCTCTGCCACAGGTCAGGCCGTCGCGTCCTGGTCAGCTCTTCGCGCCGCTCGCGCTTCCAGCGGGCGATGGCGCGGTGGTCGCCTGAGAGAAGAATCTCTGGTATTTCAATGCCTTCCCAGCAGTTGGGCTTGGTATAGTGCGGTTGCTCCAGAAGTCCACCCTCGAAGCTTTCTTCAAGTCCTGAGGCCTCCTGGCCCATCACGCCGGGCAACAGCCTGATGATGGCGTCGAGCAGCACGAGGGCTGCCGGTTCTCCGCCGGAGAGAACATAGTCGCCCACCGACACTTCGCTCAGCTGGCGTGCTTCGATCACCCGTTCGTCGACGCCCTCGAAACGGCCGCAGACGATGAGCAAGCCGGGTCCCGCTGCAAGCTCGCGCACCAGTTTCTGTGTCAGCGGCGTGCCGCGCGGGCTCATCAGCAGGCGCGGCCCCAGCTGCGGCGCGGCGTCGATCGCGGCGGCCAGCACATCGGGTTTCAGCACCATGCCAGCGCCTCCGCCTGCCGGGTGATCGTCCACCGTGCGGTGACGGTCGGTGGCCCAGTCGCGGATGTTGCGCACGTCGAGCGACCACAGGCCTTTCTCAAGCGCGCGACCAGCCAGCGACAGGCCCAGCGGCCCCGGAAACATGTCTGGAAACAGGGTCAGCACGCTGGCCCGGAAACTCATGGCGCCTCCTTGAGGTCGAGCCAGCCCTCCGGCAGGTCCACAACCACAGCGCCCTCGTCCGTGGCCACCAGAAAGGGCGGCGCCAGTGGAATGAGAACACTGTCTGCCCGATCCTTCAGCCTGACGTCGATCAGCTCGCCTGCGCCATAATTGGCCGTGCCGAGGATCTTGCCCAATACGCTGCCATCGGCGAACCGCACTTCGCGGCCGATCAGGTCATGCACATAGACCTCGCCCGCCTCGGGTTCGGGCAGTCGTGCCCTCGGCACGAACAGCTCTCTACCCTTCAGCGCTTCGGCTGCGCTGCGGTCCGTCACGCCTTTCAGGCTGGCGATGAAATCATCTTTCTGGGCACGCATGCGCAGGATCTCGAGTTTGGCGCCCGCCGTGGTTTCGAGCGGTGCGTAGCTTGCAATGGCTGTCGGGTGTGCGGTGAAGCTTCTGAGCTTCACCTCGCCGCGGATACCATGCGCCCCGGTAATGACGCCAACCAGCACCAGATCACGCTTCATGTGAATGTTGCCTGAAGCGTTGCGCATGTGGAAACTGCCGGATCACCCATGCCATCGCTTGATCCCGGCATTCTGTCTGGGGCTGCAAAGAAGACACCCGGGTCAAGCCCGGGTGTGACGAGATCATGTGAAG
>NZ_JBIIDX010000022.1:0-27414 GCF_044238155.1 Aestuariivirga sp. | reverse complement strand
CTACTCCGGCATCGTCAACTACATGGGCGCGCGGCTGCTGGTGGCCGAGGACGCCTTGCGGCCAGTCCTGAAGGAACTGAAAGGCCGCGGCCTCGTCTATCTCGAGACTGGCACCGGCAACCCCACCCTGTCGCCACGGCTGAGCGAGGAGCTGCGCTTGCCGCTGCGCCAATCGGGACTCGTGATCGATGCCGATCCCACCGCGCCGGCAATCGCGGCGGCGCTCAAGCGGCTTGAGCAGGACGCCATCGCGAATGGCTGGGCCATCGGCACCGGATCCGGCCTCGAGGTGACAATCGAAACAGTTGCAGACTGGACAAAAACCTTGCAGGAGAAGGGCATATTGCTGGTGCCGGTGAGCGCCGCCTACAAGGACCGACCCACCTGATGACCGACCACGACCGTTTTGCCGCCTACCGCCCCTGCGTGGGGGTGATGCTCCTCAACCCGGACGGCAAGGTCTGGATCGGGCGCCGCTTCGACAAACAGAATGACGAGGGCAAGGGACACTGGTGGCAGATGCCGCAGGGCGGCATCGACCCGGGCGAAGACATTCGCGGCGCCGCACTTCGCGAACTGGCGGAAGAGACTGCCGTCACCTCCGCCGAGGTCATCGCCGAGGCACGCGCGTGGTATCATTACGACCTGCCGGAACACCTGATCGGCAAGTCATGGAACGGCAAGTATCGCGGACAACGGCAGAAGTGGTTCGCCTTGCGGTTCACGGGCGAGGAGAGCGAGATCAACCTCAAGCCGCCCGGCCACAAGCAGGAATTCGACCAATGGCGCTGGGCCAGCATGGACGACGTGCTTGAACTCATTGTGCCGTTCAAGCGCCAGGTCTATGAGCAGGTGATCGCCGAGTTCCGGCATCTCGCGGCCTGAGTGAGTTCGATGTCCCCTGCCCAGATCGTCCAACTGCTGATCACCTTTGCCGGCATCGCGCTGGCCATCATCGTTTTCCTGTTCGGTCCCTTCGAACTGCTTGGCAACAGCATTCTTGCCCTTGTCATCTTCGTGGTGGCCGGGATCGCGGCGGGCTTTGCCTATGCCAGGCTTTCAGGCAACCGGACCAGCTGAGGCCCATGGCGCATGTGATCTTCGATTGCGACGGCGTGCTGGTCGATTCGGAACCTCTGTCGATGCAGGCCGACAGCGAGATTCTGGCATCTGTCGGCGTGATCATCAGCCCGGAAGACGCGCACCGCCGATTCGTGGGCAAGACCTTTGCCGCGATGATCGAAGAGGTTTCGCGCGAATTCGGCGTGAGCCTGCCGGCCGATTCCTCGGCGCGCAAGGATGCGCGGCTGCTGGAACTCTATGAGGCGGCCCTCAAGCCCGTCGATGGCGTTGCGGATGCGCTGGCCGCGCTCATGCCCCGGGGCATGAGCATTGCCTCCAATTCACCTGCCACACGGGTTGCCGCGGCGCTGCGCATCACCGGACTCTCGGACTTCTTCGGCGGCCGCATCGTGAGCTTCGAGCATGTGGCGGCCGGAAAGCCCGAACCCGATGTGTTCATCGAAGCGGCGCGGCGCGCCGGACACACGCCGCAGGACTGTATCGCCATCGAGGATTCAGTGACCGGCGCCACCGCGGCCCGCCGTGCCGGCTGCCTGGTTCTGGGCTTCACCGGCACTTATCCGCAGCCCGACGAACAGGCACGCGCCCTGCTGGCCGCCGGCGCGGCAACGGCCTTTTCAAACATGCGCGACCTGCCATCGCTCATTGCTGAAAATAATCCTTTGACTTAAGGGGCCCTTGCGCCCATATGGACATCGACGCTTCGGGCCCTCTCAAGGAATACGTGAGGCCGCGCGCTTCAGCGCAGCCGTTCTGGCCCGGTCACAGTGTCTTCACAAACATGCCTTTCACGTGGGTAGGTTTCAGCGCCTGCCCGGCCTTGCGCGGATCATCCGCGCCAGGGCCACATCGGACACGGCTTGCGCTGCCCACATCCGTTCCGAACATGAAAGTAGACCCATCTTGACTCAGTTTTCAGATCTTCAGCTCTCCGAACCCCTGCTGCGTGCCCTTGCCGCCGAGGGCTATGAGAGCCCCACGCCCATCCAGGCCCGCGCCATTCCGAGCCTGCTCGAGGGCAAGGACCTGCTGGGCATTGCCCAGACCGGCACCGGCAAGACGGCGGCCTTTGCGCTGCCCATCCTGCAGCGCCTGTCACAAAACCCCGAGCGCGCCCAGCGCGGCACCTGCCGCGCCCTGATCCTGTCGCCCACACGTGAACTGGCGGCCCAGATCGCCGAATCCTTCCGCGCCTATGGCAAGTTCATGAAGCTGTCGCGCGCCGTGGTCTTCGGCGGCGTGTCGCTCGGCAAGCAGATCGACATTCTGCGCGGCGGCGTCGACATTCTGGTGGCAACGCCAGGCCGTCTCGTGGACCTGATCGAACGCCGCGCGCTGACACTTTCCAAGGTCGAGATCTTCGTGCTCGACGAGGTCGACCAGATGCTCGACCTGGGCTTCATCCACGCCATCCGCAAGATCACCGGCATGCTGCCCGAAAACCGGCAGAACCTGTTCTTCTCAGCCACCATGCCAAAGGAGATCGCCGGGCTCGCCTCTGCGCTGCTCACCAACCCCGTGCGGGTTGAGGTGACGCCGGTGGCGACGACGGCCGAGCGTGTCAACCAGAGCGTCATCCATGTCGAGCCTGCAAACAAGGTGAAGCTGCTGGCCGAGCTGCTGAAAGACAACAACATGACGCGCACGCTGGTGTTCACCCGCACCAAGCACGGCGCCGACAAGGTGATGAAGCAACTCTCCGCGGCGGGATTCACCGCGGCCGCGATCCACGGCAACAAGAGCCAGAACAACCGCGAGCGGGCGCTGGCCGGCTTCAAGGCAGGCAAAATCCTTGTTCTGGTGGCCACCGACATCGCAGCGCGCGGCATCGACGTCGAGAGCGTGTCGCATGTCGTCAACTATGACCTGCCGCATGTGCCCGAATCCTATGTCCACCGCATCGGCCGCACGGCGCGCGCAGGCGCCGAGGGCTCAGCCATTGCCTTCTGCACGCCGGAGGAACGGCCCCTGCTGCGCGACATCGAGAAGACGATCCGCGCCCAGGTGCCAGTGAAGGAACATGCGCTTGGTCTCAAGGGCGTTCCGCAGCTTGCCCCGACCTTCGGCTGGAACCCGATGGGCAAGGACAAGCGCCCAGCCAAGAAGCCGCATCATCGCGGCCAGAACCCGAACCGCAATCACGGCGGCGGACCTGAGAAGCAACACGGCGCGCCACAGGGCCAGCGTCAGCCTCAGCGCGGCAACGCCGGCGGGCAACAGACGCCGAAGCGCTCGGGTGGAGGCAGCTGGATGACCGACATCGGCAAGCGGCAGGCCTGAGGCCAGCGACAGCGCCACATGGACTTCCCACGCCGGAGGCGTGGAGTCTCGGCCCTCTCCCCGCTGACGCGGGGCGAGGGCGTTCTTTTTTCCCTTACAGCGCCGACTGCAGCGCCTTCAGCTGGTTGAGCGTGTCAGCGGCCTTGCGCTGGGCCTCGCCGGGCTTGGCATCAGCCAGGTCTTCCTCGGCGTTCCTGATCTGCTTCGAGAGGGCCTCGGCATCAAGCTCGGCCATGGGGATGGCAACTTCGGCCAGCAAAGTGAGGCCCTGCGGATTGACCTCCACCATGCCGCCACGGACGAAGATGCGATCGGGGCTTCCGCCATCCTTGTAGACGGTGACGACGCCCGGCTTCAGCGTCGAGAGCAGCGGCGCATGGCCGGGGTAGATGCCCATCTCACCCTCGGACCCCGGAATGGTGACCGACGCCACGCTTCCCGAGAACAGAAGCCGCGCCGGGCTCACCAGTTCGAACTGAAGACCTGCCATGACGATCAGGCCGCCTCGGCGGCGAGACGCTTGGCCTTCTCGATCGCCTCGTTGATGGTGCCAACCATGTAGAAGGCGGGCTCCGGCAGGTGGTCGTAGTCGCCGTTGCAGAGGCCCTTGAAGCCCTTGATCGTGTCTTCGAGCTTGACCTGCACGCCCGAGGACCCGGTGAACACCGCCGCCACGTCGAAGGGCTGCGAGAGGAAGCGCTCGATCTTGCGGGCGCGCGCCACCGTCATCTTGTCCTCTTCCGAAAGCTCGTCCATGCCGAGAATGGCGATGATGTCCTGCAGCGCCTTGTAGCGCTGGAGGATCTGCTGCACCTGACGGGCGACATTGTAATGCTCCTCGCCGATGACGCGGGGGTCGAGCATGCGCGAGGTGGAGTCGAGCGGATCAACCGCCGGATAGATGCCCTTTTCGGCGATCGAGCGCGACAACACGGTGGTGGCGTCGAGATGCGCGAAGGAGGTGGCGGGGGCGGGGTCGGTCAGGTCGTCGGCGGGCACGTAGATGGCCTGCACCGAGGTGATCGAGCCCTTGGTGGTGGTGGTGATGCGCTCCTGCATCTGGCCCATGTCGGTGGCGAGCGTCGGCTGATAGCCCACCGCCGAGGGGATGCGGCCCAGCAGCGCCGAGACTTCCGAACCGGCCTGGGTGAAGCGGAAGATGTTGTCGACGAAGAACAGCACGTCCTGGCCCTGGTCACGGAAGTGCTCGGCAACAGTGAGGCCGGTGAGCGCGACGCGGGCGCGCGCGCCCGGCGGCTCATTCATCTGGCCATAGACCAGCGCCGCCTTGGAGCCGGCAACCGAGCCTTCCTTGGGGTTCTTGTTGACGCCCGATTCCATCATCTCGTGATAGAGGTCGTTGCCCTCGCGGGTGCGCTCGCCCACGCCGGCGAAGACCGAGTAGCCGCCGTGCGTCTTGGCGATGTTGTTGATGAGCTCCATGATCAGCACGGTCTTGCCCACGCCGGCGCCGCCGAACAGGCCGATCTTGCCGCCCTTGGCGTAAGGCGCCAGCAGATCGACGACCTTGATGCCGGTGACCAGAATTTCGGCCTGCGTCGACTGGTCGACGAATTCAGGGGCTGGCTGGTGGATGGCGCGGCGCGCCTTGGCGCCGATGGGGCCCGCTTCGTCAACCGGCTCGCCGATGACGTTCATGATGCGGCCCAGCGTTTCATCGCCCACCGGAACGGTGATGGGGGCGCCGGTGTTGCTGACCTTCTGGCCGCGCACCAGGCCCTCGGTGGAGTCCATGGCGATGCAGCGCACGGTGTTCTCGCCCAGATGCTGGGCAACTTCGAGCACCAGGCGGTTGCCGCCGTTATCGGTCTCGAGCGCGTTGAGAATCTCCGGCAGGCCGCCATCGAAGGCGACGTCGACGACGGCGCCGGTGACCTGGGTGATGCGGCCGGTTGCAGCTTCGCTGTGTGCCATGTGTGTGATCCTTCCCGTATTCGCGTTAGAGCGCCTCAGCGCCCGAAATGATTTCGATCAGTTCCTTGGTGATCTGCGCCTGGCGCTGACGGTTGTACTTGATCGACAGCTTGTTGATCATGTCACCGGCGTTGCGCGTGGCGTTGTCCATGGCGCTCATGCGCGCGCCCTGCTCGGAGGCGGCATTCTCCAGAAGGCCGCGGAATATCTGCACTGCAATGTTGCGCGGCAGCAGATCGGCGAGGATTTCACCCTCCTCGGGCTCGGCATCATAGACCGCGCCGGAGAGATCGGCAGGCTTGCCGCCCGATACATCCGCCGGAATGAGCCGCAGTGCGGTGGGCTTCTGCGAGATCACGGATTTGAACTCGGAGAAGAACAGCGTTGCCACATCGAACTCGCCGTTGTGGAACATGCCCAGCACCTTGTTGGCCACCGACTGCGCCTCGGCGAAGGACATCTGCTTCACGCTGCGGAAATCGACGTGATCGACGATGTACTTGCCGTAGAGCCGCTTCAGCGCGTCATTGCCCTTCTTGCCGACAGTGAGGATCTTCACCGTCTTGCCCTGGGCGATCAGCCGGTCGGCATGTTCGCGCGCCATCTTGGCGATCGAGGAGTTGAAACCGCCGCACAACCCGCGCTCGGCGGTGGCGACGATCAGCAGATGGGTTTCATCAAAACCGGTGCCGGTAAGCAGCGTCGGCGCACCCGCCTTGCCCTCCATCGCAGACGAGAGATTGGCGAGCACCGAAGCCATGCGCTCCGAATAGGGGCGCGCGGCAACGGCAGCCTCCTGGGCCCGACGCAGCTTGGCAGCAGCCACCATCTGCATGGCCTTGGTGATCTTGCGCGTGGCCTTCACCGAGGAAATACGATTTCGCAGGTCTTTGAGACTTGGCATCCCGGCCCCGTGCGCTTAGGCGAAGGACTTGGCGAAGGATTCAACCGCCGCCTTGAGCTTCGGCATGGTGGCGTCGGAGATCGCCTTCTCGGTGCGGATGGCGTCGAGCACATCGGCGTGCTTGTCGCGCACGAAGCGCAACAGGCCCTCCTCGAAGCTGCGCACCTTGTTGACCGGAAGCGGATCGAGATAGCCGTTGACGCCGGCATAGATCACCACGACCTGCTCTTCCGTCTTGAGCGGAGAGAACTGCGGCTGCTTCAGAAGCTCGGTCAGGCGCGCGCCGCGGTTCAGCAGCTTCTGGGTGGCGGCGTCGAGGTCGGAGCCGAACTGCGCGAAGGCCGCCATCTCGCGGTACTGGGCGAGCTCGCCCTTGATCTTGCCGGCCACCTGCTTCATCGCCTTGGTCTGGGCGGCGGAGCCGACGCGCGACACCGAGAGGCCAACGTTCACGGCCGGGCGGATGCCCTGGTAGAACAGATCGGTTTCAAGGAAGATCTGACCATCAGTGATCGAGATCACGTTGGTGGGAATATAGGCAGACACGTCGTTGGCCTGGGTCTCGATGACGGGAAGCGCAGTGAGCGAACCCGCACCCTGGCTGTCATTGAGCTTGGCGGCGCGCTCGAGCAGGCGCGAGTGGAGATAGAACACGTCGCCCGGATAGGCTTCGCGGCCCGGCGGGCGGCGCAGCAGCAGCGACATCTGGCGGTAGGCCACGGCCTGCTTGGAGAGATCGTCATAGGCGATCAGCGCATGCATGCCGTTGTCGCGGAAAAATTCACCCATGGTGCAGCCCGCGAAGGGGGCGAGATACTGCAGCGGCGCAGGGTCGGACGCGGTGGCGGCGACGATGATCGAATATTCGAGTGCGCCATTGTCTTCCAGCACCTTGACGAACTGCGCCACGGTGGAGCGCTTCTGGCCGCAGGCCACATAGACGCAGTAGAGCTTGTCCTTCTCGGGGCCTGCGATGTGGATGGGCTTCTGGTTCAGGATGGTATCGAGAATGATCGCGGTCTTGCCGGTCTGGCGGTCGCCGATGACCAGCTCGCGCTGGCCGCGGCCGATGGGGATCAGCGCATCGATCGCCTTGAGGCCGGTCGACATCGGCTCATGCACCGACTTGCGCGGAATGATGCCAGGCGCCTTGACGTCGACGCGGCGTGTCTCCTTGGCCTTGATCGGTCCCTTGCCATCGATCGGATTGCCGAGCGGATCGACGACGCGGCCGAGCAGCTCCTTGCCGACCGGCACCTCGACGATGGCGCCGGTGCGCTTGACCGTGTCGCCCTCGCGGATTTCGCGGTCGGAGCCGAAGATCACGATGCCGACATTGTCGGTTTCCAGGTTCAGCGCCATGCCCTTCAGGCCGTTGGCGAACTCCACCATCTCGCCGGCCTGCACATTGTCGAGGCCATAGACGCGGGCGATGCCGTCGCCCACCGACAGCACCTGGCCGATCTCGGAGACTTGGGCTTCCTTGCCGAAGTCCTTGATCTGCTTCTTGAGGATTGCGGAGATTTCGGCGGCGCGAATGTCCATCAGGCGGTTCCCTTCATGGCGATCTTGAGAGACTGGAGCTTGGTCTTGAGCGAATTGTCCATCATGCGGGAGCCCACCTTGACGATGAGGCCGCCGAGGATCGACTCGTCGACCCGGGTTGAGAGCGCAACCTCACGGCCCAGCGCGGATTTGAGCGCGGCCCTGAGGCTGGAAAGCTGTGCAGCCGAGAGCGGCTCGGCGCTGGTGACTTCGCCCGCGATCTCGCCCTTCGACTGGCTGAGCAGCATGGCGTAGGCCCTGATCATGTCGGGAAGGGCGGCGAGCCGGCGGTTCCTGGCCACCAGCTTCAGGAAATTCAGCGTGGTGCCGGTGATGCCGAGCTGACCCGCAACGCCGGCGAGCGCGGCGACCTGATCGTCGGAGGAGAACACAGGGGAGCGCACCAGGCGCCGCAGATCCTCCGACTGGTCGATGGCTGATTGAAGGGTTGCCAGCTGCTGGCCGACCTGGTCGATGGACTTGTCCTCGCCGGCCAGCTCGAACAGGGCGCTGGCATAGCGGCCCGGCACTCCGGAAACTGTCTGATCTGTGCTCGCCACGATCCGTCTTTCACTCAGTTCTGCAGACTGCGCCAAAGTGGTGACAGGCGCCGTGCCGCATGGATTTCTGGGAGGCCGGCATGCAAAACCGCACGCCCACGGGCCGGAGCCCCCGCTCCGCCGCGCGGGTTGGCTATCACAGTGGAAAAGGACTCGCAACCTCGATCAGGGGTGAATTGCCACCTCGTTTCTGCGTCATGCCAGCGCGGGCCGGACTGCCCTCCGTGGGAGGGGCTGCCGCGACCCGGCTGCCGCCGCACAAGAGAGGCTGTGCGACCTCCTGCCCCAAATGAAAAACCCGCCGGGGGAGGACCGGCGGGCTTCTCACAAATCGGGCCGCAAGCGGGCCCGGAACCTCAGGCGCGGGAGGCCTCTCGGGCCAGGCGCGGAATATCGGCGCGGGTGATGCCAAGATCGGCAAGATCGCGGCTGGACAGGGCCTCAAGCTCCTGAACGGTGCGGGAATAGCGCTTCCAGCTGGCGTAACGGGTCTTCAGAACTTCGAACATGGTCATTCCCCTTGGATTGACAGGATTTGGCTTCTTGTTGCGACCCATATCTAGGTGCATTGCAGCAAAATGAGTACTGCATTTTTTGCATGGCTGGTTAAACACAGCAAGTTCATCAGGTTAATTATTCCTTTCGGCACGGAATAACCCTGCTGCTGCGCAATAAAAAAGCCTGGAGCTGAGCTCCAGGCCTGATGCGAACGATGCGATCTTCCGGTCTAGAACAGGCCGACGATCTGGCCCTTGTCATCCAGCCCGATGACCTCGGCCGAGGGAACCTTCGGCAGGCCCGGCATGGTCATGATGTCTCCGCAGATCACCACGATGAATTCGGCGCCGGCCGACAGCCGCACCTCGCGGACCGGCACGGTGTGGTTCACCGGCGCGCCCTTCGAGTTGGGGTCAGTCGAGAAGGAGTATTGGGTCTTGGCCATGCAGATCGGGAACTTGCCATAGCCCGCGGCCTCCCAGGCCTTGAGTTGGTCGCGCACCGCCTTGTCGGCAACGACATCATCGGCGCGGTAGATCTCGCGGGCGATGGTCCTGACCTTGTCGAACAGCGTGGCGCCATCCTCATAGAGCGGCTTGAACTGCGCTGAGCCCTTGTCGGTGAGCGCGGCCACATGCCTGGCCAGCGCCTCGGTGCCCTTTCCGCCTTCTGCCCAATGGGTGCAGCGGAAGGCCTCGACGCCATGCGTGCTGCAATAGTCGATCACCGCCTGGACCTCCGCGTCGGTGTCCGAGACGAAGTGGTTGATGGCCACTGCAATCGGCACGCCGAACTTCTTCACGTTCTCGAGGTGGCGGCCCAAATTGGCGAGGCCCTTCTTCAAGGCCTCGACATTTTCAGTCTTGAGCTCTTCCTTGGCGAGCCCACCATGCATCTTGAGTGCGCGCACCGTGGCGACGATCACGGTGGCGGCGGGCGCCAGCCCGGCCTTGCGGCACTTGATGTCGAAGAACTTCTCGGCGCCAAGGTCAGCCCCGAAGCCTGCCTCGGTCACCACATAGTCGGCGAGCTTCAGTGCCGCCTTGGTGGCCATGACCGAGTTGCAGCCATGGGCGATGTTGGCGAAGGGGCCGCCATGCACGAAGGCGGGGTTGTTCTCGAGCGTCTGAACGAGGTTGGGCTGCAGCGCGTCCTTGAGCAGGACCACCATGGCGCCCGGCGCCTTCAGGTCCTTGGCGAGAACCGCCGACTTGTCCTTGCGGTAGCCGATCACGATCTGGCCAATGCGACGTTCAAGATCCTCGATCGAGGTGGCCAGGCACAGGATGGCCATGATCTCGGAGGCCACGGTAATGTCGAAGCCCGCCTCGCGCGGATAGCCGTTGGCGACCCCGCCGAGCGAGCACACGATCTCGCGCAGGGCGCGGTCGTTCATGTCCATCACCCGCCGCCAGGCGACGCGCCGCGTGTCGATGCCCAGCTCATTGCCCCAGTAGATGTGGTTGTCGATCATCGCGGAGAGCAGGTTATGCGCCGAGGTGATGGCGTGGAAATCGCCGGTGAAATGCAGGTTGATGTCTTCCATCGGCACGATCTGCGCATAGCCGCCGCCGGCCGCACCGCCCTTCATGCCGAAACAGGGACCAAGCGAGGGCTCGCGCAGCGCCACCATGGCCTTCTTGCCGATGCGGTTGAGGCCATCGCCCAGCCCCACGGTGGTGGTGGTCTTGCCCTCGCCCGCCGGCGTGGGGTTGATCGCAGTGACCAGGATCAGCTTGCCATCGGGCCTGGACTTCAGGCTGTCGACGTAGGAGAGCGCAACCTTCGCCTTGGTGTGGCCGTAGGGGATCAGGTCCTTCTCCGGAATGCCCAGCCCTTTGCCGATCTCCATGATCGGTTTCATTTTTGCCTCGCGGGCAATCTCGATATCGCTCTTCACCGTGGCCATGCCAATTTCCTTTGCTTGAAGTCCGAATGGGTTTCCCAACAGTAAAAATACATTACCCTTGGGAAATGTCGATTCAATTCCTGCGACTGCAGACCGGATGCGCCGGCCCATGCGGCCGCTCTCTTGCGGCAGCGACCAGCCTCGTGCCATGCCTTTTGCGACGTTTCCCGGAATTTTCTTCCAACACACTTATTGCAGGATCACGACCATGCGCCGTTTCGACCGCCCCGGACGCTCCGCCGCCTATGGCAGCCGCGGCATGGCGGCCACCTCCGCGCCACTGGCTACGCTTGCCGCCATCGACACGCTGCGTGCGGGAGGCAACGCTGCCGATGCCGCCGTCGTGGCCTCGGCCGTGCTCTGCGTGGCGGAACCCGGCATGACGGGGCTCGGCGGTGACTGCTTCGTGCTGGTCGGGAAGCCCGACGGCACGGTGACCGGCCTCAATGCCAGCGGGCGGGCGGCCCGCGCGATGAGCCCCGACTGGCTGAAGGCATCAGGCCTCAGGTCGATTCCGCTGCGCTCGGTTCACACGATCACCGTGCCGGGCGCCATTGACGGCTGGGACCGGTTGCTCAAGGCGCATGGCACGATGGACCTGAGCGAGGCGCTGAAGCCCGCGATCCAGCTGGCGGAGGACGGCGTTCCGGTCACACCGCGGGTGGCGTTCGACTGGCTGGAGGATGCCCCGCACCTAGCCGCGGACGAGGGCGGCAAGCGACACTACCTGAAGGATGGCCGCGCGCCGCGCGAAGGCGAGATCATGGCGTATCCGGCGCTGGCCCGCAGCCTTCGGCACATCGCACGGGAGGGCCGCGATGCCTTTTATACAGGTGCCATTGCCGAGGACATCATCCACACGGCCAGCGCACTGGGCTCGCTGCTGACGCGCGATGATCTGGCCGCACATGAAGGCAACTGGGTGGAGCCCATCTCCACCCACTTCATGGACCGAGAGATCCTCGAGATTCCGCCATCGGGACAGGGGCTCACGGCACTCATTGCCTTCAACATCCTGGCGCAGACCGGACTGCGCCGCCATGCCGCCTGCTCGGTCGAGCGCCACCACCTCGAGATCGAGGCGATGAAACTCGCCTGGGAGCTTCGCAACCGCCACATTGCCGACCCGGACCACGCGGCGATTCCGGTGGACAGGCTGCTGAGCCCGGAAACCGCCGCACAGCTTGCGTCGATGATCGACATGACGCGGACCCTCGACATCCGGACGCAGATGCGGCAGTCCGACACCATCTATCTCTCCGTGGTGGACGAGGAGCGGCTGGCCGTTTCATTCATCAACTCGGTCTATGACCGTTTCGGATCCTGCATCGTGACGCCGGAGACCGGCATCGCCCTGCAAAATCGCGGGGCATGTTTCGTGACCGATCCCGCCCACCCCAACTGCATCGGGCCGGGCAAGCGGCCGCTGCACACCATCATTCCGGCCATGGTGAAGAAGGATGGCCGCATCGACATGAGTTACGGCGTCATGGGCGGCGATTACCAGCCGATGGGCCATGTGAGCGTGGCGGTGAACCATTATGTCTATGGCATGGACCCTCAGGAGGCGATCGACTTCCCGCGCTATTTTCCTGAGGACGGCAAGCTGCTCGCCGAATCGGCGATGGACCCGGAACTGTGCGCCGGCCTTGCGGCACTGGGGCATGAAGTGGTGCCGACGGGGCCGCTCGGGGGCGGACAGGCGATTGCCATCGACCACGCAGGCGGCGTGCTGATCGGCGGTTCAGACCCGCGCAAGGACGGTCTTGCATTGGGATATTGAAGCCCGCCGTTAAGGATTGGTTTGACGGTGTCCTCTAACCTCGGGGGAAAGGCTCTCAGGACGGAGACACCGTGCGCGACGCGAACAGCGAAGATCAGGAGGCAGGCGGCGATGCCGCCACAAGCCTGATGCACCGCGCCGCGGAAGCGGCGGGCCTCGCGGCCTATGACTGGGACATCGCCAGCGACGCCATCAGCTGGTCTGGCAATGCCAGCGCCATTCTCGGCTGCGACAGTTCCGAAATCACCAGCGGTCGGCGCTTTGCCTCGCGACTCGACCCCGACAACCTGACCAACCGCTACGACGCGGTGATGCAGGCCAGCACCGTGGATGCCGGCAATGGCGTCGGCTTCCGCATCGAATACCGCTTTCTTCCCGATGGCCGGAAAAACCGGAAGAGCCTGTGGCTTGAAGACCAGGGCCGCTGGCATGCGGGACCGGACGGCAGGCCGACCCGGGTGCTCGGAACCCTGCGCCGCATTGATGAACGCCACAAGCGCGACCAGCAACTGAGCTTCCTCGGCAAATACGATCCGCTGACCGGCATGATGAACCGCGGACGGATGATGGAGACGCTGGGCGGCGCCATGCTGGCGTGCGAGCGCGATGACTCCTCCTGCGCCTTCCTGGTAGCCGCCATCAACAATCTCGCCGTGGTCAACGAGGCCTATGGTTTCGAAGTTGCGGACGAGGTGATCATCGAGGTTGGCCAGCGACTGGCGCGCGTGGTGCGGGCGGGCGACGCCGTGGCACGCTACTCAGGCTCGAAATTCGGGCTGGTGCTGCACGACTGTACCGCCTCCGACCTGAGCGTGGCGGCCGAACGCTTTCTGCGCACGGCGCGCGAGACCGTGATCGACACGGCGCGCGGCCCGGTATGGGCGCTGCTGTCGATCGGCGCGGTGGTGCTGCCCCGCCATGCCAACGACCCCAGCACGGCAGTGGCGCGCGCCGAGGAGGCGCTGACCGAGGCCCGCAGGCAACCGGCCGACGAAGCCATCATCTATCAGCCTTCGCAAGAGCGCCTGTCACGGCGCACCGGCAACGCCCGCAACGCCACCGAAATCGTACGCTGCCTGAAGGAAAGGCGGTTTCAGCTTGCCTATCAACCGGTGGTGGATGCTGCCACCGGCACGCCGGCCTTCCACGAGGCGCTGTTGCGCATGACCGGAGAGGACGGCACCATGCTGACGGCGGGACACCTCATTCCGGTTGCCGAAACCCTGGGGCTGGTGCGCCTGATTGACCGGGAGGTGACCAGCATCGCGCTCGATGTGCTGAACCGCCACCCCGATGCCCGACTGTCGCTCAACATGTCCGGTACCACCGCCACAGATCCGCGCTGGTTTCCAGAGATCATTTCGCTGCTGACGGCGCGGGCGGATCTGGCCCGCCGCCTGACGATCGAGATTACCGAAACCGTGGCGCTCGGCGACCTCACCCACACCATCCGGTTCGTGGATGAACTGCGCGCACTGGGCTGCCGCGTGGCGATCGATGATTTCGGGGCAGGCTACACCTCGTTCCGGAGCCTGCGGGCGCTTCCCATCGAGTTCCTGAAGCTCGACGGCACGTTCTGCCGCGATCTCAGCGGCACGGGCGACAATCCCTATTATGTGCGCGCACTCATCGACCTGGCACGCAGCTTCGGCATCAAGACGGTGGCGGAATGGGTGGAAACCGAGGACGACGCCCAGCGCCTGCGCGAGTGGGGCATCGACCTGATGCAGGGGAAGCTGTTCGGCATGGCGACGCTGACACCACCATGGCCGGCCACACCGGCCAGCACGCCTGCGCCGCCCGCAGTGGAAACCGTCGATGCATTCGAACGCGACCTCGATGGAGAGCTGGCCAAGCTGCGCCGCGCCATTACCCTGCTGGACAGCGCTTTTGCCAAACGCAGCGCCACCCCGCCCCATACCGAACCAAGCCTCGCCGACCTGGTGAGCGACACCGCTCGCCGCCGCGCCCGCTGACCCCCCTGCCGGACCGCAGGCAGCCCGCACGGGCAGGCAACGGCCTATTTGCTGGACAGCGTGTCGAGCTTCTGCTGCATTGCGGCAAGCTGATCCTTCAGCGCCTGCAGGTCATCGCGCGGCGCAGGCTGCGGCCGACCGGGCCCCGGCGCGCCAGGCACCGCTGCGCCCATGGCGGCAGCAAAGGGGTTGAAGGCCTTCATCGCCTCGCTGAACACAGCCATGTTGCGCTGCGCCTGATCCTGCATGGCCTTGAGCGGGTCACTGCCCCAGGCCTCCATCATCTGGGCCCGGAACTTGTCCTGCTCCTTGCCGAGATTGTCCAGCGAGAACTCGAGGAAACCCGGCACGAAGGCCTGCATGGAGTCGCCGTAGAACCGGATCAGCTGGCGCAGGAAGTTGATGGGCAGGAGGTTGGTGCCCTTGTTCTCCTCCTCGAAGATGATCTGGGTCAGGACGGAGCGGGTGATGTCCTCCCCGGTCTTGGCGTCATAGACAAGGAAATCCGTTCCGGACTTGACCATGGTGGACAGGTCCTCGAGCGTCACATAGGTGCTGGTGGAGGTGTTGTAGAGCCGCCGATTGGCGTATTTCTTGATCACCACGGCGCTCTGCGGCGCTGCCTTCTCTTCGCTCACCGGATGCCTCCTCAACTCCGCCCAACCCCGGAGATTTCCAATTTTTCAGGGCTTTTTGGAGCCTCAAAGCTTGCTCTCCGCACTGCACAATTGCAAGCGCAAAAAATTTTTGGCGATGCCGCATCCACGGCCTATGTCGCATTGCACAAAAAGTGTATGGTGACGGCGATCAAATCACCACCCACTGAAGGAGTTCATCATGGCCGGTTCTGGAACTGCGGTTGTCATTGTCTCGGCGGCAAGGACGCCGGTTGGATCCTTCAATGGCGCCCTGTCGAGCGTGCCGGCCTCCTACCTCGGCACGGTCGCGCTGAAGGCGGCCCTGGCGCGCGCCAAGCTCGAAGGCGGCGACATCGACGAGGTGATCCTCGGCCAGATCCTGACCGCCGGCCAGGGGCAGAACCCGGCCCGGCAGGCAGCCATTCACGCCGGGATCCCGAACGAAAGCCCGGCCTGGGGCATGAACCAGCTGTGCGGATCAGGCCTTCGGGCGGTGGCGCTCGGCATGCAGCAGATCGCCTCCGGCGATGCCAGGATCGTGGCGGCTGGCGGCCAGGAGAGCATGAGCAAGGCGCCGCATGTCGCGCATCTGCGCGAGGGCGTGAAGATGGGCGACTGGGCGATGGTCGACACGATGATCAAGGACGGGCTGTGGGACGCCTTCCACGGCTACCACATGGGAAACACCGCGGAGAATGTCGCCCGGCAATGGCAGATCACCCGCGACATGCAGGACGACTTCGCGGTCAAGAGCCAGAACAAGGCCGAGGCCGCTCAGGCTGCGGGCAAGTTCAAGAACGAAATCGCGCCGGTGACCATTTCCACCCGCAAGGGCGAGGTGACGGTGGATGCGGATGAATACATCAAGAAGGGCGTCACGCTGGACAGCGTGACGAAGCTGAAGCCTGCCTTCGCCAAGGACGGATCGGTGACGGCGGCCAATGCCTCGGGCATCAATGATGGCGCGGCGGTGGTGGTGATGATGAGCGAGACGGACGCGGAAAAGCGCGGCCTGACGCCGCTTGCCCGCATCGTATCCTGGGCCAGCGTGGGCGTGGACCCCGCCATCATGGGAACAGGGCCGATCCCCGCCTCGCGCGCCGCACTGGCCAAGGCCGGCTGGAAGGCCGAGGACCTCGATCTGGTGGAAGCGAATGAGGCCTTTGCGGCACAGGCCTGCGCCGTCAACAAGGACATGGGCTGGAACCCGGACATCGTGAACGTCAATGGCGGGGCGATTGCCATTGGCCATCCGATCGGCGCCTCGGGCGCGCGCGTTCTCAACACGCTGCTGTTCGAGATGGGCCGCCGCAAGGCAAAGAAGGGTCTGGCCACGCTGTGCATCGGCGGCGGCATGGGCGTTGCCATGTGCGTCGAACGCTAATCGCATCAACAGGGAACGGATATCACATGGCACGGGTAGCAGTAGTAACCGGCGGCAGCCGCGGCATCGGCGCGGCAATTTCCAAGGCGCTCAAGGCGGCCGGCTATAGGGTGGCCGCCAATTACGCGGGCAATGACGAGGCCGCAGCCAAGTTCAAGGCCGAGACGGGCATTCCCGTCTATAAATGGGATGTGTCGAACTATGAGGCCTGCGTGGCGGGTCTCAAGCAGATCGAGGCCGATCACGGCCCCGTCGAGGTGCTGATCAACAATGCCGGCATCACACGTGACGCGATGTTCCACAAGATGACACCGCAGCAGTGGAACGAGGTGATCAACACCAACCTGACCTCGCTGTTCAACATGACCCAGCCGGTGTGGGGCGGCATGCGCGACCGCAGCTTCGGCAGGGTGATCTGCATTTCATCGATCAACGGCCAGAAGGGACAGATGGGCCAGGCCAATTATTCTGCCGCCAAGGCAGGCGACATCGGCTTCGTCAAGGCGCTTGCCCAGGAGGGTGCGGCCAAGGGCATCACCGTCAATGCCATCTGCCCTGGCTACATTGCCACAGAAATGGTCAAGGCCATTGCCCAGGAGGTTCTCGACAAGCGCATCCTGCCGCTCATCCCGGTGGGCCGGCTGGGCGAGCCGGAGGAGATCGCGCGCGCCGTGGTGTTCCTCGCCTCGGATGATGCAGGTTTCATCACTGGCTCGACGCTTTCCGCCAATGGCGGCCAGTACATGATGTGATGGCGGCTGCGGCAGCATCCGGCAGCCATCGATGCCCGCGCTTGACGCGGGCATCGTGTTTTTGGGAACAAGGGGCATGGAACTGACAGCCAAGGACCTCGCCTGCGAACGTGGCGGGCGCGTGGTGTTTCGCGGCGTGACCTTCACGCTGCGGGCCGGGCAGTTGCTGCAGCTCACCGGACCAAACGGATCCGGCAAGTCCTCGCTGCTGCGCCTCATCGCGGGACTGAACACCGCCCACGCCGGGCAGCTGAGCCTGACCGGCGGAGAGGCGGACATGACCATCGGCCGCCAGGCCCACCTGATCGCGCATCAGGACGCGATCAAGACGGCACTCAGCGTGCGCGAAAACCTTGCCTTCTGGCAGGGCTTCCTCGGCGGCGGAGACATCGAGCCGGCGCTGGCGGCGATGGACCTCACCAGGCTGGCGACCTATGCCGCGGGCCTGCTTTCCGCCGGGCAGAGGCGTCGACTGGCGCTGGCCCGGCTGGTGCTGACGCCGCGGCCGCTCTGGCTGCTCGATGAACCAACAGTGGGGCTTGATGCCGCGTCGCTGACCCGCCTGGCAGGCGTGATGGAACAGCACCTGGACAAGGGCGGCATGATCATTGCTGCCACCCATGCGCCACTGGGACGCGAGGCTGACGCGCGCCTCGAACTGGCCGGTGCAGCATGAGCCTGATCCTGGCACTGATCCGCCGTGACCTCACACTGAGCGTCCGCCAGGGAGGTGGCGCGGGGACCGCACTTGGTTTCTTCCTGACCGTCGTTGTGCTGCTGCCCATCGGCATCGGGCCCGATCAGGCGCTGCTGGCGCGCATCGCGCCCGGAGCATTGTGGATCTCGCTTCTCCTGTCGGTGCTGCTGTCCGCCGAACGCATCTTCCAGCAGGACTACGAGGACGGCTCGCTGGACATCATGGCCATGGGCCCCGTTCCGCTCGAGATGGTGGCGCTGGCCAAGGCCGTCGCTCACTGGCTGTCAACCAGCCTGCCGCTGGCCATCTCTGCCCCGATCCTGGGATTTCTCGTGAACCTCGATGCTGCCGCCATCCTGCCCCTTGTGCTGGCCATGACGGTGGGCTCGATCGCGCTCTCGCTTCTGGCCTCTATCGGCGCAGCCGTCACGGTCGGCCTGCGCCGCGGCGGGCTCCTCGTCTCGCTGCTGGTGCTGCCGCTCTACGTGCCGGTGCTGATCTTCGGGCTTTCGGCCAGCGAACCCGGCACCGCACCCGGGCTGGCCTTCGCCGCGCTGCTGATCCTGACCGCCATCACGCTGGCCAGCCTGGTGCTGTGCCCGCTGGCAGCAGCTGCGGCACTGAGGGCCTATCTCCGGTAAAGCTGCTGCATTAAAACCAGACCGCCATGCAATATCTCGCCAACCCGACCCGGTTCCTGAAGCTTGCCAATGCGCTGATCCCCTATCTCTGGGCGGTGACGTGCGGGCTGTTTGCGATCGGGCTCTACGGGGCACTCGTCACCTCGCCGCCCGACTATCAGCAGGGCGAGACGGTTCGCATCATGTATGTTCACGTGCCTGCCGCGTGGATGGCGCTGTTCGTCTACTCGGTGATGGCGCTGGCCAGCGCGGTCGCGGTGATTTTCCGCCATCCCCTGGCCGATGTGGCAGCCAAGACCGCTGCCCCGATCGGCGCCGCCTTCTGCTTTCTGGCGCTCGCCACCGGCTCGCTGTGGGGCAAGCCCATGTGGGGGGCCTGGTGGGTGTGGGATGCACGGCTGACATCGATGTTCGTGCTCATGCTGCTCTACCTTGGCTACATGGCGATCTGGTCAGCGATCGAGGAGCCGCACCGTGCGGCCATGGTTGCGCGCATCGTGGCCCTGGTCGGCTTCGTCAATGTGCCCATCGTCAAGTTCTCGGTGGACTGGTGGAATTCCCTGCACCAGCCTGCCAGCGTGTTTCGCATGGACGGACCGACCATCGCCGCGCCGATGCTGTGGCCGCTGCTCATCATGGGGCTGGCCTATACCTTCCTGTTCCTGTCGCTGCATCTGGTGGCCATGCGCGCCGAAATCGCAGCGCGCAAGATCCGCCAGACGCAAATTGCCGAGATCGGAGAAGGTTGATGGACTTCACCGCAGACCATATCGGCTTCGTGGTGGCCGCCTACGGGCTTAGCCTTGCCGTGCTGGGCGGGCTGGTTGCACGCATCCTGATCAGGGACCGGATGCTGCGCGCCGAGGCCGCGCAGCTCAGCACCAGAAGCCGGGGGCCGCAGCGATGAGCACGAGCGACCCCGCAACGCCGCGCGGGCGCACATGGCTGGTGCTGATACCGCTTCTGGCCTTCACGGGCCTTGCACTTCTGTTCTGGCGGGGACTGTCAGGCAACCCCTCGGAGATTCCCTCCGCGCTCATCAACCGGCCTGTTCCGGATTTCATTCTGAATCCCGTGCCGGGGCTGGCTGCGCCGGGCTTTGCATCTGACACGCTCAGACAGGGCAAGGTCAGCGTGGTCAATGTATGGGCCTCATGGTGCGCACCCTGCCGCCTCGAACACCCGCTGCTGACAGAACTGGCCAAGCAGCCCGACATCCAGTTGTTCGGCATGAACTACAAGGACGAACCGGAGAACGCCGTGCGCTTTCTGACCACGCTGGGACAACCCTTTGCCGCAGTGGGCATGGACCGTGACGGGCGGACATCGGTGCACTGGGGGGTTTACGGAGTGCCGGAGACCTTCGTGATCGATGGCGAGGGCATCATCCGCTACAAGCACATCGGACCGCTGACGCCTGAGGCAATTGCCGGGGAACTGGCCAGGGAAATCGAGAAGGCGAAGGCGCCACTGCCGGCAGCCGGGCCGTAAGGACAGAGCGCCTGGGCCGGGTCAGGCGCGGCGGCGCGTCTTGATCTTGCGAGCCGGCTTGGCCGGTTCCTTTTCCTCGATGCGGTCCATCTCGGCGGCCAATACGGCGAGGTTGTCAATGAACGGCTTGCGGTCCGCCGCGGCAATGAGCGAAAGCAGTTGCTTGTCGACTTCTTCCGCACCGGGTTGGGCCGTCTTCAGCATCTTCTTGCCGACGGTCGTGATGCGGATGGAATTCGTCCGGCCATCGTCCTTGGTGCGCTTGCGCTGCAGGTAGCCCTGCGCGAGCAGACGCGCCACAAGATCAGCCAGCGTCGAGCGATCGATGCCGGTCAGCTTCACAAGCTCGGTCTGGCTCTTGCCATCATTGGCGTCGACCGCCAGCAGCACCGTGAACTGACGATGGGTAAGGCCGGATTTTCCGACCTCGCCCATATAGATGAGGTTCGAGTATTGCGCCGCCCGTTTGAGCAAGTGGGATGGTGAGCGCGAGAACTGCTTCACATCCTTCGTCATTGTCATACGCCCATTCTCCTGTCTGCATGCCGGCTTGTTCGGATGACGGCTCTTGCGACAACTCCCGGATCGTTTCTGATCCGCCTCTGCCCTTCAGCGCGAGGTGCTCCCCCCAATTGGAGCCGCGAAGGAGTAGCGGCTCATCTATGGCGCTGCAAGCAAAAAACGGCAAAAAAGTCCGAGGGTGATCTTTTACCAATCGTGAGTTAAGATGATCCGCACACAGAATTCAACACTTGACAAGCGATGAACAGTGAGACTCAGAAGCCCGCCTTCCGGCGGCAAATTCCAGCAGGCGACACTCATGAGAGGGACGTTTGCTCGACCTGCGGCTTCATCAACTACGTCAACCCGAAAGTGGTGACGGGAGCGATCGTGCGCCATGACGGCAAGCTGCTGTTGTGCCGCCGCGCCATCGAACCGCGAACCGGTTTCTGGACCTTGCCTGCCGGATTCATGGAACTGGGCGAGACGGCGGAGCAAGCCGCGATGCGCGAGGCGCGAGAGGAAGCCAATGCCGAGATCGTCATCGATCGGCTGCTGGCCGTCTACACCATTCCGCGCATCGCCCAGGTACAGATCATGTATCTGGCACGGCTGGCGCGACCTGACATCTCGGCCGGGCCAGAGAGCCTAGAAGTGAAGCTTGCAGGCTGGGATGAAATCCCATGGGCGGATCTGGCTTTCCCGTCGGTGCGCTGGGCACTCGAGCAGTATCGAAGCGTCGAGGGGCTGAGCGATTTTCCCGCCTTTGCCAATCCACCGGGGGAATTCGGCGGCATATAGGCTCAGTCGGCGTCGGGGCCCTTCTCATCGGTCATGTGCTTCGACATGAAGGGGGCGTTTGCAAAGGCAAACAGCAGCGTCAGGGGCAAGAGCCCAAATACCTTGAAGTTCACCCATTGATCAGTCGACAGATTGCGCCAGACAACCTCGTTGAGCACAGCAAGCGCCAGGAAAAACAGGCCCCAGCGGATCGAGAGCGTGCGCCAGGCCTCCTCGGTGAGTTTCACCGCCTCGCCCATGATGAGCTTGAGATAGCTCCGGCCCGACGCCACGCCGCCGAGGAGCACGGCGCCGAACAACACGTTGACCAGCGTCACCTTGACCTTGATGAAGAGGTCGCTGTGCAGCCACAGAGTGAGCGCTCCGAACACCGCCACGAACACCGCGGAAACCAGAGGCACCATGGCAAGCTTGCGGGTGAACGCCCAGGAGACGGCAAGCGCCACGGCAGTTGCCAGCATGAACACGCCCGTGCCCCAGAAGATGCCGCCCAGCCAGTTGGCCGCGAAGAAACCAATGAGCGGCCCCAGTTCGACCAGCAGCTTTGTCCCCTGCCCGAGCTTGCGATCCGGCGCGCCGCTCATGCAGCCTCCAGACCGGCGATGGCACGGGAAAAGGCTTCCGCATCGAAAGGTTGAAGGTCTTCTATGCCCTCGCCCACACCGATGGCATGAATGGGAATGCGGAAGCGTTCGGCAATCGCGGCGAGGATGCCGCCGCGCGCCGTGCCATCCAGCTTCGTCATGATAAGACCGGTGACACCGGCTACCCTGGTGAAAATCTCAGCCTGGGCCATGGCGTTCTGGCCGGTGGTGGCGTCGAGCACCAGGAGCACGGCATGCGGCGCGGTTTCGTCCTGCTTCTTGATGACACGCACGATCTTGTCGAGTTCATCCATCAGATATTGCTTGTTCTGAAGCCGCCCTGCCGTATCGATGAACAGGATGTCGGCGCCCTCGTCACGCGCGGCGGCGATGGCGTCAAAGGCGAGCCCCGATGCATCTGCCCCGGTGGGCCGCGACATGACCTGCGCGCCAATGCGCGACCCCCAGACATTGAGCTGTTCGATGGCAGCCGCACGGAATGTGTCGCAGGCGGCGAACATGACCTTGTAACCCTCGGCCCGCGCGATGGCGCCGAGCTTGCCGATGGTGGTCGTCTTGCCGGCACCATTCACGCCAACCACGAGAACGATGAACGGTTTTTGCTCACCGAAGGCGAAGGGGATCTCGACGGGTTTCAGCACCTTGGCGATTTCGGCGGCCAGGATGCGCTTGACCTCCTCCGGTTCGATCTCGCGCTCGTAACGGCCGGCAGAAACCGCCGCCACGATGCGCTCTGCCATCGGCAGCCCGAGATCCGCCTGGAGGAGCACGTCCTCGAGTTCCCCGAGGGTGGCGCGGTCAAGCTTGCGCTTGGTGAAGATCGCCGCAATCGAGCCGCCGATGGCGCGCGACGACTTGGACAGGCCTTCACTCAGGCGGCCGAAGAGGCTGCGGCTGCCCTCCTCGCGGGCTGCGAGTTCCTCCGGCCGCGGCGATGCCGCCGGCGTATGGCCGAACAGCTTACGCAGGAAGCTCATGCAGCGAGCCTCGCCTCAAGATGGCTGGCGGCCCGGCCAGTGACCTGCGCGTTGACGATGGCGCCCGGCACCATGCGGGTTGCAAAGCGCACAGGTGCGAAATGTTCGGTACGGCCGGACCCCTCGGTTTCGATCAGCACCTGGCGGGTGGCGCCGACCTCGCTGCTGAGGAAGCGGTCGAGCCGGTGCTCTCCCCTTTCCCGCAGCCGCGCGGCGCGGTCCTTGATGAGGGCCTTGTCGAGCTGCGGCATGCGGGCAGCAGGCGTTCCCGGCCGCGGCGAGAACGGGAAGACATGCAGATAGGTGAGGCCGCACTCATCAGTGATGCCCAGCGAGTTCTCGAACATGGCGTCAGTCTCGGTCGGGAAACCGGCGATGAGATCTGCCCCGAACACGATGCCGGGACGGCGGGCACGCAAGTCGGCGCAGAAGGCGATCGAATCCTCACGGGTGTGGCGCCGCTTCATGCGCTTGAGGATCATGTTGTCGCCTGACTGCAGCGAGAGATGAATGTGCGGCATGACGCGCTCCTCACCGGCGATGACGTCAAGCAGTTCCGGATCGGCCTCGATCGAGTCGATGGACGACAGCCGCAGCCGCTTCAGGTCACGCACGTCGCGCAGGATGCGCGCCGCGAGAGCGCCAAGCTTCGGGGCGCCGTCGAGATCAGCGCCCCAGGAGGTGAGGTCAACCCCGGTCAGCACCACCTCGGAATAGCCAGACGCCACCAGCCGGCGCACCTGCTCGACGACGTCTGCCGGGGCGAGCGAACGCGAATTGCCGCGGCCGAAGGGGATGATGCAGAAGGTGCAGCGGTGGTCACAGCCGTTCTGGACCTGGACAAAGGCGCGTGTCCGCTCTTTCAGGCCGTCGATGAGGTGCGGTTTCGCTGCCTTGACCGTCATGATGTCCGATACCGCAACGCGCGGCACCGGCCCATCCTGCCAGCTCTCCGCCTTCAGCTTTTCCTCATTGCCCAGCACGCGCGAGACTTCCGGCATGCGGGCGAACATCTCGGGCTCGGTCTGGGCGGCACAACCGGTGACGATGATCTCGGCGTCAGGGTTCTCGGCATGGGCGCGGCGGATGGCCTGGCGCGCCTGGCGGGTGGCCTCGGCCGTCACCGCACACGTATTGAAGACGATGGCGCCGGTCTTGCCCGCTGTTTCCGCATGCTTGCGCATCACCTCGGTTTCATAGGTGTTGAGGCGGCAACCGAAGGTGACGAATGTCGTATCCGCCATGGCACTCACACTGCGAGATGGGCGGGAAGCACGCCATCAAATTCATAGGTGACGGGTCCGGTCATGATTATGTGGCCGTCGCTTTCGCGGATGGCGAGACTGAGATCGCCGCCCGGCAGGGTGATGGTGGCCTCGCGATCCAGCCGCTTCAGGCGGAAGCCCGCCGCCATGACCGCGCAGGCCGCGGTGCCGCAGGCCTTGGTCAGGCCGGCGCCGCGCTCCCAGACCTTGATGGTGACGTGATCCCTCGCATCGACCCGGGCAAGCGTGATGTTGGCACGCTGGGGAAACAGCGGATGATGCTCGAGCATGGGCCCGACCCTGGCCAGGTCGACGACGTCCAGATCCTTTACCCAGAAGATGCAATGCGGGTTGCCGACATTGACAACCGACGGCGACTGGATGAGCGGCCGATCGACCGGCCCGACAAAGAGATCGATGTAGCGGGTGTCGTGGAACTTTTCGGAGAGGGGAATGTCCTGCCAGTCGAACCGGGGCGCCCCCATGTCGACGGTGACGAGGCGCTCGCCGCCCTTCTCGGCCACCAGGAAACCACCCTTTGTATCGATGGTGGCCGTGGTTGCGTGCTTTTCCTCGAACAGCATGTCGGCAATGCAGCGGGTGGCATTGCCGCAGCTTTCAACCTCGAAGCCCTCATTGTTCCAGATGCGCATGGTGACATCTGCGGTTTTGGAAGGCTCCAGAACGATCAACTGGTCACAGCCGATGCCGGTCCGCCGATCGGCGATGGCGCGGGCCCTGGCCTCGGTCATGGCAACGGGCTGCCGCCGGGCATCGAACACGACAAAGTCGTTTCCGAGCCCGTTCATCTTGCGGAAGGGAAGGGGTGAGGCTTCTTGCATGAGCGGCCTTATATGGGAAAACGGCAGGGAAATGCTAGAGAGGAGGCCAGACAGGCGAGTGCGCGAGTCCCATATTTGACTTCCCCGGTACTTTCTCCTATGTCCCCGGCCATCACACGACGGCTTGAACGTCTTCAGGCGGTCTCACACATGGGGTTCTGACATTCCCGGGGGGTGAGGCGGCCAACATCCGGCAGCGAGTTTCGCCCCCGGGTGCGAAGTGCTTTTCGGCCGGAGGAACAGGACCATGTTTGACACCTTAAGCGAACGCCTGTCGGGCATTCTGGACAAGATCACCGGCCGGGGCGCGCTCTCGGAAGGCGACGTCGAGGAGGCACTGCGCGAAGTGCGCCGCGCCCTGCTCGAGGCCGATGTGGCGCTCGAGGTTGTCCGGTCCTTCACCGACAAGGTTCGCGAGAAGGCGGTTGGCGCCGAGATCGTCAAATCGGTAAAGCCCGGGCAGATGGTGGTCAAGATCGTGCATGATGCGCTGGTCGAGACGCTGGGCGGATCGGAGGGCTCGGGCCTGAACCTGCGCGCTTCGCCGCCCGTCGCCATTCTGATGGTGGGCCTGCAGGGCTCCGGCAAGACGACGACCACGGCCAAGATCGCCAGGCGGCTGACCGAGCGCGACAAGCGCAAGGTGCTGATGGCCTCGCTCGACACCCGCCGCCCGGCGGCACAGGAACAGCTCGCCATTCTTGGCCGGCAGGTGAAGGTCGACACGCTGCCCATCATCGCCGGCCAGCAGCCTGCCGAGATCGCCCGCCGCGCCATGTCGGAGGCGCGCCGCGGCGGCTATGACATCGTGATGCTGGACACCGCGGGCCGGCTGGCCATCGACGAAGAGTTGCTGGCCGAGGCAGCGGCCGTGCGCGACATCGTCAAGCCTAATGAAACCCTTCTGGTGGCCGATGCGCTGACCGGCCAGGACGCCGTGAACCTTGCCCGTGCCTTCGACAGCAAGATCGGCATCTCGGGAATCGTGCTCACCCGCATCGACGGCGACGGCCGCGGTGGTGCGGCACTCTCGATGCGCGCCGTGACCGGAAAGCCGATCAAGCTCATGGGCACCGGCGAAAAGCTCGACGGCCTCGAGGACTTCCACCCGGAGCGCATTGCCGGGCGCATCCTCGGCATGGGCGATGTCGTCTCACTGGTCGAGAAGGCGGCGCTCAACATCGACCAGGACAAGGCGAAGAAAATCGCCGAGCGCATGAAGAAGGGCGCCTTCGACCTGGACGACCTCGCCGAGCAGCTCAGGCAACTGCAAAAGCTTGGCGGCATGGGCGGCGTGATGAACCTGCTTCCTGGCATGGGCAAGATCAAGAAGCAGATGGACGGCCTCGACCTCGACAACAAGGTTCTGAAGCGGCAGATGGCGATCATCGGTTCTATGACGCCCTTCGAACGCCGCAACCCGAAGGTGATGGACGCCAGGCGCAAGCGGCGTGTGGCGGCCGGATCCGGCACCAAGGTCGAGGAGATCAACCGGCTGCTCAAGATGCATCTGCAGATGGCCGACATGATGAAGCAGATGGGTCAGGGCAAGGGCCTGTTCGGCAAGATGATGGGCGGCCGGGGCGGACCGGATGCGGCGGAACTCGAGAGGATGCAGGCGGAACTCGCCAATCTCAATCCCGATGCGCTGCCCGAGGACTTGAAAGAGATGATGAAGGGGGAAACACCCCAGCAGATGCCTGCATTGCCAGGCCTTGGCGGCGGCAAGCTGCCGGGCCTTGGTGGCTTGGGCGGCCTGCCTGGGCTTGGCGGATCGCCCTTCAAGGGATTGCCCGGACTTCCGGGCAAGAAGAAGTGACCCAAACACCAAACACGGACATCAAAGGAGAAAGACCATGGCTGTAAAGATCAGGCTGGCGCGGGCCGGCAGCAAGAAGCGCCCCTATTACCACATCGTGATCGCCGATGCGGGCGCGCCGCGCGATGGCAAGTTCATCGATGTGGTGGGCGCCTTCAACCCGATGCTGAAGAAGGATGATGCCAACCGCGTGAAGCTCGACACCGAAAAGGCCGCACAATGGCTGAAGAAGGGCGCGCAGCCAACCGACCGCGTGCTGCGCTTCCTCGACAAGGCCGGCCTTGCCAAGCGCGAGGCCCGCAACAACCCGCAGAAGGCGCTGCCCGGCAAGAAGCGCCAGGAGCGCGAGAAGGCCGCAGCTGCCGCCAGCGGCTAGACGATGGCGCGGGCCGCTGACAGGACTTCACATGATCTCGTCACACCCGGGCTTGACCCGGGTGTCTTCTTTGCAGCCCCAGACAGAATGCCGGGATCAAGCGATGGCATGGGTGATCCGGCAGTTTCCACATGCGCAACGCTTCAGGCAAC
>NZ_JBIIDX010000021.1:0-27582 GCF_044238155.1 Aestuariivirga sp. | reverse complement strand
GGCCGCAGCGCCGGTGGCGTCGGTCGAGCCGCTCACCCCGGCGGTTCCGGCCAGCGTGGTCACCACACCGGCGGGGGTGATCTTGCGGATGGTGTGGTTGCGTGAGTCGGCCACGTAGACGTTGCCCGCGCTGTCGGTGGCAATTCCCCTCGGGTCCCGGAAACTGGCCGCAGCGCCGGTGGCGTCGGTCGAGCCGCTCACCCCGGCGGTTCCGGCCAGCGTGGTCACCACACCGGCGGGGGTGATCTTGCGGATGGTGTGGTTGTCCTGGTCGGCCACGTAGACGTTGCCCTCGCTGTCGGTGGCAACGTCGCCTGGGCGGCTAAAACGGGCGGCGGTGCCTGTGCCATCGGCGTTGCCCGACCCGTCCACATTGCCCGCGAACGGGGTCATGGTGGGTGTTGAGGGCACGACGGGCGTGGACGCATCGCTGCCACAGCTGGCCGAGAGGAATCCGAACACGGTGAACAGGCAGGCGAGTAGCAATTTGGTGGAGCGCAGCATGGGGGTAGCTTTCATTCGTTTTGGGTCAGGCAAACCGAGGCGCATACTCCACCGAGCTTTTGGCAGGTACGAACTTGCTGTACCAACTCTTCGTCAAAAGTCACTAAAATGTCAATAAAAGTAAAATAAGTAGGGCCCTCTCGCATGGGCGGGAAGGCGGTGCGTCCTAGAGCCTATTGCAAAATCGAGGTCTTGGCCGCTTGAAGGTAACTTCGCTTCCCGCTCTTTGGGTTGACGAACGGAAGGCAGCGTGATTCCTTTTTTCTTATCCGCCGTTGAGTGATCGCCATGGCTCATTATCTTCTGCAAACCAGATCGTCGCCAACGCTTCCTGCTCCCGCATCTCTACCCTCAAATCCGCGCGTGATCTGGCCCAGGCCTCGCTCGAACGCATCGCCGAACAGGCCAGGGCCTCAAGCGCGCTCACGCCTGAGCGGATTACTGCCTTTGCCAGTCTCCTCAATGAGAAGCTCACCACCGCCGACGCCCAGGCCCGCAAGGCCTATCTCCGGGCCGTGATCTCGGAGATCCGCGTCGATGATGACAGGATCCAGATCATCGGCGACAAGGCCAATCTTGCAGCCGTCGTCGCAGGCCAGCAGACCGCTGCCGGAAAAGTTAGTGGTTTTGTTCGCAAATGGCGCTCCCTGCGGGAATCGAACCCGCCTTTGCAACGTGAGAGGCTGCCGTCCTAACCGATAGACGAAGGGAGCACGCGCGCCGGAAATGCCTATAGAATGGCGGCTGGCCAGTTGCAAGCGGAACGCGCAAGCCCGGATCAGGGCCCGGTCAGGATACGCGAGATAACCGCGTTCTTCTTGACATCCACCACGATCACCTGCTGCCCCGTGTTGATGACCAAGCGATCTCCGTCAATCGCCACTGCCCGGATTTCACTGCCCGGGGGCAGCGCCAGGTTCAGGCTTGCGGCGGCTGGGTTGGGCGCTGGCCCAGATTTGCGGGTCGATTTCCAGATGATTCCGCCAACCAGCGTCATGAAGAGCAGCACCAGAATGATACCCATGATATAGACAATCCGGAGCAGCATCCGGGCAGAGGGCGAAACAGCTACTGGCGGAGCGCTGGCCTGAGCGTCATGTTCATCGGGATTGGTCATCGTCATGCCTTCAACACGCCTCGAAGCCCGCGCTGCAGAGGCCGGACGCCTCGACAAGGCGCTGGCCGCTGCCTTCCCGGACATCAGCCGGTCACGGTTCCAGGCTCTTATTGCGGACGGGGCCGTATCTGTCGAGGGCGTTGCCATCACCGAGGCCCGGCATGCCGTAAGGTCCGGAAACCTGCTCGGCGTCGTTCTGCCCGCGCCGGCCCCCGCGGAACCGCAGCCAGAGGTCATGGCGCTCTCCATCATCCATGAAGATGAGGATCTCATCGTCATCGACAAGCCGGCCGGGCTCGTGGTGCATCCGGGGGCAGGCCATGCAGCGGGAACGCTGGTCAATGCCCTCATAGCCCACTGCGGGGAAAGCCTGTCCGGCATCGGCGGCGTCAAGCGCCCAGGCATCGTCCACCGGCTCGACAAGGATACAAGCGGCCTTCTGGTGGTTGCCAAGACCGACCAGGCACACAAGGCACTTTCGCAGCAGTTTGCCGCCCATGGCCGAGATGGCCGTCTGGCACGCAGCTATCTGGCCATTGTCTGGGGCGTTCCGGAACGCCGCCGCGGCACGATCGCGGCGGCGATCGACCGCAGCACCGCCAACCGCCAGAAGATGGCCGTCTCCCGAGGCTCCCGGGCCCGGGAAGCCGTCACACACTATGACGTTCTGGACATGCTCGGACAGCCTCCGATTGCAAGCCTTGTCCAATGTCAGCTCGAAACCGGCCGGACGCATCAGATCCGCGTCCACATGGCGCACATCGGACACCCCCTTCTCGGCGATCCGGTTTATGGCGCGGGCTTCCGGAGTTCCGCCCAGAAGCTGGGGGCGCCCGCCAAAATGGCCCTCAATGCGTTGAATCGCCAGGCACTTCATGCCCGGACCCTGGCCTTTGAACACCCCCGCAGCGGCAAGATCCTTCGCTTTGAAAGCGCTCCGCCAGAGGATTTCGCCAGGCTTCTGGCAACTCTGCGCTTGAATTCTGCGGAACAGTGACGATCTGTAACCGGTCCGGTGTCTTATTTTCTACGTATTTTGTCGGTAGCAAGGCGTGAATTTGGGAAAGGCGTTGAATGATGGCAAAGACCACATCGCTTCCAGCAATAGCCGCGGGTGAGGCCGGACTGCAGCGTTATCTGCAGGAGATCCGCAAGTTTCCGATGCTGCAGCCCGACGAAGAATACATGCTCGCCAAGCGCTGGAAGGAGCACGGCGATAAGAACGCGGCCGAGAAGCTCATCACCAGCCACCTTCGCCTCGTGGCCAAGATCGCCATGGGTTATCGCGGCTATGGGCTGCCCATCGGAGAGGTAATCTCCGAGGGCAATGTCGGCCTCATGCAGGCAGTGAAGAAATTCGAACCCGACAAGGGATTCCGGCTCGCGACCTATGCCATGTGGTGGATCAAGGCCTCGATCCAGGAATTCGTCCTGCGTTCATGGTCGCTGGTGAAAATGGGCACCACCGCCAATCAGAAGAAGCTGTTCTTCAACCTGCGCAAGGTCAAGAGCCAGATCGAAGCTCTCGAGGAAGGCGATCTTCGGCCAGACCAGGTCAAGCTGATCGCCAAGAAGCTCGGCGTCACGGAAGAAGACGTCATATCGATGAACCGCCGACTCGGCGGCGATGCGTCTCTCAATTCCCAGCTGCGCGACGACGGCGAGGGTGAGTGGCAGGACTGGCTCGTGGATGAGTCCGACAATCAGGAGGACATGCTCGTCCAGTCCGAGGAACAGTCGATGCGACAGGGTCTGCTGCGCGAAGCAATGGACAAGCTCACTGATCGCGAGCGCCGCGTGTTCGAAGCGCGCCGCCTGCAGGATGAGCCCGTCACGCTCGAAGACTTAAGCCAGGAATTCGGCGTCTCTCGCGAACGAATCCGCCAGATCGAGGTGAGAGCCTTCGAGAAGGTCCAGAAGGCCGTGAAGAACGCCTCGCAACGCATGCTGGCTCCCAAGTCGCTGCCTTCCCCCAGCGCATGAGCCGCCCGCGGCCTTACTGAAACAGTCCCTTCTGTCTCGGCGTGCCGAAAAAGATCTGCACGGCCCAGATCTTGTGGCCACGCTGGATCACGCCCGTTGATACGAGCTGGAAGCCACGGCTCACCATATTCTTGCGATGGCTTCGGCTGTCGATCCATTGCTGGAAAAGCGCCCGCAGCTTGGCGTCATCCACGGGCGTATCCCGTGTCTCGCGGGCGGCATTCTCGCCCAACGCAGGATATTTCGTGACATCACCGGCAAAGGCTGACATGCGACCCTGAAAGCTGTTGCCGGTCGAGGCTGTATGGCCCACGAAATTGTGCAGCATCATGTCAGCGGCATGTGCGCGTGCCGGTATCAGGAACGTTGGATCCCGCACCACGGGCTCCCTGCCCTTTTCCCGGCGGTAGGCATTCAGAAGGCCATCGAGTTTCTCCTCCAGATCCGGCCGGAACCTGGCCCCCTCCGGCGGACTGGTGCCAAGCCGGCTGGCATACTCCAGATAGGTCCCTGCCTGTGCCGGCACACCAGCCGCCAGAAGGCCAAGGAGCCCTGCACAGACGAGGCGGCGGCGATGATTGCAGACTGTCATGCGTCCTCCATGGATCACGTTCATCCTGTTCGAGGGTCAGGCAGCGCTTGTCACGATCCGACCTTGCTTATGCCCGTCATTATGGCCAGCCCATGGCAGGCGGCAGTGACATACGCCCACTGCTTGCCCGGCGCGATTGAACTGATTCGGACTTTTCTTCACCATCACCCTGAGCTAGAGCATGAGCCGACCTGATTGAAGAATGGCGAAGAGCGGGCTGGTGGCCCGGCCGAGCCATCCGACGGCGCGACAGGCCCCGGCCCTCCGGGTTCGGTGGCGGCAGGCGTCCGGTTCGTCGCGTTCCTCGCGAGGGCCGCTCCTGCCGGTACGTACCGACGCGACCGGCCGGCGCCGTTTCAATCAGGTCGGTTCTTGCTCTGGCTTGCCTTATTGTCACCTTCATGAGTTCCATGCGCCAACTCTCTGCTCCCAAGGCTGTTTCCCACGCCATCACGTCCATCTGGACGTATCGCCAGGTCGCTCTGCGCGTCGTCCTGATGTGGGTGCCAGTCATGCTGGCACTCGCCATCGTCGAGGTTTGGATGGGTCCGCCCGATCCGGCCGCCACGCAGATCACGGCTCAGGCGGCCGTCCAGCTTCTGGCCGGGCTCGTGTCGTTCATCGCCGTCTGTTCGGTCGCAGTCAGCTGGCACCGCTTCATCCTGCGTGACGAAGTTCCCGGCGGCTTGCGCCTTGATGCAAGTGTGCTGCGCTATGCCGGCAGCACCATCCTGATCATGCTGATGATGTTCATTCCGGCATTGTTTCTGCTTGCAGGAACCGAATTCACGCCAGCTGCGGCGGCAATTGCCGGGCTTGCCAGCCTGATCCTGGTCGGTGGCGCGGTCACCCGGCTGTCGATCAAGCTGCCTGCCGTGGCGCTGGGCAACCATACCTTCACTTTCCGCGATGCCTGGACGGTCAGTGAAGGCAATTTCTGGCCCTGTGTCGGGGTGTTTGCGCTCACCCTCGTGATCGCCTTCGGCTGCGTGGTCCTGCTGCTTGCCGTGTCGGGCATGGCCGGACTGATCGACGCCATGCTCGCTCAAGTGGTACTGACCGTGGGAGCCGCCGTGCTGCAGCTGTTCTATGCGATATTCAATGCCGCGATGTTCACCTCCCTCTACGGATATTTCGTCGAGAAGCGTGATTTCTGAAGCCGGCAAAGACCTCTGATGCTGCTCAATCCGCGAAAGGATCCTTCATCAGGATCGTGTCGTCGCGTTCCGGGCTGGTTGACAGCAATGCCACAGGACACTCGATCAGCTCTTCAAGGTACTTCACGTATTTGATGGCCTGAGCGGGCAGCTGTGCCCAGCTGCGCGCACCGGCAGTCGTGCCTTGCCAGCCTTCGAAATGCTCATAGACAGGAACAACACGCTTCTGCGCCTCTTCGGCAGCCGGCAGCCTGTCGATCCGCCTGCCATCAAGCTCATAGCCGATACCCACCTTGATTTCGGAAAGCCCGTCCAGCACATCGAGCTTGGTGAGGGCAATGCCATGGATGCCAGAGGTCTTGATGGCTTGCCGCACCAGAACCGAGTCAAACCATCCGCAGCGGCGTTTGCGGCCGGTCACCGTTCCAAATTCACGCCCGCGCTGGCCGATGTATTCGCCGACATCATTCTGCTGCTCGGTCGGAAACGGCCCCGAACCCACACGCGTCGTGTAGGCCTTGGCAATTCCCAGCACGTATCCGATCGACGACGGGCCGAGGCCGGACCCGGCAGCCGCCTGACCTGCGACCGTGTTGGATGAGGTGACATAGGGATATGTGCCATGATCGATGTCGAGAAGAATGCCTTGCGCGCCTTCAAACAGTATGCGCCTGCCATCCCGCTTCATGTCGTCAAGCAGCGCCCAGACGGCATCTGAAAAGGGCAGGATGCGCGGGGCAATCTCACCCAGTTCGGAGATGAGATCTGCCGCACTGACCTGCTGCTGACCCATGCCGCGGCGCAAGGCATTGTGGTGCGCGAGAAGCCGCTCGATCTTTGGCCCAATGGTGGAAAGATCGGCAAGATCGTTGACACGTATGGCCCGGCGGCCAACCTTGTCCTCGTAAGCGGGGCCGATACCCCGGCCCGTGGTGCCGATCTTGCCGGCTCCTGCCGCCGCTTCACGCATCTGGTCGAGATCACGATGCAACGGCAGGATCAGGGTGGCATTGCCTGCGATCCGGAGATTCTCCCGCGAGATCGCAACGCCCTGGGATGACAGCTTGTCGATTTCAGCGGCCAGCGCCCACGGATCGATGACCACGCCATTCCCGATCACCGACAGCTTTCCAGGCCGAACGATGCCAGAGGGCAGGAGGGACAGCTTGTAGGTCACGCCGTCGATGACCAGGGTATGGCCGGCATTGTGGCCGCCCTGGAAGCGGACAACCACGTCGGCGCGCTCCGATAGCCAGTCGACCAGCTTGCCCTTGCCCTCGTCGCCCCATTGGGCGCCGACTACCGCGACATTTGCCATTCCCAGTTCCTTTCAGACACAGAGACGGCCCCGGGCGGATTTGCCGCCGGGGCCGTTGGGGGTTCATACACGAACCGGGGATGAGCGCAACGGCCCCTCACATGCGTGGCGGCTGGGCGTAGAAAGCTGCAAAGGCCGCGTCACAGACGCTCAGAAGTCGAGCGGCCGCGCCTGTTTCACCTGGGGCAGACCGCTCACTGCCTTGAGCACGGCCGGCGGCGGCCGTTCATCCACCGACACGAGGCAGATTGCCTCATCGCCCTGGGCCCTGCGACCAAGATTGAAGGTGGCGATGTTGACCCCTGCATTTCCAAGAACGGTGCCAAGCGCCCCAATGAAGCCTGGCCGGTCCTCGTTGGTGATGTAGAGCATATGCGAACCAAACTCGGCCTCAAGATCGATGCCCTTGATCTGGATGATGCGGGCCTTGCCGTCCGAGAAAACCGTGCCGGCAACGGAACGCTCAAGGCCGGATGTCTTCACCGTGAGGCGGATATATGTGCCATAGGCACCGCGCTGGCTTTGCCTGACCTCATCGACCTTGATCCCCCGTTCGCGCGCCACCACGGGCGCCGACACCATGTTCACCGTGCCGAGCATGGGCCGCAAGATGCCGGCCAGCGCAGCCGACGTCAGCGCGCGGGTGTTCATGTTGCCGACCTCACCGGCATATTCCAGAACGATGCTGGAAATGGGTTCATCCGTCAGCTGGCCCGCGAAAGACCCAAGTCTTTCCGCCAGGCCGATGAAGGGGCGCAAGCGCGGCGCCTCATCCGCCGAGATCGGAGGCATGTTGAGGGCATTCGAGACGGCTCCCGACAGCAGATAGTCCGCCATCTGTTCTGCTACCTGGAGAGCCACATTTTCCTGCGCCTCGCCGGTGGAGGCCCCCAGATGCGGCGTGCAAACGACGGTCTCCAGCTCGAACAGGGGGTGGCTGGTGGCGGGTTCCACTTCGAACACGTCCAGTGCTGCGCCGGCCACGTGCCCCGAACGCAGCGCATCGTGAAGCGCATCCTCGGACACAAGGCCGCCGCGCGCGCAGTTGATGATGCGAACGCCTTTCCGGCACATTGAAAGCGCCCGCGCATCTATGATGTTGCGCGTTTTCTCGGTGAGGGGCGTATGCAGGGTGATGAAATCCGAACGCCGGAAGATGTCGTCAAGTTCAACCTTCTCGACCCCAATCTCAACTGCACGTTCAGGGGAGAGGAATGGATCAAACGCAATGACCCGCATCCTGAGGCCAAGAGCCCTGTCGGCAACGATCGAACCGATATTGCCACAGCCGATCACACCCAGCGTCTTGTTGAACAGCTCAACGCCCATGAAACGGTTCTTCTCCCACCTGCCGCCACGCGTTGAGGCACTCGCCTCCGGGATCTGCCGCGCCAGGGACATCATCATGGCGATGGCATGTTCGGCGGTGGTGATGGCATTGCCAAATGGCGTATTCA
The DNA here is from genome assembly GCF_044238155.1 of Aestuariivirga sp. Classification (GTDB taxonomy): domain Bacteria; phylum Pseudomonadota; class Alphaproteobacteria; order Rhizobiales; family Aestuariivirgaceae; genus Aestuariivirga. The sequence continues at coordinate 19,454 of NZ_JBIIDX010000021.1, read as the reverse complement.
TCACCACGATGCCACGCTGCGTTGCGGCGGGAAGGTCAACATTGTCAACGCCAATGCCAGCGCGCCCAATGACCCGCAATTGAGTTGCGGCAGAGATCAGCTTTGGAGTGACCTTGGTCGCCGAGCGAATGGCAAGTCCGTCATAGGCCGGAATTGCAGAAAGGAGCCTGTCCTTGTCCTTTCCGAGTTCGGGTTGGTAATCGACGTCGACGCCGCGATCACGAAAGATTTGAACGGCGGTCTCTGACAGCTTGTCAGATACGAGAACACGTGGGGCTGGCATGGATTATCCTTGCTTGACTGTGGATTTGATCAGGAGCTGGCCTGGGCATGGGCCCAGTCAAGCCAGGGCATCAGTGCGTCCAGATCTGCAGTTTCTACCGTAGCCCCACACCAGATGCGCAGCCCTGGCGGAGCATCGCGGTAGGATCCGATGTCGAAGGCCACGGCTTCTGCTTCAAGAAGTTTGGCGATCTTCTTCGGAACATCCTGATTATCGCCCAGAGCGAGGCAAACCGATGTGTTGGAGCGTGTCTCGGGGCGCCGGGCGAGATTGGCAGCGAAGGGCCGGTCATCGATCCAGCGCTGCACCACGGCCGCATTTGCGTTGGCGCGCGCCACCAGGGCATTTAGCCCACCGAGTCCCTTGGCCCATTCCAGAGCCAGAATGTAATCCTCCACGCACAGCATGGAGGGCGTGTTGATGGTCTCGCCCTCGAAAATGCCGGCGATCAGCTTGCCACCGCTGGCCAAGCGAAAGATCTTGGGCATGGGCCAGGGTGGAACATAGGACTCCAGCCTCTCAACGGCCCGTGGCCCGAGGATCAGAACGCCGTGCGCACCTTCCCCGCCCAACACCTTCTGCCAGGAGAAGGTGACGACATCGAGCTTGGCGTAGTCAAGAGGCTGGGCAAAGGCCGCCGAGGTTGCATCACAAATCGTGAGACCCTCCCTATCGGCCGAGATCCAGTCCGCATCAGGGACTCGCACCCCGGACGTGGTGCCATTCCAGGTGAATACCACGTCGTGCGCGGCATCTACGGCTGACAGATCGGGAAGGTCGCCGTAGGACGCGGTCAGCGCGCGGGCGTCCCTCAGCTTCAATTGCTTGAGAACATCGCTCACCCAGCCTTCGCCGAAACTCTCCCAGGCCAGCAGGTCAACTGGCCGCGCCCCAAGGAGCGACCACATGGCCATCTCGACCGCGCCCGTGTCGGATGCGGGAACGATACCAATCAGATGGGTTTCGGGTACCCGGAGAACCTCGCGGGTCAGATCGATGGCGAGCCTGAGACGGCCCTTGCCCACCGCCGAACGGTGAGAGCGGCCAAGGCTCGCGGTTTTCATGAGGTTTGCCGACCAGCCCGGAAACTTCGCACAGGGGCCGGAAGAGAAATTGGCGCATGCCGGGCGCCTCGCCGGTCGTGTCGTCATCATGTGCTCCATCCTTGCAGATGGACCGACCCTCGGTGGGGAGGGCTAGCCCAGTGCCGGTATTGCGCAATTCGCGCCCGGGTGCAAGAGCACAGCAAAGGGGGCCCGCCCACAGGGCAGGCCCCTCAGTATTGACTGCCGCCGAAACTCTAGAAGCCGTAGCGGAGGCCGATCAGAGCCTCGTTGTCATAGGCGTCTTCGGAAAAGATCTGACGGTAACGATAGCCAACATCGGCGCTGACATTATCCGTGATGTGTATGGCAACACCAGCCATCGCCGTGAAGGCAATGCCGTTCTTTTCGTCGTCCGGCTTCGTGGCCCAGCCATAGCCGAGGCCAGCACCCAGGTATGGTGTCATCACGGTCTGCGTCGGAACATCGAAATAGAGATTGCCAAGCGCCGTCGTGAGCGAGTGGTCATCATTCCCGAGCCCAGCGTAGTCAACGCGAAGATCAGTACGTAAGTTGTCGTTGAACTGATAACCCACGCCGCCGCCTATCACGCCGGAGTTGACGGTATTGTCATTCGTGTTCAGCCAGGAGAAACCTGCATCTGCTCGGAGATACCAGCTGGAGGCTGTAACGACGGCCTCTGGCGCATATGAGTCGGCCGCGTGTGCCGCGCTTGCAAGACCTGCGGCAACGGCAAACCCCACGACCAGCTTTGTGATCTGCTTCATCTCACTTACTCCCTCGCAATATAACGATGGGAGAAAACTATCCGCGGGCCGTGACACAACACGGGCGCGATTAAGGCGGAAACAAGTCAGCTGGCCAATGTTGCCTTGAAGACACAGCATTTTGTGCCACGGCGGGGAAGCAGATTTACCAGACGCTTACCATGAACGGATCAGGCAGCGGCCCTTGCGATCATGTCGCACAGTTCATCAACGATGCGGCTCACCATCACTCCATCGTCACCTTCGGCCATCACGCGGATCACCGGCTCGGTTCCCGACGGCCTCACGAGCAGCCGCCCGCTGTTTCCGAGTTCTGCTTCGGCGGCGGCAATCGCATCCCGAACGCGGCTGTCCTGCAGCGGTGCACCCTGACGGAATTTCACGTTCTTCAGAACCTGAGGCAATGGCGTGAACAGGTTGCACACCTCGCTCACGGGGCGTCCCTGGCGCTTGACCTCCGCAAGAACCTGCAGCGCTGCCAGAAGTCCATCTCCGGTGGTCGAGAAATCCGCCAGAACGATGTGGCCTGACTGCTCACCCCCCACATTGAAGCCATGTGCGCGCATATGTTCCACGACATAGCGATCGCCAACCCTCGTGCGCGCAAGCGTCAGCTTGTTATCCAAGAGATAGCGTTCAAGACCAAGGTTTGACATCACGGTCGCCACGAGACCGCCACCCTTGAGTTCGCCGCGTCTGGCCCAGGAGGTGGCAATCAGCGCCATGAGCTGGTCACCATCGACCACCTGGCCCTTGTCATCTGCAATGATCACCCGATCCGCATCGCCATCGAGCGCGATGCCGATATCGGCGCGCAACTCGCGAACCTTGCGGCACATCTCCGCAGGATGGGTGGATCCACAGTCCTCGTTGATGTTCAGTCCATTGGGCTCATCGCCGATCTGGACTACCTCAGCACCCAGTTCCCACAATGCGGTCGGTGCAACCCTGTAGGCGGCACCATTGGCGGTATCGACAACAATCCGCAGTCCATCGAGCGTCATGTCTCTCGGGAAGGTGCGCTTGGCGAATTCGATGTAGCGGGCCTGCGCGTCTTCAATACGCTTGGCGCGGCCAATTCTTTCGGGCACGGCAGCCGTCATCAGCGAGGCATCATCAACCATGGCCTCGATCTGGGCCTCTTCGGCGTCAGAGAGCTTGAAGCCGTCTGGCCCAAAGATCTTGATGCCATTGTCCGCAAACGGGTTGTGGGAGGCAGAAATCATGACGCCGAGATCAGCCCGCATGGAGCGGGTCAGCATCGACACGGCGGGCGTCGGCACGGGGCCGAACAGAAACACGTCCATTCCCGCTGCCAGTAGGCCGGCGGTGAGGGCGTTCTCGATCATGTAGCCGGAAAGCCGCGTATCCTTGCCGATGACCACGCGATGCCGGTGGCTGCCACGACGATAGAGGTTGCCGGCCGCCATGCCGATTTTCAGCACCATGTCAGCCGTCATGGCGCCACTGTTGGCGCGCCCGCGCACCCCATCCGTGCCAAAGTATTTCCGCGTCATGAGTCCCTCATGAAAGCCCGCTCGAATCCGGGTCCAGCGCAGCACGCGCAACCGCCAGTGCCTCAACCGTTGCCTGGACGTCATGCACACGCAGGATGTGGGCGCCATTCAGCGCCGCCCAAACCGCACCACCGACTGACCCGTGGACACGCTCGCCCGCCAGCTTCTGGCCCGTGAGAGCGCCAATGAAACCCTTGCGGGAAAGCCCCATGAGAAGCGGAACCCCGAGGCCGTGATAAAGCGTGAACTGCCTCAGGACGTCCAGATTGTGCCGGAAACTCTTGCCGAACCCGATGCCCGGGTCAGCCACCAGTCGCTCCCGCGCTATTCCAGCCCGCTCGCAGGCCTCGATTCGGCCAGCAAGCCAATCATAGACATCGAGCGCCACGTTCTCATATTGCGGGCTCAACTGCATGGTCTTGGGGTCACCCTGGGCATGCATGAGAATGACGGGGCATGAGGCTTCCGCCATCACGTCCATTGCCTGTGGGTCGAAGGTTAGGGCCGCCACATCGTTGACAAGTCGCGCTCCCGCGGCGAGCGCCTCGCGCATGACCCTCGCCTTGCGAGTATCAACCGAAACTTTGAATCCCCGGGCCGCCAGCCCTTCGATGACCGGCAGGACACGGCGCAGCTCCTCATCCTGCGGAACGCCGTCGGAGCCGGGTCGCGTCGACTCGCCGCCGACGTCGAGAATATCCGCGCCCTGCCGTGCAAGCTCAACACCATGGGAGATGGCGCTTTCAGTCGTAGCGGCCAGTCCGCCATCGGAGAAGCTGTCGGGTGTCACGTTGACGATGCCCATGACGAGTGGTCGGCCCTGGTCGAGAAAGCCGGGAATCAGTGCTGTCCGGGGCAACGAGCCGGCCTCGAAGCTGCGGGTCAGCTTGCCGCCGGCGGAGCGCTCGATGCGCTCCAGCACGGTATAGGCAATCGAAGAAAAGCCGCCGAGCGATGCTCCGCGGCCTTCTATCATCATGTCGGCTGCGTCAGGCCCGTAGACGAGGCCACAGGGCCGGAAATAGATCTTGCTCATCAGGCTTGCGGCTGAGGTTCCATGCCGCCTGCACCGTCCGGCTTGGCCTGCCCCGCCGTAGGAACAGACGCCGAGGGCCTTGCCGCCTTTCGACCTCCCTCACCATCGTCGCGCCGCGGCGGCGTGCCCGCCAGGAGGTTCTTGATCTCCTCGCCGGACAGCGTCTCATATTCCAGAAGACCCCGCGCCAGAGCCTCAAGCTCATCGTTTTTCTCGGTCAGGATGCGGCGCGCCGTAGACAAACCGTCAGACACCAGACGCTTCACTTCCTCATCGATTGTTTGTGCGGTCTGCTCGGACACGTTCTGCGTCCGCGAGACGGAGTGACCGAGAAACACCTCTTCCTGGTTCTCGCCATAGGCAACGGCACCAAGCGTGTCCGAGTATCCCCAGCGCGTAACCATGGCGCGCGCGAGCCTCGTGGCCTGTTCGATGTCGGACTGGGCGCCGGAGGTGACGTTCTCCTTGCCAAAGGTCAGTTCTTCGGCAATGCGGCCTCCCATCATGATGGCCAGACGCGACGTCATCTGCGTGTAGCTCATCGAAAGCCGATCGCCCTCGGGCAGCTGCATCACCATGCCGAGCGCGCGGCCGCGAGGAATGATCGTCGCCTTGTGGACAGGATCGGCCTTGGGAACATTGAGCGCGACAAGGGCATGTCCAGCCTCGTGATAGGCAGTGAGCCGCTTTTCGTCCTCCGACATGGCCATGGAGCGGCGTTCTGCCCCCATCATCACCTTGTCCTTGGCTTCCTCGAATTCGGACTGGGTCACGATGCGCTTGTTGCGACGCGCGGCCAGCAGTGCCGCCTCGTTGACGAGATTGGACAGATCCGCACCTGAAAAGCCAGGGGTGCCGCGCGCAATCGTCTTTGCATCTACATCCGGCGCCAGAGGCACATTGCGCATATGCACCTTCAGGATCTTCTCCCGGCCCTGCACATCGGGATTGGGCACGACGATCTGCCGGTCGAAGCGGCCCGGACGCAGCAGCGCGGGATCAAGCACATCGGGGCGGTTGGTCGCCGCGATCAGTATCACGCCTTCATTTGCCTCGAAACCGTCCATCTCGACCAGCAGCTGGTTCAGCGTCTGCTCACGCTCGTCGTTGCCCCCGCCGAGACCCGCGCCGCGGTGGCGGCCAACGGCATCGATTTCGTCGATGAAGATGATGCACGGCGCGTTCTTCTTGGCCTGCTCGAACATGTCGCGCACGCGCGATGCGCCAACGCCCACGAACATCTCCACGAAGTCGGAACCGGAGATGGTGAAGAAGGGAACATTCGCCTCCCCGGCAATGGCACGGGCAAGAAGCGTCTTGCCGGTACCGGGCGGGCCGACGAGCAATGCACCCTTCGGAATCTTGCCGCCGAGCCGCTGAAACTTATGCGGATCCTTCAGGAAGTCCACGATCTCGACCAGATCGTCCTTGGCCTCCTCCACGCCTGCCACGTCATCGAAGGTCACGCGGCCATGGCGCTCCGTGAGGAGCTTCGCCTTGGACTTGCCGAACCCCATGGCCTTGCCGGAGCCCGCCTGCATCTGACGGATGAAGAACACCCACACGCCGATGAGCAGCAGCATGGGCAACCAGTAGACCAGAGCATTGGTGAGCATCGAGTCGCTCTGCGCCGTGCGGAAGCTGATCTGCACGTTCTTGTCACGCAACTCCTTCAACTGGTCTTCGAAATACATCAGCGGACCAGTCGTCTGAACGCTTGTTCCATCCGACAACTTGCCGGTGATGCTGTCGCCGGTGATGACGATCGACTGAACGGAACCCGAATTTGCCTTATCAAGGAAGTCGGAATAGCTGATCTCCGAACTGGCCGTCCGGTTCACCTGACCCTGGAACAGGCTGAACAGTGCAAACAGCAATAGCGCGATGACGATCCAAACGGCGAAATTCCGGAATTGATTCACGAGAGCCCTCGAATCTGGCCGCCCGGACCGCCGGGCGCCATAACCATGATTTGACCCCTAACATAGGGTGAAGCCGAGACTTTTCCAAGAATGCCGACGGGCAAATATTGCCCTATCGCGCCAGCAGAGGCCGGAAACTGATGCGCGCCGCGGCTGCAGAGGACGGTCCCTGCACCCAGGGATAGGCCTGTCGGGCATGAGTGGGCACGCGGCCCGCCAGCGCTACAGCCCTGGAACCCGCCGCCTCAATCAGGCTTCCAGGTTCGGCCTCAACAATAAAACGCTTGTCCCACAATAGCTTACCGCTGCCAGGAACAATTGCAGGCCGATCTGGAATACGGCCGGCCTCCCGCGTGACCCAGATGGTCGCCTTGCGTCGGCCAACCACCGCCCCGGCCAGGGTGCGGCGTAGTGGCCCGTCCTCGCCAGCGGCCCAGCTGGCCAGACGCTGCAGCTCGGCAGCCTCCGGAAGAGGCTGCTGGCCGCCGTAATGATGAACAAGCCGTGCCAGGGCCTGGGCCTGAAGTGCGGCGGTCAACCCCTGGAACTCTGCCAGTGGCAAGAGGCAGAAACCTGCATCAGCCTCAGTCAGCCAGCGTTCGAGCCAGGCATCAACCGATGCAGCCCGCACGCCCGCAGTGCGCGCACTGGCGCGGGCCAGCGCGGCAAGCGTCTCCGCCAGGGGTTGGTCTGGTGCAACAGTGGCCAGCGCGTGGCGGGCTCGAACGCGCTCGAAACGCAGGTCGTCATTGCTGGGATCTTCGACCCAGCACTGGCCCATACTCTGAAGATGGTCGCGCAAGGCTTGCCGGCGTACACCGAGCAGGGGGCGCATGACCCGAACGCCCTGCCAGACAAGCACGTGCCTGATACCTGCGAGGCTCTCTGGACTCGTCGTGCGGGCAAGCCGCATCAGAACGGTTTCGGCCTGATCATCGAGCGTGTGGGCCGTGAGGAGCAGACCGGCACCCTGCGCGCCGCACCATGCGGTCATCAGATCGTAGCGTGCAACGCGCGCCTTGGCCTGCAAGCCCGTCTTGGGTTTTTCCGAGTGATGCCAGAGCAGCGTGTGATGACCAAGACCGAGGGCGTCCGCCCATTGCGCTACCTGGCTCGCCTCGCGAGCAGAGGCTGCCCTCAGCCCATGATCGACTGTCAGAACCGAGAGGCGGAGCGTTGGATGATGCACGGCAGCCCAGCGCTGAGCGAGGTGCATCATCGCAATCGAGTCTGATCCGCCTGACACGGCCAGCGCGACATGGCGTTCGGCGAGAAGTGGCGAGAACGCCGCGTCGATGTCAGGAGGTGCAGCCGGCACGCTTGGCTTCGGCCTGCGCCCGCTTCCGGGCGTCCACCGCCTTGGGATAGTCGGCGCTGACCGCGGCAAACGCCGCGCAGGCCTGCTCACCCTGCCCCAGCTTGTTGAGCGAGATGCCAAGTTTCAGCAAGCTGTCGGGCGCACGACGGCTTTTGGGATATTTCTTGAAGCCCTGCAGGAAATTGGCGGCCGCGCGCTTGAAATCACCCTGGGCATAGAACGTCTCGCCGAGCCAATACTGCGCGCTGCCGGCAAGGCTATGATCGGGATATTTCTGCAGGAAAGTGGAGAAACCGGCCTCTGCGTCACCGAACTGGCGGCGCAGGAGGCTCTCGTTGGAGCGCTCGTACAACGCCTCAGGCGTCTCCCCCTGTGCGTCGGGATTTAGGGCAACGGTTTCCACCGCAGTGCTGCCCGGAACCGCCGGGGCGGCGCTCACAGCAGGCTGCTGGGCAAATACATCGCCGGCCTCCTGCTGAGAGGGCGGAACCAGAACCTGACCCTGAAAGCCACCATCGTTGGGATCGGCTGAACCGGTGCCGAGTGCGCCCAGTACCTTGGCGCCAGGAGCAAGCCCCGCCAGATCCGTCTCGGAGGGCTGAGGTGGTGCCAGCTGGACCGACTCCAGCGGTTGCTGCTGAATCACCTCAATGCCGTTGCTGTCGGGAAGCGGCGTGCCGGTCGAGGCTGCAGCCAGCCGCTGCTGCTGGGCAGCCTGATCTGAGGGCGCAGCCAGAGTGGCCGCAGGCGCCTGAGGCGGGGCGCCGGCCGGGGCAGAAGCCGACTGCAGCTGCTTCAACTGAAATGTCAGCTGTTCGACTTGACCTGTCAGCAACCGGACCTGCTCTTCGAGTTGTTGCAGGCGAACTGCCATCTCTGACGGGCTCTGAGCCATTGACGGCGCCGACATGCCAAGGCCCACAAGACCCAGGACCGCCACGATTAGAGTGATGTGCCTCAGCATGATCGTCACCAGATACCCCCGAAGCCGGATTGGTCAAGCCTTCAGGTGCAGGGAAATCACGGTAAAATTGAGGCTGTTAGCCTCCGACGGCTCCACCGGTGATGACGGTGACGGCCCGGCGGTTCTGGGACCAGCACTGCTCGGCATCGCACAGCGCCACGGGGCGCTCCTTGCCATAGGCGATCGATGAAATGCGGCTGGCCGCAACCCCCTGCGAAATCAGGAAATCTCGCGCTGAGGTGGCACGGCGGGCGGACAGCGCGATATTGTATTCGCGCGTGCCGCGCTCGTCGGCGTGGCCTTCGACCTGAACCGTGACCTTGGGGTATTTGTTAAGCCATTCGGCTTGGCGCCGCAGCGTTTCCTGAGCCTCGGACGACAATGTGGACTGGTCCTCGGCAAAAAACACCCGATCACCTACATTGACCGTGAAATCCTGCTGCGACCCGGGAACGGCGCCCGTGCCGGCCTCAAGGTTGGGAGTATTCTTCTTTGAACACGCGGCAAGCGCCAGGAAGCAGCCCAGCACCGCAACGAACTTGAGGCCTGCCATACGTGTCAGCATATACCCACTCCTTCACCGGGGCTCGCCGGAATGGCCGAGCCAATACAGCCGTCCGCCCCCCGCAGGTGACGACCACTCGTTGCAGCTTGCCGCAACAGGGTTAACATTCTCTCACCGGCGCGTGACCAGCGCAAGATGGCCCTCCATGAGCAAGCCTCACGAGGTCTTGGCGCCACCTGTAATGACCGTCACCGCCCGTCGGTTCTGCGACCAGCACTGCTCGGCATCACACAGCGCCGCCGGCCTCTCCTTGCCATAGGCAATGGATGAAATACGGCTCGCGGCAACGCCCTGCGCAATGAGAAATTCCCGCGCGGCAGTGGCGCGCCGGGCCGACAGGGCAATGTTGTATTCGCGCGTGCCGCGCTCGTCTGCGTGGCCTTCAACCTGCACGACGACGGTTGGATATGTCTGCAGCCACTGGGCTTGCCGGCGAAGCGTTTCCTGGGCTTCAGGCGACAGGGTGGACTGATCCTCGGCAAAGAATACCCGATCACCGACATTGACGGTGAAATCCTGCTCCGAGCCAGGCACTGCCGCTGCGCCCGGGCCTGTACCCGCGGCGAGATCGGTTTTCTTCTTTGAGCAGGCGGTGAGCGCCAGCACACAGGCGAAAGCCGCCGCCATCTTGAAACTTGCACGTCTGTTCATGTTGTCAGTTTCCCATCTGAGCCTTGATCTGAATGAAACCGCCACCTGCGCCTTCGGGTTGCGGCCGTCACTGCACGTTGCCTTGCATCTCTCCTTAATTGAGCTTTGGTGACCAGGCGGGGTCTGAGCTGAAGCCCTCAACCGGCACGCGCTGCTCATTGTAACCTGTGATATCGACCGACCAGAGTTGCGGCCCGCCGCTCTCGCCCTGCGTGTCGCGGAAGAACATGATGACCCTGCTGTTCGGAGCCCACGTCGGGCCTTCGTTGTGATAGCCCTCGGTGAGGATGCGTTCACCAGAACCATCAGGTTTCATGACGCCGATTGCGAACTTGCCCCTGCCCTGCTTGGTGAAGGCGATGTGACTGCCATCCGGCGACCAGACCGGGGTCGAATAGCGCCCCTCTCCGAAACTGATCCGGACCTGATTGGATCCATCGGCATTCATCACATAGATCTGCTGGGTTCCCCCGCGATCAGACTCAAAGGTTATCTGGCTGCCATCTGGCGAATAGCAGGGCGCCGTGTTGATGGCCGGCAAGTTGGTGAGTTGGCGCAGCTGGCGGGAGCGCAGGTCGAGTTCGAAGATATTGGCGTTGCCGCCTTCCTGAAGACTCATGATCACGCGCTGGCCATCAGGAGAGAAGCGCGGAGCGAAACTCATGTTCGGAAATTCGCCCACGATCTCGCGCTGGCGGGTATCAATGTTCATGAGATAGACCCGCGGATCGCCGCTGCCAAAGGACATATAGGTGATCTCGTTGGTGGATGGCGAGAACCGCGGCGTCAGCACCAGATCGGTGCCATCGGTAAGGGGACGGGGATTGAAGCCATCCTGATCCATGATGAACAGCGTCTTGACACGCTTGTCCTTCGGGCCTTGTTCGGAGACAAAGACCACGCGCGTATCAAAATACCCGTCTATTCCGGTCATCGCCTTGTAGATGATGTCCGAAATCATGTGGCCGATACGCCGGGCATTCTTGGGCGAGGATGTGAATTGCTGGGCTGCGAGTTGCTGGCCAGTATTGACATCCCAGAGGCGGAATTCGACCCGCAGCTTGTCTCCGTCAAGAAAGGCCTGCCCAGCGACGAGGGCCTTGGCCTGAACCTGCCGCCAGCTGGCAAAGTTCGGCATCTGCTCGAAGCTGCTGATCTGCTCGATGAAGGTCTGTGGATCGATGGGAGCAAAATAACCCGATCGGCCCAGGTTGTTGGTGGCGACGCCAGCGATCGTCGCGGCAGACTCCTCGGCGCCACCACCAGCCAGGAAGGGGGCGATGGCAATCGGCAGCGGATCGATGCGGCCGCCCGTGATGTCGATTTCAGTTTGCGCCTGCGCAAACGAACACAAACCTGAAAGCGCAAGGACGGCGAGCACAAGCGCAGCCGCGCGGCGCAAGACATCAAGTGGTGGGGCAGCCGGGATCATTGGTGGGGTTTTGCTCATTTGCCTGTCACTGCGTGGGCGTCGCATCAGCGAACATGTTTGGATTGAAGTTCAGAACGAGATCCTTCCAGACGTCATACTGGTCCTGCGGGAGGAAATCATAATTCTGGCAGCCCAGGATCGCAGCTACCGTCGAGCGTGCCGTGGTGTCAAAGAGGAAATCACCCGGCCCGTTCATGACCTCAGGCTGACCCGCAATGGAGCCGTCCTGATTCATCTGAATTCGAACCTTGATGGTGATGTTACCTTCGCGAGCACCCGGGGGAATGACCCAGCACTCCCGGATACGCTGAACGAATGCGGCAATGGCGGTGGCCGACAGCGCCTGATCCTTGCCCTGCAGATTGGCTTCGCCCTTCGCAGGATTGCCATCGGTCGTGGCGGCGGAGGCGTTTGTGGTCTTTTCCTCGTTCTCCTTGTTGAGGAGCGCATCGGAATTGAGCATCTCCTCAAGCTTCGCGGTATCGAGCTTCTGAGCCTTTTTCTGCGGCTTCTTTTCGGGCTTCTTCGCTGGCTTTGGCTTTTCCTCCTGCTTTGGCTCCTCCACCTTCTTGAGAAGGCTGGCCATTGCATCGGGGTCCGGCGGGGGTGGTTCTTCCTTTTTCGGTTCCTCAGGCTTGACTTCAGGCGGAGGCGGCGGCGCCTCGACCTGCTTGGCGGCCGTCAGTTCTTTTTCAGCAACCTTCAGCGTTTCATCGACCGTCTTCACGATCTCGGCTTTCTTCGGGGCGGGCGCCTCAACCTTCTCGGGGGCATCCTTGGCTGTGGCAGAGAGTTTGTTGGTGTCGGAGATATTCGAGATGTCGACCACCACGGATTCGACCGGCATGGGCTCATGACGCGGATTTGGCAGCACGACCAGTGCAGCAGCCAGAATGGCCCCATGCAGAAAGACCGAGACTGCAAGGCCCTTCTTCATGTTCAGTTCTGTCCGGCGTCTGGGCTGGCCGGTGCTGGCGACTGACCGGCCTCGGTTCCACCGGGTAAAGTCTCAAGACCGATCTTCTTGAAACCAGCTGCATTGATGGCGCCCAGCACCTGGGCGATCGGCCCATAGGTTGCAGCGAGATCCCCGCGTACGCGGATTTCCTTGTCGGCGTCCACAGCGTACAACGCCTTGAGCTTTGGACCAAGCTCCTCCAGGGTCATCTGCTGTTCCATGAGGAAGATGGTTCCATCAGGCTTGATCGATACGCTGAGCGGTTCCACCTGGCTGTTGAGTGGCTTTGCTTCGGTTTTCGGCAGGTCAATTGGCACGCCCACCGTCATCAGCGGCGCGGCAACCATGAACACGATCAGCAGCACCAGCATCACGTCGACCAGCGGCGTGACGTTGATCTCGCTTATCACACCTTTCGCTGCACGCCGGCGCGTGCTGCGCCGCTGATAGCCACCACCTGTTCCACCTGCAGACATACCCATGTCCTAGGCCCGCTCATCGAGCTGACGCGAGATGATGGCGGAGAACTCGTCGGCGAAGTTCTCAAGCCGAGCCCCAATCTTTCCGGCATCGGCAACATACATGTTGTAGAAGATCGTGGCCGGTATGGCGGCAACCAGGCCGATGGCGGTAGCGAAGAGGGCCTCCGCGATGCCGGGCGCCACCACGTTGAGGTTGGTGTTCTGGGAATTGGCGATAGCCTGGAACGACACCATGATACCCCAAACCGTGCCGAACAGCCCGATGAAGGGCGCGGCCGAGCCGGTGGTGGCCAGGAACAGAAGCCGTGCCTCGACGTCATGCATCTCCTTCTGGATCTGCACGTCCATCACCTTCTCGATGCGCTTCTGGACGCCCTGGAAGCCCGCCCGCAGGGCGGCGTCCTGGCTGCGCTTCCATTCACGCATGGCGGCTGTGAAGATTGCCGCGAGACCGATGCTGTTGCGGTTGCCGATGGTACGGAAGAGGTCCTCAAGGGACTGTCCCGACCAGAACACCTTTTCGAAACGATCGTTGGCGGCATTCATCCTCCGCACCGCGAAGAACTTCTCGATTATGATCGCCCAGCTCCACACCGAGGACAGGGCAAGCCCCGCCATGACGAGCTTCACGACCCAACTGGCCTGGACAATCAGATGCCAGAGCGAAATCTCGCCCCCAGGTGCCGTCATCACTGCAAAAGCTGCCATCCTGCCCTTCCATCACGCATGAGGTCCGTCGTGTGGCCTTCACTGCCGCTCTGGTTTCTTTCAAGCCTTGAACGAAAGGCCGTGAAAAACATGCCAAATCTGTCGAAACTGCGGCGATTCTGGCCTTTTGCGCCGGTTTCCCGCCGTCCGGCCCACTGCTTCCAGCACGCCGGTGCCGCCAGTTGGAGCGTTTATGGTTAAGGCTTTGTTACGATTCAGCTTTCAGTCACGCCGGAAAACAGAGCGGCCAATTTCGCTGGCAGACGTCGCGGCCGTCCCCGAAGATCGATCACGGCGATTGTCACGTCAGCCTGAAACAGCACTTCCGCCCCCCGTCGCACCAACTGGTTCATCTCGAGCCGCGCGCCAGACCAGTCCCGGAACCGCGTTTCAACCTCGAGGAGATCATCCAGCCGGGCAGGCTTCAGGAACTCGCAGGCCATGCGGCGGACCACAAAGCCCAGCTCACCCATACGGGATTGATGAATGCCCATGAGCCGCAGCATATCGGAACGCGCCCGCTCGCAGAAAGCGAGATACCGGGCGTGGTAGACCACACCCCCGGCGTCCGTGTCCTCGAAATAGACCCTGACGGGCAGCACATGCACGCCAGCCACGAGCCGCCCGGCAAGATCAGGCCACGCCTCAGCCATCATCATCTCCGAGTGGCAGCAGCCCCTGGGTGATTTCAGGCCGCTGGGGTACCGCGAGACCCAGATGTCGGAACGCGTGTGGCGTGAGCAGCCTGCCGCGAGGGGTTCGGTTGAGGAAGCCCAGTTGCAGCAGGAAGGGCTCGACAATATCCTCGATCGCATCACGCGATTCCGAGAGCGATGCCGCGATCGTGTCTATGCCGACGGGGCCGCCGCCGAAATTGACCGCGATGCAGCTCAGATAGCGGTGGTCGAGCGAATCCAGCCCCTTCGAATCAACATCAAGCGCAGACAGCGCCTGGCTGGCCATGGCGGCATCAATCACCGCTACGCGCGATACGGCCGCAAAGTCGCGGACCCGGCGCAGCAGCCGGCCCGCGATACGAGGCGTACCGCGGGCGCGCCTTGCAATTTCGCGGGCGCCATCCTCGGCAATGCCCATCTGCATCACGCGCGCGCCGCGCCGGACGATCTCGAGGAGTTCCTCCTCGGTGTAGAAGTCGAGCCGGACAGGAATGCCAAACCGATCGCGCAAGGGTGTGGTCAGAAGACCTGTGCGCGTGGTGGCGCCGACCAGCGTGAATTTGGCGAGATCAATCTTCACTGAGCGCGCAGCCGGCCCCTCGCCGATGATCAGATCGAGCTGGAAATCCTCCATCGCCGGGTAAAGCACCTCCTCGACGGCCGGGTTCAACCGGTGGATTTCATCGATGAACAGAACGTCACGCTCCTCAAGGTTGGTCAGCAGCGCGGCAAGATCGCCCGCCTTTGCAATGACCGGACCGGAGGTGGCCTTGAAATTGACGCCGAGCTCACGCGACATGATCTGGGCAAGAGTCGTCTTGCCAAGTCCCGGCGGGCCCGCGAACAGCACATGGTCAAGCGCCTCACCGCGGGTGCGCGCCGCCTCGATGAAGATGCGCAAATTCTGCTTGGCCTTGGACTGGCCAATGAATTCCTCAAGCCTCTGCGGCCTCAGGTGCGTGTCGACTGCGTCATCACGGGATTCATCCACACCGCGTACCGGGCTGGTCATGAGCTGGCAAGCTCCTTAAGCGCCAGGCGAATGAGTTTCTCCGTCGGCTGATCATCTCCCGCGCTGCGCAGGGCTGCGGCAACGGCAACGCCAGCCTGCGCCTGTCCATACCCGAGATTGATGAGCGCGGAGATGGCATCGCTGGCTGCAGTGGGCCTTGGCGCATCGAGACCGGCGGAGACCTGTCCCAGCTGCAGATCAAGCGGGGCAAGTGCGGCTGTCTTGTCCTTGAGTTCAAGCACGATGCGTTCCGCCAGTTTCTTGCCCACGCCAGTGGCCCGGCCAATCATCGCCTTGTCCTGAAGGGCGATGGCACTGCCGATTTCAGCTGAAGACAGGGTGGAGAGAATGGCCAGCGCCACCTTGGTGCCAACCCCCTGCACGGTTTGCAGCAGCCGGAACCATTCCCGTTCCGCTGGTGTCGCAAACCCAACGAGCCGGATCAGGTCCTGGCTGACCAGCATGTCGGTGTGGAGTTCGGCAAAGCCGCCAGGCCCCGGCAAGGCGGCCAGGGTCCGGGATGAACAGGACACGTGATAGCCAACCCCGTTCACCTCGATCACCAGCCAGTCCGCGCCCACGGCATCGATCCGACCTTTGAGTTTTGCGATCATCCGCGCGCCCTTTCACTGGGCTTGCTATAGGCTCAAAGAGAACAAGTCAAGAACGGGCCAGAACGTCGGCGAGTTTCTGGGCGCCACGGTAGTGGGCATGGCAGATGGCAACCGCCAGGGCATCGGTTGAATCCGCTGTACGCATCACGGCCCTTGGGAGCAGCAGCTTCACCATGTGCTTGACCTGATCCTTTTCCGCATGCCCCGCACCCACGACCGCCTTCTTGACCGTGTTGGGGGCATATTCGGAAACCGGGATTTTCAGCATGGCGGGCGCCAGCATCAGCGCACCGCGCGCCTGACCGAGCTTGAGCGTCGCCCGCGCATCGGTGTTCACGAATGTTTCCTCGACGGCTGCCTCGTCTGGCTGATGCTCTCGAATGACATCGATCAGCTGGGCATGAAGTTCCAGAAGGCGTTCAGCAAGCGGCTTTGCCGCATCAGAGTGCAGGGCGCCATCGGCCACATAGATCAGGCGCGCGCCCTCTGTTGCGATCACACCCCAGCCGGTGTTGCGCAGACCCGGGTCGATGCCAATGATTCTGACCATCGGGCCAGTCTACCACATCAGGCGCCACCGAGCCTGGCCATCACCTCGTCAGGTATGTCGGCATTCGAGAACACCACCTGCACGTCATCATCTTCGTCAAGGGAATCGACGAGCTTGAGCAGGCTTTCCGCCTTTTCCTGGTCGAGCGGGGTCAGCGTCTGCGGCTTCCAGATCACCTTCACCGAAGAGGCCTCGCCAAAGGCCCTGGCCAGGGCAGAAGACACCTCTCCCAGCGCTTCGAAGGCACACGTGACCGTGTGGTTTGCGGCATCCGAGACAACATCATCCGCGCCGGCATCGATGGCGGCTTCGAGCATGCCGTCCCCGGTTGCCTTTGCAGCGGGATAAACGATCTCGCCCACCCGCGCGAACATGAAGGCAACGGAGCCCGTCTCGCCGAGGTTGCCGCCATATTTCGTGAACAGCGAGCGGACGTTCGAAGCAGTCCGGTTGCGGTTGTCGGTCAGCGCCTCGACAATCACGGCGACCCCGCCAGGGCCGTAGCCCTCGTATCGCACCTGGTCGTAGTTCTCGCCGTCGCCACCGGCCGCTTTCTTGATTGCCCGCTCGATGTTGTCCTTGGGCATGTTCTCGGCGCGGGCGTTCTGGATCGCCAGCCTCAGCCGCGAATTGGCCTCGGGGTCAGGCAGGCCCGCCTTGGCCGCCACCGTGATCTCGCGCGCCAGTTTCGAAAAGATCTTCGAGCGCACGGCATCCTGCTTGCCCTTGCGGTGCATGATGTTCTTGAATTGCGAATGGCCGGCCATGACCCCCCCGGAAAGACGGACTGACGTGTTCTGGTCCGGACTTATAGACAAGGCCGCCATCGCGAAACAAGGCGCTTAACCGGGCCTTAAGCTGGGCCAGCCAAGCTTCCGGTCAGTGTTTGTGCGTAAGGAGTGACGAGCATGAAGGCGGGCCACGGCAAGATCAACGAAATCTGCTTTGCAGCCGAGGGCCTGTCCGGCACGGCGGCTGCAGCATCGCTGCGCAAGCTCGGCCGGCTGATGGAAGTTGCGCCCTCCGGTCGCCTGTTCAACGCCATTGCGACCCTGTCCGAGACCTCCTCACGCGCGGGCATTGCCCTGGAGGCCGGAGGAGCCTCGCTGGCCAGGGCGGACGAGGCGACCGCCTGCGCACGGCTTGAGCAGGCCATGTCACATCTGAAGGAGCTTTCGGAGCTTGCCAACACCTCAGCCACCCAGCCGACGGGCGGCTCCCGCCGCGCCACGAGATAGTCAGGACGGCCGGACGCCCCTGAGCCGCTCAGAGCGGCGGCGCAGCATTTCCACCACCACCAACAATCCGATCGATACGAAGACGAGTATCGTTGCAATCGAAAGAATGGCCGGGCTGATCGCTTCCCGGATTCCATTCCACATCTGGCGCGGAATCGTCTGCTGATCGGCGCTGGCGATGTAGAGAACGGCAACCACCTCATCAAAAGAGGTGACGAAGGCGAACAGCGCTCCGGAAATGATGCCGGGCAGAATGAGCGGCATTGTCACCTTGAAGAAGATCCGCGTGGGTGAGGCGCCGAGCGAGGCCGCGGCGCGGATAAGGGTCTGGTCAAAGCCTATCAATGTGGCCGTGACAGTGATGATCACGAAGGGGATGCCCAGCATCGCATGCGCAAGGATTATGCCCAGATAGCTATTGGCCAGACAGCCCTTGTGCGAGAGGAAGGGCGCAAGCACGGAGCCAACCATGCTGTCCTGCGGCACGCACGCAGCAGAGTAGGCAAAGAACAATCCCGTCGCCGTGATGATGATAGGCACGATCATCGGCGAGATGAGGATTGCCATGATCAGGCGGCGGTAGGGCATTTCGGGCCGCGAAAGGCCGAGCGCGGCGATGGTACCGAGCACCGTGGCGAGCAGCATCGACCAGAAGCCGACCCATAGTGAACTCTTGGCGGCGCGCACCCATGTGGCCTCGCGCCAGACCTGGGCCCACCAGCTGCTGTCGCGGACGGCATCTTCGGGCGCATTCAGCCCAGCCGTCAGCAAGAGATCATACCACCGCAGTGAGTAGCCGGAGGGGTCGAGCTCCAGCATCTTGCGCGTAAAGCTGAAATAGGGTTCCACATTGAAGGACAGAGGAATGATGATGATGATCGGGGCGATCAGGAAAATGAAAATCGCCGTACAGATCAGCAGGTACGTATAGTACCAGGCGCGTTCGAGCGGAGAGGCATAGGGAGGAAGCGCCATCGAGTCACCCGAGCTTGAGGCGATCGATGCCGATCAGCCGGTCATATAGCCAGTAAAGAATGAATACGGCCAGCAACAGGACCGTGGACAGCGCTGCCGCCATTGACCAGTTCGACTTGGACATGTGGAAGGCGATGAAGTTCGATATCAGCTGGCCATCGGCGCCACCCACCAGCGCCGGGGTGATGTAGTAGCCAACGGCAAGGATGAAGACGAGAAGCGACCCCGCCGCAACGCCGGGCAGGGTTTGCGGCAGATAGATACGGCGGAAGGTCGTCCAGCTCGACGCGCCGAGCGAACGCGCAGCCCGCGCATAGGTCGGAGGGATGGTCCGCATTACCGAATAGAGCGGCAGCACCATGAATGGCAGCAGGATGTGCGTCATAACCACGATCGTGCCGGTCTGATTGTAAATCATCGCAATTCGGCTCTCGTCGGCAATCACACCGGTGGCAACAAGGCCGTCATTGACCACGCCTTGCTGCTGGAGAAGCGCGATCCAGGCACTGGTTCGCACCAGGAGCGATGTCCAGAAGGGCAGCAGGACAAGGATCATCAGCAGATTTGCTCTGGCCATCGGCAAGGTGGCCAGCAAATGTGCCACTGGAAAGCCGAGCAGCAGGGATATGCCCGTGATCAGCGCCGAATAAACGAATGTCTTGAGGAAGATGTAGA
This sequence comes from Aestuariivirga sp., assembly GCF_044238155.1. Classification (GTDB taxonomy): domain Bacteria; phylum Pseudomonadota; class Alphaproteobacteria; order Rhizobiales; family Aestuariivirgaceae; genus Aestuariivirga. The sequence continues at coordinate 46 of NZ_JBIIDX010000021.1, read as the reverse complement.
TGTAGATTTGCTGCTCGGGCGCCGTCTGCTCGAACCAGCCATCGGC
>NZ_JBIIDX010000149.1:0-8454 GCF_044238155.1 Aestuariivirga sp. | reverse complement strand
GCCACCGGCGAGATGCTTATCCTTCATACCGTGGTCGGCGACGATCACGATGGTGGCGCCCGCCTCGTCGAGAGCGCCAAGATAGCGGTCCATCATGGCATAGAAGCGGTTGGCGCCTGCCGAACCCGGAGCATATTTGTGCTGCACGTAGTCGGTGGTCGAGAGATACATCAGATCGGGCCTGAAGCCGGAGAGCAGCTTGACGCCCGCCGCAAAAACGAATTCAGATAGTTCCGCCGAATAGACATCCGGCACGCCCATGCCGACCAGCCCGCAGGCATCGGCAATGCCATTGTCTGCCAGCGTCACCTTGTCAGCCTTTTCGGAGGAAAAGGCGATCGCTGTGCCATCGAAGACGAGGCCCTTGCCGAGCAGCAGGCGCAGCTTGTCCTTGGCGGTGACCATGGCGATCCGGGCACCGGCCTTCTGGAAGGCCTCGAAGATGGTGGGGGCACGCAGCCACTTCGGATCATTCATCATGGTTTCCTGCCCGGTGGCCGGATCGATGAGATAATTGCCGCAAATGCCATGCACGGCGGGTGGACGGCCGGTGACGATGGAGAGATTGTTGGGATTGGTGAAGCTCGGGATCACCGAGAGGCCGCGGCGGTTTTCACCCCTGGCAATGATGCGCTTCAGATGCGGCATGAGGCCTGCCTGCATGGCAACTTCCATGTAGGCAGGCTCGCTGCCGTCGCAGCAGATCACGACAAGCGGATCTGAAGGCCAGTTGTAGCTTCGGCCATTGACGGTGACGGTTTTCATTCTGTCCTCACGCTTCGAGCGGGGCGAGATCGGTAACATTCATGTCTCGCAGCACCTCATGGATGGCGGTGAGGACTCCTTCGATCACCTTGGCATCCACCTTGCCGATGGTTCCAATGCGGAAGCTGGGGCGCTTCGTGAGTTTGCCAGGATAGATGGCGAAGCCACGACGGCGGAGCTCTTCATAAAAGTGCTCGAAATCGAATTTGGGATCCCGCGGCGTGAGAAAGGTCTGGATGATGGGGCCTGCCTCGGCATCGGAGAGCAGCGTGGTGAAGCCCATGGCGCGCATGCCCGCAACCAGAATGCGGGCGTTGCCGGCGTAACGCGCGCCACGCGCCGCAACGCCGCCTTCCTCGGCGTGTTCCCTCATGGCCTGATGAAACGCGACAAGCGCATGGGTGGGCGGCGTGAAGCGGAACTGACCATTGGCTTCCAGGCCCTTCCATTGCTCATAAAGGTCAAGCACGACCGAGTGACTCATGCCCTTGGAGGCCAGCAGCATGTCGGACCTGACGAGGACATAGGAAAAACCGGGAACGCCCTCGATACACTTGTTGGAAGAGGAAACCATGACGTCAATGCCGTCACCCATGTCGAGCGGCAATGCGCCGAAGGACGACATGGCATCAACCATGTAAATCTTGCCGCGGCGCTTCACCTCGCGCGCAACCTCGGCAATCGGATTGACGATGCCGGAGGTGGTTTCGCAATGGATGATCCAGACATGGCTGATGGCGGGGTCGGCATCGAGGGCCTGGGCCACGTCGTCCACCGTGGGGGCAGCGCTGTCGCCCTTGTCGATCTTGCTCACCGGCCGATCGAGCCGGCCGAGAATCGCGGCAGCACGGTCACCATAGGCGCCGTTGGCGACGACCAGGGTCTTGCCCTCGGCCTTCGGACAGAAGGCGCCGAGCGCCGCCTCGATGGCAAAGGTGCCGGACCCCTGCATGATGACACATTCACGGCTGCCATCACAGCCTGCCAGAGCGAGCAGGCCCTTGCGGATCTCGGCCACCACGCGGCGGAATTCGACATCGCGCGAGCCCCAGTCGGCGAGCATGGCGGCCTTGACGCCGCGCGAGGTGGTGAGCGGACCCGGGGTCAGCAGATAGGGCATGTCTTCCTGGCCGGGCGGGCCGTTGAAGCGCTGGATCATCTTGTCCATGAGGTCACCTTCCTGAATGGCGTGAAAATGGCTGCTTGACCTGTATCAGTCAAATCGTATGTTCTTATAAAGCACATAAGTTTGAACGATATGCGACATGCACAGCTGAAAGCCTTTCATGCCGTGGCGATCCACGGAGGTTTCTCGCGCGCGGCGGAGGCATTGGGCCTGACGCAACCGGCCGTGTCCGATCATGTGCGCAAGCTGGAGGAAAATTACGGCGTGCAGCTGTTCACGCGCGCGGCATCGGGCGTGGCGCTGACCGACATGGGCCGCAAGCTGTTTGCCATTGCCGAACGGCAGTTCGAGGCGGAGTTGCAGGCGGCCGAACTGCTGGCGCGCGGCCGCAGGCTGGAGGAGGGCCAACTCACGATCGGGGCTGATGCGGCCGTCCACATCCTGCCGGCACTTGCGCGGTTCCGCATCCGCCACCCCAAGCTCGCAGTGCGTCTCGTGACCGGAAACACGGCTCAGCTTCTCTCGCGACTGGAGGATTTTTCGATCGACATCGCGGTGACTGCCGAGCGGCCGCCCGGCCCGGCCTTTCTGGCCCGCAAGCTCAGGAGCGACCGGCTGGTCGCGGTGGTGCAACGGTCGTCGCAGCTCGCGCGGCTGAAGACGATCAGCCTTGCCGATCTGCTGAAGCTGCCGCTGATCCTGCGCGAGGAAGGATCGATGACGCGGCAATTGCTGTTGGCCGAAGCAGCACGGCGCGACCTGGCGCCAACCACGACCATCGAGATCGAAAGCCGTGAGGCCGCACGCGAGGCGGCGGCCCAGGGGCTGGGTCTTGCCATCATGTCGGAAGGCGAACTGACACCGGACGGGCGGCTCGCAGTGCTTGGCATTCCTGACTGGAACACCGAGATGGAGGAATGGATGATCTGCCTCGCGGCGCGCAGCGCGCTGAACATCATCCACTCCTTCTTCACGATGGATGCGGCATGAGCTAAGCTTCCACCATGCATTTCACCGCCGCCTGCATACAGAATACTGCAACACCGGATCTGCACAGCGACCTGGCTGCGCTGGCCGGCATGATCCGTGATGCCGCGGGGCGGGGTGCGCGTCTTGTTGCAACCCCTGAATATTGCGCTGGCCTCGATACGCGCGACGGGAAGATGTTTCCAGTGGCGCATGGCGAGGATGCGCACCCTGCCCTGCCAGTGTTTCAGGGTCTGGCGAAGGACCTTCACATTTGGCTGCTTGCGGGCTCAATCGGTGTCAGGGCGCCCGATGGGCGGATCTTCAACCGCAGCTTCATGTTCGCACCTGATGGAGTGGTGGCGGCGCGCTATGACAAGATCCATCTCTTTGACATCGACCTTGGCGAGGGCCGCAGCTATCGCGAGTCGGCGACCATTGCGCCAGGCACGGGGGGTGTGATTGCGCCTTGCATGGAAAGCTCGGTGGGATTGTCGATTTGCTATGATATCCGATTTCCGCAACTCTATCGCGCCTATGCGCAGGCCGGCGCCGAAATTCTGGCTGCGCCCGCCGCTTTCACCCGGATCACGGGTGAAGCGCACTGGCATGTGCTGCAGCGCGCCCGGGCCATCGAAAATGGTGCCTTCGTGATCTCGCCCGGCCAATGCGGCACGCTGGCCGGAGGCGCCACCTGCTACGGCCATTCGCTGATCGTCGACCCTTGGGGAGTGGTCCTGGCAGATGGAGGCGTTGAACCTGGGATTGTTCTGGCTGAGATCAATCTAGCGAAAGTAGCAGAGACACGCCGGCGCATTCCGTCGCTCACCCATGACCGGGCCTTCACGCTGGCTCGCCAGCCTTGATTCCGAGGGCCCGAGTGCCCATATAGCAGAGCCGCTTGGGGCAGGGAGGGTTGGGCATGATCGGTTACACGCTTCTCGGGCTCATCGTGGCGGTGGTGGCCTATGCCATCTGGGCCTACAATGCACTCGTCCGCAACAAGAACCTGGTCGCCGAGGGCTGGAGCGGAATCGACGTTCAACTTCGCCGCCGTGCCGACCTGATCCCCAACCTCATCGAAACGGTCAAGGGCTATGCAGCCCATGAGGACAAGCTGTTCCGCGACATCGCCGAGCTGCGCACCAAGTCCATTGCAGGCGGAACCGTTGCCGAGCAATCAGCCGTCGGTCAGGCCATGAGCCAGGCACTTGGCCGCCTGTTTGCTATTGCCGAGGCCTACCCGGAGCTGAAGGCAGATGCCAATTTCCGGGATCTTCAGGACAAGCTCGCGCAGACTGAGGATGAGATCCAGATGTCGAGGCGATACTACAATGGCGCGGTTCGAAACCTGAACACCATGATCGAGAGCTTTCCCAGCAATCTCGTTGCCAAGCAGTTCGCTTTCGAGAAGGCGGAGTTCTTCGAGATCGGCGATGCCGCTGCGCGCGACGTTCCGAAAGTCGATTTCAAGACACGCTGAAATGCGAGGGCTTCTCGCACTCGCGATCGGGCTGATCCTGGCGGTCGCGACACCTGCTGTCGCGGCCGAGCGCATCACCTCTTTCGTGAGCGACGTGACGGTGAATGCCGACGCCTCGCTCAGCGTGCGCGAGACGATTTCGGTTGCCGCCGAGGGCCAGCAGATCAAGCGCGGCATCTTCCGGGATTTTCCCACCAGCTATCAGGACCGGATGGGGCAGCGGGTGAATGTGGACTTCACCGTTGTGGCCGTTCGCCGCGACGGAAAGCCGGAGCCCTATGCGCTGGAGGCCCTGAGCAATGGAACGCGCATCCGCATTGGCGACAGGGATGTGCTGCTTGAGCCTGGCCTGCACCGCTATGAGATCGCCTACCAGACCACCCGGCAGATTGGCTTTTTCGACGGCTTCGACGAGCTCTACTGGAATGTGACCGGCAATGGCTGGACTTTGCCAATTGGTGAGGCGCGGGCCATCATCCGCTTGCCAGAGGGCGCCGAGATATCCAGGCAGGCCGTCTATACGGGACCAGATGGCAGCACTGCAGCCAACGCCCGCATCATCAGTGTGGGCGGCAATCTGTTCGATGCCTTGACCACGCGCACCCTTGAGCCATATCAAGGCTTCACGGTTGCGGTCGGATGGCAGAAGGGGATCGTGACCGCTCCCTCCAATGGCCAGCGATGGACATGGTGGATTACCGACAACAGCGGTTTCTTCGTTCTGGCACTCGGGCTTGTGGTCTCAGGCCTGTATTTTCTATTCGCCTGGAGCCGGGTAGGACGGGACCCGGCCAAAGGCACCATCATTCCGCTGTTCACTCCACCCAAGGGACTGGGGCCGGCATGCGCCAGATTCTTGCGCCAGTTCAGCGCCGATGATCGCGCCTTCGCCGCGGCTCTGGTGGGTCTTGCGGTCAAAGGCAGACTCAGGATCGCTGAGGATGACGGCGATTTCACCATCACCAAACTGACTGATGTAGGCAGCCGAGAACCGCTGACTGCTTCCGAGAAGGCACTCTTCAATGCATTGCCGGCCGGCAGCACCGCTCTCACTCAAGCCAACCAGAAGAAAGTGGCGGCAGCCAAGAGTGCACTCGAAAGCGCACTGGCCGATGAATATGTGGGCACGGCGTTTCTGCGTAATCTCGGCTGGTTCGCGGCGGGGCTTGGCCTGTCCATACTGTTCCTTGCGGCAGCGGCGCTGCTCCTCGCCAAGGTGCGGAGCATCGACAGTCTTTTCCCGCTCATCTTGCTCGGCGGATGGTGGGCTGTGATCCTGTCCGTCGGATGGGCTTCGCTCAAGGGCATCGCTGCAGCACGCGGGCTGTGGGGCAAGATGTCCTCGCTGGCCGCACTTCTGTTTCTGATTCCCTTCGTCGGCGCAGGGGCGATCCTGCCGTTGAGCAGCATGTTCAGCAGCGGCGGCTTACCCGCAGCGCTTTACGTTCTGGCGGGCGGCGCCGCGCTGTTCGGGATCATCAATGTGATCTTCTATCGCCTGCTGCAGGCGCCAACCGAAAGCGGCCAGCGCCTGCGCGATCAGATCGAAGGCTTCCACCTCTATCTCTCGACCGCCGAAGAAGAACGCCTCAAGATCCTGCATCCACCGGAGAAGACACCCCAATTGTTCGAACGCTACCTTCCTTACGCGCTGGCGCTCGATTGCGAGAATGAGTGGAATGCGAAATTCGCCACCGTGCTGGCCGCCGCCGCAGCGGCGGGAGCAGCGGCACCCGTGTGGTATTCCGGCAACCACTGGAACCCCGGCCACAACAATGATTTCACCGACAGCCTCGGTGAGGCTCTGGCAACCAGCGCCGCCGCAGCTGCAACGCCGCCGGGCCGGTCTTCCGGATCGGGCGGCGGCGGATTCTCAGGCGGCGGCGGTGGTGGTGGCGGTGGCGGCGGCTGGTAGATCAGCCCTCGAGCGTTTCCCGCTTCACTTCAAGCTCGAGCCAGGTTTCTTCTGCCGATGCCAGCTCGGCACGGGCCGCAGCAAGCCGTGCAGCTGCCAGTTCGAAAGCCCGGGCATCGCGCGCGAAGAGACCGGCATCGGCAAGCCTTGCTTCGAGTGCGGCGATCTCGCCTTCAAGCACTTTCATGCTGGCCGGCAGCGTTTCCAGCGCATGTTTTTCCTTGAAGGAGAGCTTGCGCTGCGGCTGAGCAGCCCCGGGCCCCGGCGCCGGTGCAACAGCCCGTCCGGCTTCTGACTTCACCTTGCGGGCATCCACACCCTGGCCACGCTGGACCAGCATGTCGGAATACCCACCGGCATATTCCACCCACCTGCCGTCGCCCTCTGCCATCAGAACGGATGTTGCGACACGATCGAGAAAGTCGCGGTCATGGCTGACGAGCAGGATCGTACCCTGATAATCGGCCAGCATTTCCTGCAGCATGTCGAGCGTTTCAAGGTCAAGATCATTGGTTGGCTCGTCAAGGATCAGGAGATTGGACGGCCTCGCCAGTTCGCGCGCCAGGATCAGCCGCCCCCGTTCTCCGCCTGAGAGAACACCCACCGGCGTGCGGGCCTTGTCGGGCGGGAACAGAAAATCCTTCATGTAGCTCACGACATGCTTCGTCTCGCCATTGATGGTCACGGATGAACCGCGGCCGTCAGTGATGACATCGGCAAGTGTCGCACCCGGATCGAGGCTCTGGCGGCTCTGGTCAAGGGTCACGGTCTGAAGGTTCGTGCCAAGCCTGATGATTCCGGCGTCGGGCTGCAGCTGACCGGTGAGAAGCTTGATCAGCGTGGTCTTTCCAGCGCCATTGGGCCCGACGATGCCCAGCCGGTCACCGCGCATGACAAGGAGATCAAGATCGGCAACGATGGGCCTGCCGCTGAAGCTTTTTGACAGTCTGCTGGCTTCCGCCACCAGCTTGCCGGAGAGATCCCCAGCGGATGCCGCCATGCGAACGGCGCCCTGCTGGCCCACATGCTCCTTGCGCTGCTTACGCAGATTGCCGAGCAGCTCGACACGCCGCATGTTGCGCTTGCGCCGCGCCGTGACGCCGTACCGCATCCAATGCTCCTCCGCCGCGATGCGCTTGGCCAGAAGCTGCTGTTCGGCCTCTTCCTTGGCGAGCACCTCGTCACGCCAGGATTCGAAGGCGCTGAAGCCACGCTCCAGCCGCCGCGACAGGCCACGGTCGAGCCAGACGGTGCGGTTGCTGAGCGTTTCGAGAAAACGCCGGTCATGGCTGATCAGCACGAAGGCCGAGCGCAACGCGGACAATTCGGACTCCAGCCACTCAATAGCCGGGAGATCGAGATGGTTGGTAGGCTCATCCAGCAGAAGAATGTCGGGCTGTGGCGCCAGCACGCGTGCCAGCGCGGCCCGGCGGATCTCACCCCCGGAGAGGTGCCGGGGATCCTCCTCGCCGGTCAGTCCCAGCTCGCGCAGCAGGTAGGCGCAGCGGTGCTGATCATCGGCAGGGCCCAGTCCAGCTGCAACATAATCGAGGACGGTCGAATGGCCGGACAGGTCAGGCTCCTGCGGCAGGTAGCGGATGGTGATGCCAGGCTGCACCCAACGCTCGCCCTTGTCGGCATCGACAAGACCGGCGGCGATTCGGAGCAGGGTGGATTTTCCGGACCCGTTGCGACCAACGAGCGCCACGCGCTCGCCCTCTGCTACGGCAAGTTCCGCATGCTCGAGAATCGGCCGGCCGCCGAAAGTGAGCCCGATGCCACGGAGATGAAGAAGAATTCTGCTCATGCCGGCCCGGGTCTAGCCTAGAGGGCGCTACTTCTCCAGTCCCCCAGATAGCGGTCAAGGCCCGGTATGTCGTTGGCAGAGAACAAGGCTGCAGTAGGGCGCAGCGCCAGGATGCGGCCATCGTCCAGAAAGGCAGTGTGGCTGGCCGCATGAGCGGCGTCCTCCGGCTGATGAGTGACCATGACGACCGTCAGCTTGCGCGCTTGCTGGTGCGCCATGACCAGATCAAGCATGTCGCGGCGCAGGGCGGGGCCGAGAGCGGCGAAGGGCTCATCAAGCAACAGCACCGGCCGGTCACGCACCAGGGCGCGCGCCAGTGCCACACGCTGGCGTTCACCACCCGAAATCTCGCCGGGCTTGCGATGCGCAAGTGCGGCCAGGCCCACGTCGCT
>NZ_JBIIDX010000020.1:0-27853 GCF_044238155.1 Aestuariivirga sp. | reverse complement strand
TGATGAAGCGGCGCGAGGAACGTGCCGCCGAACGCGCCAAGGAAAACGCCAAGCTCGCCGAGCGCAGCGACCTCGGCGAGGCGGCCGCCGCAGGCCTGAAGTAGTCCTTCTTACACCCGATGCGCGGGCATCGACTGCCCCTTCGGTACAATCATCTTGCCAATCGGCCACAACGAGAGGCCGGCTAGCTTGAGGTGTGCCCATGCGAAGGGAATGCCAATGATGGTGATGGCGAGCATGATGGCCGTGACAATATGGAACAGCGCCAGCCACCATCCGGCCAGAACCAGCCAGAGAATGTTGCCGATCATACCGAGCCCACCGGTGCCGATGTCCTCCTGGCCTGTGTGGCGGTCACGCGCAACTGCCTCGTAGCCGAAGGGCATGAGCGTGTAGAGGGCGATGTTGACCGCGGCCCGGGCCCACGGAATGCCGACAATCGTGATCGCCATGATAACCGCCGCCACGAGCCAGCCGAAGGCCATCCAGGCGCCGCCCAGCAGGATCCAGATAATGTTGAGGAGCAGTGACATCGGTGACTCCATAATCCTGATCGTCATATGGAGGACCAATCCGCCTTTGACCAGTGGAATTGCCAGGCTGAAATGGTCCGCCATGCTTGCCTGACATGGCCCTCATCTGGCAGGTAGCCATGATCCAAGGCGACCCACACAGAAGCATGGCAAATTTCAACCCTGAGGATCACGCCGGGCAACTGACGGCTCTGGAGCAACTGGCCCGCTCGGCGCTGGCGAGATACCCCATAGCGGCGGACTGCGGAATCCGTCTTCTCAACCTGTCCGAAAACGCCATGTTCAAAGTGGAGGATGCTGCGGGCAATCGCTGGGTGCTCCGGGTGCATCGCGAGGGCTATCACACGCCGGAAGCCATTGCGTCCGAACTGGCCTGGGCCATGGCGCTGCGAAACGAACAGGTGGTGATCACGCCCTCACCGGTTGCAGGGCATGACGGACGCTTCGTCCAGCAACTGAGCAACCCCGGACTTGCCACGGCGCGTCACGTGGTGCTGTTTCACTGGGAACCAGGCGCTGAACCTGCCATCACCGATGATCTCTTCAGCCACGTTGCCACGCTGGGCGAAATCACTGCGCGGATGCACTTGCATGCGCGGCAGTGGAGGTGGCCAGCAGGCTTCACCCGCCACCGCTGGGATTTTTCTGCAAGCCTGGGCGAAGAACAGCCACGCTGGGGGCGGTGGCGCGATGCGGTGGGGCTGACAAAGGAGGCCGAGCTCCTGTTCGAGCGTACGGTTCAGGTGATAGGCCGCCGCCTGACTGCTTACGGCAGCAGCCCAGACCGCTTCGGCCTGATCCACGCCGACCTGCGCCTTGCCAATCTGCTGATCGATGGAGAGACCGTGAAGGTCATCGATTTCGATGACTGCGGCTTCGGCTGGTTCATGTACGATGCGGCCAGCGTCATTTCCTTTTACGAACATGAAGCTCGGGCCCAGGACCTCATCGAAGGCTGGAAGCTCGGCTACCGCCGGGTGATGCCGATCGATCCGGCAGATGAAGCCGAGATCCCCACTTTTGTCATGTTTCGCCGGATCCTGCTGACAGCCTGGATTGCCTCACATTTCGAGGCTGATTTTCCGAGGTCACTGGGCGCCAGCTACACGGCGAGTGGATTGGATCTCTGCGAAAACTACTTAAGAGTGCATGACAATTTTTTAACGTCCTGAGATTGTAAGCTGGGATATTATATGCCAAGCAGTATAACATTATATAAAACTCCAGTGGTCTTTTGGCATGAGCATTCTCGACTTCGCCAGCGCAACAGGAAAGGCCCGCAAGCAGGTCGAGGCCAAAGCCCGCGACGCGACGGCAATTCTCAAGGCGCTCTCCCACAAAGGGCGCCTGTTGATCCTGTGCCTGCTTGCCGATGGCGAAAAATCGGTCTCTGAAATTGAGAGCGTCATGGGTATGCCGCAGGCCGCGATCTCTCAGCAGCTGGCAAGACTGCGCCTTGACGGCCTCGTGGACACCCGTCGGGAAGGACGCAACATCTATTATTCAGTTGCCAGCCAGGACGTTGCAAAGCTGATTGCTACACTGCACTCCCTGCTGAAGCCGGAGGCGGGCCAGCCACGGCGTCGCCGCTAGAAGCGAGATCCGAGTTGATTATAGGTCACCGGATCATCCACTCCTTCGAAACCAGCCAAATTTCGCCTCCGGGGCGAGCAGGCCAACCGTCATTGCGCCGAGATCAAGCGCAGTTCAGCTAATCAGAAAATGAGTCCTTCTGAGCAGCCTTCCTCTGACGACCATCGGTATTTTGAATCGCAATGCCAATACCGCAACCAAAAAGCGCAAAACGAATTTGTCACATCAATCCAGCTTCAAGAGGGTGACAGTCCGAACAAAATTTCGCTCATTTTTGATTTAAACATTGAATTCTGCATATGCTTCAGATAGTGAAATCGTTTTAGAGATCGCTGCAGCGTACTCGGCGTCGTGTCAATTCAGAGCTCGCAATCAAGTGCGCAAGTCGCAGAAACAAGAAAGACCGAAGACCATGGAAAAATCTAATCTGATTTTTCGCATCAATCAATTGGTGCGCGCGATCGAGCAGACTTCGGGGCTAGGCGATCTCGACATCTCAGCCCGCGCGATTCTGAATTTCATTGGAGAGGCCGACGCGCAGTCCAAGAGCCTCAATGTCTCGGATGTCGTGAAGGGTCCGGGCTTTGGAACGGCCCCCACTGTCTATGCCCGGCTAGCCGAACTTGAACAGGCGGGATGGATCAAGTCAGAGCCGGATCCGCACGATGGTCGCGCCAAGCGTCTCACGCTGACTCCACTCGCGAAGCGCACCTATGCACGGATGTCTGCAGATGCCCGAAAGCTGCTCTCCCCGAAAAACGCCTGAGAGCTCTTTCTGCTTCAAATACCCCCCCAACATCCGCGCGCTGCCCGGATCGCGCGTGAGCCGTCAGATCCGCAGGATTCGGTAAAGTCTCAGCAGGCCAATCGCGAAAGCGACCACCAGCAAGCTGCCGAGAAAATCGCCCATGGCCATGGCAATGGTGTTGTCTGCAAACTTCGCCCAATTCTCGACACCAAGACCGACGAAGGCAAGATTGTGAACCACCGATGAGCCGATTGCCACGCAGAGGCTGATCAGTGGCAAGTGCCAGGGTGCGAGATTCCCGAGATGTTGGGTGATGCCGAACGACCATTGCGTGAGACGCAGCGCAGCGTAGGTCCCGAAACCGGAAATCAGCGCGATCGTGACCATGTCCGGAAAATTGTCAAACCCGAATTCCGGGCCGGCCAGCAAGAGACTTCCAAGACACACGCCAATGGCAGCCCAGACGCCGCCGATCATCAGAAGGAGCAAACGGATCCCGGACGGAACGAAAATCAAGTCGATACCGGGCCTGTGATTCAAGAACGGGAAATAGACATCATGAAGCATGTGGGTCAGTGCCCATAACAGGCCAGCGCTGACTACAATCAGGCCGTTGATCTTGAGTGATGCACGCATCTCAGAAACTGCCCGCCATCAAGCCCGCATCTTGTATGTCGATCAGCTGGAAGCTCCAGCCCCGTCCTCCGCCTGGCTCTTCTTGAAAAAAGTGCGCCAGATGGAGATGAAGAAGAAATAGATGCTGGCAGCAACCCAGACCCAAAGCTGCACATCCTCAACAAGGCCCCAGTCACTGCGATCCTTTGCCTGAATAATGAGACTGAGCGACATGGCCGCCCACAACACGGTCATTGGAATGGTGATCGGCCGCCAGTCTGTCACCCTGAGCGGATGCACGAACTTGACGGGAACGAAAGTGAGCACGCACAGCACTGTAACGGTGGCCAGATTGGCGATAGGGCCTGTCTGAAGCACGAAGAAGTAGAGAACGACAACGTTCCAGATGGCAGGAAAGCCAACGAAGTAATAATCATCCGACTTCATGCCAACATTGGCAAAAGTATAGCAGGACACCGCCATGATTGCCGCTGCCGAAATCAGGCTCCAGGTCTGGCCGGAGAAAATGAAATCCACCGGAGTCATGTTGAACCAGTAGACCATGAGCGCAGGCACCGCGACATAGGTGAAGAAGTCGATCACATTGTCGAGCGTACGGCCGTCGACATTCGGCGTGTATTCGAGCACTCGCGCCTTGCGGGCCAGCGTGCCATCTACACCATCCACGAACAGTGCAAGCCCGAGCCACATGAAGGCTGCCACAGGATCATTTTTCAGAACGGCCACGAGAGCGAGAAAGCCGAGAACGATACCACAGGTGGTGAAGGCATGCACCGCCCACGCAACCCCCTTCTTCACATCACGGTCGATGTTGGGATGAAGGTTGATCTTGGCCACGGACAATGCACTCCTCAATTGGGCCAGACTATATGGAAGCTGGCGCGACAACGCAAATGCCGCTGCGTTTCGCCTTACCCGGGCCGAAAACCGGTCTGGCTGCGGGCGATGAACCCACCACCCAGCACCCGTGTGCCAGCACCCAGACCCTGATAGAGAACGCAGGCCTGTCCGGGCGACACGCCGAATTCGCCTTCGGGAATGGCAACCACGGGGCCCGCGTCATCGCGGCGGATCGTGGCCGCAACAGGAGGCCGGGAGGAGCGGATGCGGGCAAAGACCGGCACCGCTTCAGACTCAACCGGCGCATCGCCCAGCCAGTTCAATCCCGTCAGGCGGATGTCCGTCTGCTTCAGGGCCTCTCGCGGACCGACAATCACACGCCGGGCGGCCGGATCAATCGAGATCACGTAAAGAGGCTCGCCACCCCCGACACCGAGACCACGGCGCTGTCCGATCGTGTAATTGATGACACCATCATGGCGACCTACGACTTCGCCGGACAAGGTGACGATATCGCCAGGCTCTACTCCGTCTGGCCGGAGCCTGCGGATAAGATCGGCGTAGCGTCCACCCGGCACAAAGCAGATGTCCTGGCTGTCGGGCTTGTCCGCCACGCCAAGTCCCAGGCTGGCTGCAATGGCGCGCGTCTCAGCCTTGCTGAGCGCGCCCAGCGGGAAGCGCAGATAGTCAAGCTGCGGCTGGGTGGTAGCAAACAGGAAGTAGCTCTGATCACGCGCCAGATCAGCGGGCGTGAACATGTCGCGACGGCCGGGACTATCAGGCCTGGATCGGCTTTCCACATAATGGCCGGTGGCAAGTGCCGCCGCATCGAGCGCCTGGGCACGAGCGAGAAGATCGGCGAACTTGACGGTCTGGTTGCAGGTGACACAGGGAATGGGCGTTTCGCCCGCCAGATAGCCGGCCACAAACTCGTCGATGACCGCGGTGCGGAACCGACTTTCAAAGTCGAGGACATAATGTGGAATGCCAAGAGCAGCAGCAGCACGCCGGGCGTCGCGGATATCCTGTCCGGCGCAACAGGCCCCCTTGCGCTGAACCGCCTCACCGTGATCATAAAGTTGGAGCGTGATTCCAACCACGTCAAAGCCGGCCTGCTTCAGCAGGGCTGCCGTCACGGTCGAGTCGACCCCTCCGGACATGGCGCAAACCACGCGTATTGACGACGGCTCGCCAGCGAGTCCGACCGTTCCACGCACTGCATCAATCAAAGCCTGACCGATCATCATGAGTGCCTAGATGGGATATCCGCGACCAGAAGTAAACCGCTGCCGAAGCCAGGTTGTGCTGAAATGACACCGCCGCGCCGCCCGGGTTTGGGAAATATTCACGAGTACTTAGGTCATTCTTAAGGGGCTTTCCCTAGGTTGAATACCAGTGAGTAGTCGTGTGAGTGTTGAGTTTCGTTCATGAACGGTCAGTTGCGTTCCCGCGTGAACTACGTCATTGGGCCCGATGGCAGCCCGCTGACGGTTGCCGACCTCCCCCCTCCTGGAAACCAGCGTTGGGTGATCCGCCGCAAGGCGGAGGTGGTGGCGGCCGTACGCGGTGGTTTGTTGAGTCTTGAGGAGGCGTGTGATCGCTACGTCCTCACTGTGGAAGAATATCTGAGCTGGCAGAGGTCGATCGACCGGCACGGCCTGGCGGGATTGCGAACCACCCGCATCCAGGACTACCGCCAGTAGGGGCGAAGCCCCGAAACCTCTTGGCCGGGCCCCAAAGGCCCGGCCTTTTCAATTACCCTCGGGTTTGTGCTATCTGACGGGCATGACGCAGACCAACATCCACGATGTCCAGATCGACCCCCGCAATCTCAACATCCTGATTTCCGTGAACGGCAAGCTGGCGCCGCGTGCTGAAGCCAGCGTGTCCGTCTTCGATTCCGGTTTCATTCTCGGCGACGGGGTATGGGAGGGGCTGCGCCTCGTCAATGGCGGGGTGCCATTCCTGCGCGAACACATCGAACGGCTCTACGAGGGCGCCAAGGCAATCTTCATGGAGATTGGACTGGCTCCCGACGAACTCGTCAAACGGCTGTTCGACTGCATCGATGCCAACCACATGTCCGATGGCGTGCACATCCGGCTGATGGTCACGCGCGGTATCAAGGCTACGCCCTACCAGGACCCCCGCGTCACGATCTCGGCCCCCACCATCGTGATCATTCCAGAATACAAGACACCCAATCCAGAGAAATTGACGCATGGCCTGACGCTTCATACCGTCAACGTCAGGCGCGGTGCGCCAGACGTGCAGGACCAGAAGCTCAACTCCCACTCCAAGCTCAATTGCATCACCGCCTGCATCCAGGCCGCCAACGCAGGAGCAGACGAAGCCCTGATGCTCGACCCGCTCGGCTTTGTCGCCACCTGCAATTCGACCCATTTCTTCATCGTGCGGCGCGGTGAACTCTGGACCTCCACAGGGCAGTACTGCATCCCCGGAATCACGCGCGGCAACATGATCCGCCTCGCGAAGGATCTGGGCATTCCGGTTCTCGAAAAGGCGTTTTCCCTCTACGACGTCTATGGCGCGGATGAGGCCTTCGTGACAGGCACCTTCGCCGGACTCATTCCAGTGAGGTTGATCGACGGCCGACCCGTGCGTCACCCGCTCTCGCGAGAGGCATGGACGGGGCCTGGTCCGATTTCACAGCAGTTGTCGGCAGCCTACAAGGCCCTGTGCCTGCGGGAAGCCCGTCGGAGCCTTTAGCATGACAAATCTCGCCATGTGGTCCGGGCCGCGAAACATCTCGACGGCGATGATGTATTCCTTTGGCAACCGGCCCGATTGCGAGGCCTGGGACGAGCCCTTCTACGCCTTTTCGCTCGTGCACCACGGCAATGACCATCCGATGCGCGACGCGATCATTGCGGCAGGCGACAGCGACTGGAACAGCATTGTCAGCAAATGCCTTTCCAGACCCTCCAAGCCGATCTTCTACCAGAAGCACATGACCCACCACATGCTGAAGGGTTTTGACCGGAGCTGGATCACAGGGCTGACCAACGCCTTCCTGATCCGGGCGCCGGAGCGAGTCTTGGCCAGCTATACCAAGAAATGGTCAGAGGTGAGCCTGCGCGACATCGGCTTCATCGAACAACGCGAGATCTTCGACATGGTCGCCGACCATCTGGGACACGCTCCGCCAGTGGTCGATGCCGATGACATTCTGCGTGATCCACGAGAGACCCTTGCCAGGTTATGTGCGGCCTGCGGCATCGACTTCGATGAGGCCATGCTGGCCTGGCCACCAGGTCCAAAGGCCTGCGACGGCCTGTGGGCGCCTCACTGGTACAACGCAGTTTGGGCGTCGACAGGCTTCGGCATGCCAGCCTCGGACAAGCCCATCCTGCCCTCCGCGCTGCAAGGCATCGCCGATGCGGCTTGGCCACATTATGAACGACTGAGGTCGTTCCGGATCTAGATCATTGCGCGCTGTGGGCGGCCGCAGCGTCTGGGATGGCCGAAGCCGAGCCGTGCTGCTCCTTTTCTGCCAACAGCTCGGCACGCCGCAGTTCCTGCTCCTCAACCGCAAGCGCGGCCTCTGCCTCTGCAAGCTGATCACGGAGTTCGGCAATAGAGCGCATGAGATTGTCGCGGCGCGCACGCGCCGACTTGGCCGAGAGAGAGTAGTTGAAGTGGGCAGGATCATTCACGCCGGTCCGGCCTTCCTCCAACTTCACCTGGGCGTCCAGATCATCATGCTTGCGCGTGAAATCCTGGATCATGAAGTTGATATCGGCGACCTGCCGCCGCTTTTCGCCGGTGCGGAAGCGGTGCAGCCGGAGGAGCGTCTCGCGTGAACGCATGGGTAACCCCTAACTCTACTCAATGCACTGACCAAGGCTGGTTGACGCCAACCCCCTTTTCACGATTCGGCGAATCATCTACGCAAGCAAGATTCGGTTCGTCGTTCAGTTGAATGATGGAGGCGCAAGCTTAAGGCGGGGTAAACCGGGTAGGATTTGACCTGGAAGCGTTGAACGCCGTTGCGCAGGTTTGTATCTATATGTAGCTGGCCAGTGAGAATCACACCACTACATGTCGTTAGATCTGTCAATAGCTTGCGTTGCGTGACTTAGGGTTTGTTAACCTTTACCGGTATATCTTGGCAAACAGAGTTAACGGTTGGTGAGTGCGGGGCAGACAACCGCACAGGCCGTGAAGAGGCTCCAGAGGGAGCCGGGGACGATAGGGGATTCGAGATGAGGGTACTGCTGATCGAGGATGACACCGCGACGGCCCAGAGCATTGAACTGATGCTCAAATCCGAGGGTTTCAACGTCTACGGGACAGACCTTGGCGAAGAGGGAGTCGATCTCGGAAAGCTCTATGACTACGACATTATCCTTCTGGACCTGAACTTGCCGGACATGTCCGGCTATGAAGTCCTGAAAACCCTGCGCGTTGCCAAGGTGGGCACCCCTATCCTGATCCTCTCTGGCCTTGCAGGCATCGAAGACAAGGTTCGCGGCCTTGGCTTTGGCGCGGACGATTACATGACCAAGCCGTTCCACAAGGACGAACTGGTTGCGCGCATCCATGCGGTTGTCCGCCGTTCCAAGGGCCATGCACAGTCGGTGATCGTCACCGGCGATCTGTGCGTCAATCTGGACACCAAAACCGTCGAAGTCGGCGGGGCCCGCGTACATCTGACCGGCAAGGAATACCAGATGCTCGAGCTGCTCTCGCTGCGCAAGGGCACCACCTTGACGAAGGAGATGTTCCTCAACCATCTCTATGGCGGCATGGACGAGCCAGAACTCAAGATCATCGACGTGTTCATCTGCAAGCTGCGCAAGAAGCTGGCAAGCGCTGCCGGCGGCAAGAACTTCATCGAAACCGTATGGGGCCGCGGCTACGTATTGCGCGAGAATGCCCCGCCAATGGGCGAGGACCTGCGCGAAAGCGCCTGATCATCCAGCGATCCCGATCGGTGAGGCGGCTCAGTCGGCTGACACCATCACGTCGGCTCCATCCATGTCCATGCGAAGCCTGAGGCCCGCCGCGCGCGCCAGTTCGCGGGCGTAGTAGGGTTGGACCAGACGGGCATCGAGCGTTGCGAGATCCAGCGTTCCCGCCAGCACCTGCACCATCGGCTCGGGGAGCTTGGCGCGATCGCCGGCAGCGCGCGCCGTGAAGCGGCCCTCCTCCACCGTGACGGTCACGACGCCGCCGCGCGGAATGCCCGCCAGTGCCATCAACACCATGTTGAGAAGCAGCTTGACCTGCTGCTTTGGCCGGTTTTCACGGGGGGCGTTCCAGTCGAGAGTGACCCTCTTTTCCTCACTGACGAAAGCCTTGGCAATTTCGCCGGCTTCGCCCATGTCGATCACCGCGCCAACAGATCCAGCAGCCCCGAAGGCAATGCGGCAGAATTTGAGCCGCGCTGCCGCGGTGCGAACCGAACTTCGCACCATGTCCAATGCGGTTGCCTTGGTGTCGGGATCCATTTCCGGGTCATCGATTAGCTCAAGACCATTGGCAATGGCCCCCACAGGCGAGATCACGTCGTGGCAGACGCGGCTGCACAGCAGTGCGGAAAGGTCGAGGTCAGAGAGCCTGGCTTCAGGCGGTGAGGAGTCTGGCATGGGCGGTCCCCGGCATTGATTCGCTTATCTGTTGTAGCATCGGTACGTCAGAATTTCCGCATTGACTGGAGCAGCTTTCGCACCCAAGAGACGCTGCTAACCTCGCGCTGGAGCCTGCGGTAGATGAACCTTGCCCCGCCCACCCTCGTGCAGCAGTTGATCGAGCTTGCGGTCAAGGCTGGCGATGCCATCATGGCGATCTACGCCACGGATTTCTCGGCCACACAGAAAGATGACCTGACCCCCGTCACCGAAGCCGACGGGGCCGCCGAGAAAATCATTCTGGATGGCCTCGCAGCGATCAGGCCGGCTATTCCCGTGATTTCGGAGGAGGCGGCCGCAGCAGGCAGCATCCCCGAGGTCGCCGATACCTTTTTCCTGGTCGACCCTCTCGATGGAACCAAGGAGTTCATCTCCCGCAATGGCGAGTTCACCGTGAACATCGCCCTGGTCGACGAGGGGGTGCCCGTGGCAGGTGTTGTCTATGCCCCAGCACTCAGGCGGATATTCTGGGGGGATCAGCAGATGGGCGCCGCCCAGGGCCAGATCGGGCCTGCGGGCGCAACACGCTGGCATGCGCTTGCAGTGCGACAGCTTCCATCAGATGGCGCAACCGTGGTTGCCAGCCGCTCTCACCGCGACCAGGCAACAGAAGATTATCTCAAGACCCTCAAAGTGAAATCCTTCCGTCAGGCGGGTTCATCACTCAAGTTCTGCCTAGTTGCCGCCGCGGAGGCGGATATCTATCCGCGCTTTGGCCGCACCATGGAATGGGATACAGCCGCGGGCCACGCCGTGCTCCTGGCAGCCGGGGGAAAGGTCGTGATGCTCGATGGGCTTCCCCTGCGTTACGGCAAACGCGCCCGCGGCTATGACAACCCTGGTTTCATTGCCAGCGCCTGACGCCGGCCGGCCCTCACGTCACCATCGAAAGTTAACCAAGCCGCAATTCCCCGCTGTTAGGCTGGCAAAAGACCACAAGGCGGCCATGGACTTGCCATGAGCGGCCATCAGTTTGGTGCGTAACAAGTGTGAGGCCTCCCATGACCAAGACGTCGCTGTCCCTTTCCTTGGCTTTCCTGCTCCTCGCGGGCACAGCATTGCCGGCCTCTACCCAAACCACCGGATCCGTCTCGAAAGCCGAGCAGACATCAAGCCAGACCTTCTCGAGCGATGAGGTGCTGACGGCGGGCCACGAATTCTTCGGGAAGGCCAGCCGCGAGTTGGCGGAAGCCATCGAACATGTCTTTCGCAAGCAGGGTGAGCCGACGGCCTATATTGTTGGCGAGGAAGCCGCTGGCTCATTTGTCGGCGGGCTGCGCTATGGCGAGGGTACCATCTATTACAAGAGCGGGATCAAGCAACGCATCTATTGGCAAGGCCCTTCTGTTGGCTTTGACTTCGGCGCCAACGGATCGCGCAGTCTCGTGCTTGTCTATCACTCAGAAAGCCCCGAGGATCTCTATGGCCGCTTCGGCGGCGTCGAGGGCTCGGCATACTTCGTCAGTGGTCTGGGCGTGAACTTCCAGCAGAAAGACGAGATCGTGCTGGCGCCCATTCGCACAGGCGTCGGCGCAAGGCTGGGGGCCAACGTTGGCTATCTCAAGTATTCCGGCAAGGCAGAGTGGAACCCGTTCTGATCCCGACCTGCCCGAGTGCCATTCTTCCGGATCGCAGACATTTCCACCGGCCATGATCATGGGCTAGTGTCTCGGGAAATCTGGAGGACCAATGCCTCAGACCGAGACAGTACTGCTGATTGTTCTTGGGTTCTCGCTTGCGAGCCTTATCGCCCTGTTCATGCTTCGCCTGGTGTGGACCACCGCGGTGCGCGCGGGAACAAGACGCATGCAGAGGCAGGTACCCTCCTCGCTTGCTGAACTCCACGCAGAGCGGACCCGGCTTCGCGCCGAAAACGCCGCCCTGCAGCAGCGCCTCGGCGATGAGCTCGAGGCCTTCAAACTCCGGATGGCCGAGCAGATGGCCGAAGTGAGCCGTCACCGAAACCGGGTCGTGGCCATGGAGGTCGACATCGCCCGACTTGAGCGCGCACTCGCCGACAGCAAGACTTCCGCACAAACCCAGCCATCCACCGGCCGCAGGCCGCGTCGCCAGGCAAAGGCAGCGCCAGCTCAACCCTCCGCGTATCCGGCCGGCACACCGGGGCCATCGATGCCCGATGAGAGGGAACTGCGCCTGCGCCAGCGCCTTGACCAGCTCGCCGCGCTCTCCCGCCAGACCGATGCCGCCTCCCCGCCTCCAGGTGACGAGCATCCATCCTCTTCGCCCGATGGTCAGCCGTGATCACGCTCTCGTGATCTCAGTTGAATTTTTTAAGACGAGGGCCACAGAAGTTGAGGACCGCCAACGCCGTGTGACGCTTGCCCCGCCTCAGCCGAGCCGATAGAAACAGGCAAGGGAGTACTAATCATGGACAAACCGGTCATCGACAAGAGCAGACTGCCAAGCCGCCATACCAGCGTCGGGCCGGAGCGTGCTCCACACCGTTCCTTCTACTATGCCATGGGCCTCACCCAGCAACAGATCGCCCAGCCCTTCGTCGGCGTTGCATCGTGCTGGAATGAAGCGGCACCTTGCAACATCGCACTGATGCGCCAGGCACAGGCCGTCAAGAAGGGCGTGGCGTCAGCCAGCGGCACACCGCGCGAATTCTGCACCATCACGGTAACCGACGGTATCGCGATGGGACATCAGGGCATGAAAGCCTCTCTGGTCTCGCGTGAGATCATCACCGACTCCGTCGAGGTCACCATGCGCGGCCATTGCTATGATGCTCTTGTGGGGCTCGCGGGATGCGACAAGTCGCTCCCCGGCATGATGATGGCGATGGTGCGGCTCAATGTGCCTTCGGTGTTCATCTATGGCGGGTCGATTCTTCCTGGCACCTTCAAGGGCCGGCCTGTGACCATTCAGGATGTCTTCGAAGCAGTCGGCAAGCATTCGGTGGGCGCCATGTCTGACGAGGACCTGCTCGAACTCGAGCAGAAGGCCTGCCCCTCGGCCGGCTCCTGCGGCGCGCAGTTCACTGCCAACACCATGGCAACGGTGGCTGAGGCAATCGGCCTCGCCCTGCCCTATTCCTGCGGCGCTCCGGCGCCCTACGAGATCCGGGATACCTTCTGCTACACCGCTGGCGAAAAGGTCATGGAACTTCTCGCCAAGAACATCAGGCCCCGTGACATCGTCACCAGGCGGGCGCTCGAAAATGCTGCGACTGTCGTGGCGGCATCCGGTGGCTCAACAAACGCAGCACTTCATCTACCGGCCATCGCGCATGAGGCAGGAATTAAGTTCGACCTCTTCGACGTGGCCGAGATCTTCAAGCGCACACCCTATGTGGCAGACCTCAAGCCGGGTGGCCGTTATGTTGCCAAGGATCTGTTCGAGGCAGGTGGCATTCCGCTGCTGATGAAGACCTTGCTCGATCATGGTTTCCTGCACGGAGACTGTCTCACCGTTACCGGCCGCACCCTTGCCGAGAACATGGCCAGCGTGAAATGGAACGCCGATCAGGACGTGATCCGCCCGGCGAACAAACCCTTCACGACGACTGGTGGCGTCGTTGGCCTGCGAGGCAACCTCGCTCCCGAGGGAGCAATCGTCAAGGTGGCGGGCATGAAGAACCTAACGTTCTCCGGTCCCGCGCGTTGCTTCGACAATGAGGAAACATGTTTCGAGGCGGTTTCAAAACGTCAATACAAGGAAGGCGAGGTGCTGGTCATCCGCTACGAGGGACCGCGCGGCGGCCCGGGCATGCGCGAGATGCTCGCAACGACGGCCGCACTCTATGGCCAGGGCATGGGCGATAAGGTGGCGCTCATCACCGACGGCCGCTTCTCCGGCGCCACCCGCGGCTTCTGTATCGGCCATGTTGGCCCGGAGGCCCAGTTGGGCGGTCCGATCGGTCTTCTGAGGGATGGCGACATGATCACGATCGACGCCGTCGAAGGTACGATTTCCTGCAATGTGTCAGAGGCGGAATTCGCGGATCGCCGCAAGTCATGGCAGCCGCGTGAGCACGGTTACAATTCCGGGACGTTGTGGAAATATGCCCAGCAGGTTGGTCCCGCGGTAAACGGCGCCGTCACCCATCCGGGTGGTTCGGCTGAGACTTCAAGTTATGCCGATATCTGAGGCAGGCATTCTGCAGGGCGAGCACATTAAAATCCTTTTCTTGAAAAGCTTGACTTCAATTTCCACCTTGAGGTTGCTTTGACCCGAACTTGCGGCCTCTTCCTGTTCCAGATAGATTGAATTTTACGTTATTTGGGCATTCAGGCAGAGCCGATCATTCACTCTGTTTCGAAAGCAGGCTGAAATCAATTGGGTGATCGTCTAGCTTCGGTTTGACACAGGACAGGTTGTTGACACGATGATGTGTTCCTTCCCGCAAAAACAACTGACGCGAGCCATCATCAAGCGCGCACTTGCCGGCACGGTGCTGCTTTCCTGCCCGTCAGCAACAGCATTCGCTCAGAACTACGAATACTCCAACAGTTATCAGCCAAACCTCGTCCAGATCGGCATTACGAGTACAATCCATGCCAATCTCAGTGCCTACATCGCCGGGACTTCTGCTGCGAAGCGAGAGGCGCAGAATGTAGGAATCGCCATCCTCGACGGGCGAGCCGACCCCAACCACCCTGACCTGAAAGGCCGACTGTCGATTAGTCAGGTCTATCGCGGCACCTTCAACAACAGTTATGATTCACACGGCACGCATGTCGCCGGCATTGCCGGTGCCAGCCGGAACAACACTGGCCTGGTTGGCGTTGCTCCCACCGCACGCCTGTTTTCCATTCCGGTCTTCGATAGCAGGGGCCGATGGATTGCAGCGGATCTTGGCAGGAATGCATTGAATACAGCTCAGTCGCTTGGCGCCAAGGCGGTGAACATGAGTTACGGGCCAGGGGCAAGAGGTGACGTGTTCCTGAGCGGTGAACTCGATATCTTCGATGACTATCGTAATTCAATGGTCCTGGTGCGGGCTGCAGGCAACAGCGGTACAAACGCAATCAACGAATACTACGCCGGCGATGCGAGTACGGCGCTTAGTCACCTTCTCATCGTCGGTAGCGTCAATTCGGCGAATTCAATCTCGTCATTTTCGAACCGCCCCGGAGAAGCTTGCATCAGTTCGACGACAACTTGCGCCAGCCAGAACAAGATGAGGAACTTCTTTATCGTTGCTCCCGGCGAATCGATCTGGTCGGACCTGCCCGCTAGCCGATATGGCACGATGAGTGGAACATCGATGGCCTCCCCACACGTCACGGGGGCGGCCGCACTGGTGTTTCAGAACGCCTATGCCGGCGGCACTTTGCTGACGCCAAGCATGGTGGCCGATATCCTGAAAAGATCGGCCACTGATCTAGGGACCGCCGGAATCGACAATGTATATGGCTGGGGCCTTCTCAACGTCGCCGCCGCGCTCAGACCAGTCGGATCGACATACGTGGCAACTTCCAGCACAGTGACCAAGAGTACGACGACCACGTCAGCCTCGAACATCAAGAAATCGAGTTCCATGGGCAAGGCAAGCGCTTTCGAGGGCCTCCTCGATGGCATGGTCGTATTCGATGACTATGGTCGTGGCTTTGTGATGAACGACGTGGCAATTCCCGTCTCGCGTTCCACCCTGGCGGACGACGCCGTTGCCTCCCTCGGCGCATCTCTGGTGAGCAATCGAAATGTGATTGACGTCGACTCCGGCCGCGTTACGCTGTTCGCTTCTGGTGACTCATCGACGACGACAAGCGGCTTCTCATTCACATCAGAGGATTATTCCCTGTCCTCGGGCGCCGGAAACGCCACTGCCTATTTCACACAAATCTCACCAGACACCGACAGCGTGGACCTTCATGGATCCTACCGTCTTGGCGCCAATTTCTTCCGTGGATCGGGTGAGATCGGGCAATCCTTCAGCAGTGGTTTCTTCTCTGGAGCAGACATCGCAATCTCGCCCAGCCTCTCACTGTCAGCACTCTATGCTCACGGATCGGCGCTTGATTTCGAGGATCAGTCAGACTGGACCAATTCACTTGCTGAGGCACCCGAGACAAACAATAATTTCTTTTCGCTCGGTGCATCCTTCCAGGTGACCAAGGGGAGCGAGTTCGGCCTCAGCTTCGGCCTTCTTCGGGAGGACGCAGCAATGTTGGGAATTCAAAGCGCTGGCGCATTCTCGCTGGGTGAAGCCACTTACACCAAGATGGTCGGCGCAAGCTATTCACACCGGATCACCGACAGTCTCACCTTTGAGTCCTTTGCGCAGCTAGGCCTGTCGGACGCCACTGAAGCTGAGAACAGCATGTTCAGTTCGGCTTCCGCGATCTGGTCTAGCAAGTTTGGCTTCAGCCTGACCAGCGCCGGTGTTTTCGAGAGCCATGATGCGATGCGCCTGTCTCTGATTAGCCCATGGCGAATTATTGATGGCAACGTCCAGGCGAATGTCGCAGTTGGCCGGGAATTTGATGGCACAGTCATGTATGAAACCAGACAAGCCTCCCTGTCATCCGATGACACCCCGCTCGATCTGGGCCTCGATTATACATTCAGGGCCGGGCAATTGGCCCTTGGCGGCTCGATATGGCTGAGGGATGGCGATGTCGCAAGCCTTTCACTTGACGAGGCGGTTGCAGCCGCAGGGCTGAGCTGGAGCTTCGGCCCCTAGATATTTCCCTCTTGGCATGCTGACCATTAACTGCCTAAGCGCGATCTTGCATACAACAAAGAGAGGCACACGTTCTTAGGAGGTGAGCGTGCCCATACCGCAAGCCATCATCCTCGCAAGACACCAAGAACGTCCTTGCTGAATCTGCACGATGCACCGCCTGACCCCCGTAAACTTGAACGCATAGTCGTCATCAGAGGGCTCAGCAGAAGAACCATGCGGCAGCCTCGAGACCCGGGCGAGAACTTGCTCATTGCAGAAGGGCTCAAGGCCGCCGCTCAAGCCTCCGCGTCACAGCATATCGTCCCGGTCCTACGGCGGCGATCAGAACATAAGCCGCAATCATAGCCAGATTGCGATAAAACAAGGATTCATGCTGCGCAGCGACGTCTGGCGCCATCGCCCAGAAAGGATGCCCCACGAGAGTTAGAACGCTGAGCCAGACCGCCAGGAGCCCGGCAGCAATCCGTGCTTGAAAGCCAATCAGTACAAATATTGCTGCGCCGGTCTGGAACACCGCATTTGCGTAGGCAAACCATAGAGGTGCGGGCATCCCGCCAGCAAAAATCTCCATGAAATTGATCGTCGTGCTGTTCTCCGTGAACATACGAATGTCAAGCAACTTTGCCACCCCATAACGGATCATCGAAGCAGCCATCAGCATTCGAGCAACCAACTTGGCAAAATCGACAATGTTTTCACTCATCTTCCTCTCCCCACACGAACGGCAACCCCGGGAGAGCATGCAGCTCACGGCAGGGGTCGTCCTGTGTGTAGGGTCCTCCATGAGGCCACCGAGGTCAATAAGATGATATATGATTGTATTTTGCCTGGAGGCCACTTCATCTAGCAGACAAGTGAAAACCAAATAACTTTCTCATGAGCCGTCGACTCATGGCGCGCCCAGACAATTGCTGTAAGCTTCAGGGGTGACGGAGGCTGAGGCAGGACCCATGAGAAACACACGACACGAACTCGTTGACGCTGCATTCAGAAATCGGGCTGGTGATCTTTCAATTCTGGCGTCGGTGTAGATAATGGACCCTGTCACACAGACCTCCTCCGGGCTGCAGGTCTATGAAATCAGTCTCTACCTGTTCATCGCCCTCATCGCGCTAGCCTTCGTTGCTGCGTTGTTCAGGAGCACTGAATTTCGCAGAGATGTTGCACTCACCCTGCTGCTCATTGGCGTCATCTTCATAGGCCTCAGATCTCTTTCAGCCTCGCTCGGGATTGTTCCCGCAACACCGCCAGACGACCTTCCTTTTCTGAAAGGCCTCGGATCCAGTTTTGTTGCCTATCCGGCCATCACGGTAATCGGCATCGTCCTCATAGTGGCGCTGATCCAGAGTTCTCAATTCAGACGAGATGCCCTGTTGTTCCTGCTGCTAGGCGGCATAGTAACAGCTGGACTCGTATTTCTGGCAAATGGCCTGGGCATTCAGGCAGGAACCCTATCAATGGTTCTGATAGCAGCATTCATTGTTATCTATATTCGAAAGACATGGCTTTTCTGATGGCAGCCCGCCCAAACTACCACTCAGACAAACTGGGGCGTGCCGCCGAGAGATGCGGCGATACCGAGACCCCACGTCGCTGCCGGAGAACACGGCCCGTGTATCAGGTTTCAATCTCATTGAAGCTTTTCTCAACAGCTACAGCGAGCAAGAACTGATCCATTCCTCAAGTCACCCGGTTTGCCTCGAAAACGCTGCCACCGGATGGGCGTCAAGCAAAACATCCTGTATCCAGTTGGAACAAGAGCACCCGACGTCAGCCGAATTGCAAGTTATTCGCCACCTATAGCCCAGACCGGAGGGATTTCGACTTTATGCCCGCTGAGACGGAACAAAAGAGCTTCAATGCCAGCGCGGGCGCAGAAGATCATGCTGCAGGCATGTGGTTCTTTAACCGCGCCTAGCCCTGCTCCTTCCTGCAGATCGCCGGAGATCAACTTGCTTCAGGCGAAAACCGCCTCTACTGCAGCCGCAGCATGCGCAGGCCGAGCCTCTTGTAATCCACGGCGTAGAAGCCAGACGCAGACACATGCACCGCCTCCGGCATGACGCTCAGGACGTCCTGCGCCATCACGCCGGCATAGACGGCCGCCTTGCCGACATAACTGAAGGTATAGAACGGCAATCCATGCGTCGTCGTGCCAACACGATTGACGTTCTCCTTCAGCCTGCGATCAGAAATCGCACCAAGGCCACCATCCCGGTCATCGTCGTCATCATCGTCGTGGCAGGCGGCAAGGAGAGGCATAAGCCCGAGACCCAGCGCGAGCTTCATCATCAGGCGCCGACCGGCCGGAAGTGGCGCAAGATCCTGATCGATGAAAGAGGGGGAGTTCTCTTCCTGTGTTGGCTTCACGATGCTTTCTCCAACTTGCAGATTTTATTCAGGTTATGGCTGCGGACAGACATGGTCAATCTGCACATGATGAGCTGCGGGATTATATAAACATAGTTCGAGGGATGGAGCTACTTACTCGGAAGCTTGGCTCCCTCTTGCCTTACAGCCAAGCAGCCCTTGTCGCGCCTGGCCGGCGGTCACCCTACACCGAGAAAACCGGGCAGTCTGACGGAGGATTGGCGCACCATGCGGGATAAAGATGACAACTCCTATGTCATTGAAATATCTGCGCCTTAGGCGCAAATGCATCTGTTGATAAGGCTATCTTACGTAACGGCCCTGGAACCGCCTGCCGTGGCAGATAAAGGCGGATCGTAGAAATTCAGCCCTCGCGCACCGACAGGCACTTGGGCGTGTCCTGCGCAAAAGGACACATGACCCCTCCCACTTGACCTCTGTCCAACTACCGATTTTGGTAAGTCCTTCGCGTAACTTGCCGAAGGATGTTCCATGCAGATAATCACGCCGCAGAAAATCGGTGCCTTGCCTAGCGCGAGGCAGTCAACACTATTGATATTGTGCGCCATCGGGTTCTTGCTATCGATGCCTGCAACATATTCGCAAGGACAAACTGTTGAGACCGGTCTCGTAAAGCTTCCCGACGCCAGCATCGAGTATTTCAGCCGGGGCGAAGGAGAACCCATCGTCTTGCTGCCAGGTGGCACGCTGACCGTCGGCTACCTTGATGGCCTCGCGGAAGCGCTCGCCACGGCCGGCTACCGGGTTGTCGGCATTAACTTCCCTGGCTCCGGCAAGAGCACGGGCGCCAGCACCGGGGTTACACTCAACAACTATGCGGACGACGTGGCAGGTGTCATCAAGGCCTTGAATCTGGGGCCAGTACATTTGGCTGGCAACGACTTCGGCAATCGCGTTGCCCGCATGGTGGCCGCGTCCCATCCGGAGCTGACGCGCAGCGTGATCCTGTTGGCCGCGGGCGGAAAGATACAGCCGGAACCCGCTGCCGTGAGGGCATTGGGAATCATCTTCAATCCCGCATCGACGGACGCGGAGATCCTGGCGGTCATGCCCTACTTCGTTTCCGATCCGGCGCAGTCCGATCGGATCTGGGCAATCTTCAAGCCCTCTCGCGCTCCGGGTGCTGCCGCTGTGGAGGCCGAGGCAGCGAAATCCGCGCCGCTTGAGGCTTGGTGGGCCCCGCCGGGTGATACGAAGTATCTGATTCTGCAGGGCGCGGATGACCAGATCGCGCCACCCCAGAACGGCATCGAGCTGAAGGGCGAGTTGGGCGATCGAGCAACACTGGTGAATGTGCCCGGTGCGGCTCACTTACTGCCTTTGGAACAGCCAGGAATTGCAGCGTCCCACATTATCGACTTTATCCGGAACATCGACGGCAGTCCGTAGCAGCCTTCGGCGTTTAGGCGACAATGTTGTATTGATTTGCCAGCTCCGAATGCCCTCTTGTCGGCCCGTCGGTGACACCCTGCAGGCGTGGCCATTTGTCCGTGAGGTTTTGGCGCGGACTTAGAAAGTTGGCGCTCCCGACAGGATGAAAACGATAAGAGCTACATCGTTGAGCTCTCGTCACAATCATCAGATTGATTTTGACACTCGCATCACGAGGTTGATGATCAATCACACTGCCCAGCCCGATCCACGCAATTGATGAGGGGCAAGTATCTTCCAAAGTCTGCCTTTTAGTCCGCCGCGACATAACCATAGATTGATAATGCCATTGAAAGTGTCAATGGAACTTTCTGCAAAACAGACTTCTGCAGAAGAGCATTACTCGTCAGAAATGGTGGCAGTGCAACCGGCCACCCGTTAGGGGCCGATCAATACCGCCCACTAGCGCCCTTCACCCTGCTTCTCGAGGGCCGCATTCCAATGGAACAAGCTCGCTAGGCCAATGCCAGAATACCTGCAGGTCCGTCCTACATGCCCTCTCTCCTCGAGGTGCCTCAGCATCCTCAACCTGCGCTGAATCTCGTAATCTTTCTGGGTCATCACAGAAGTCCTCCCGGCCCAATAGGGCTGCCAAACGGGATGTCTCGCAAGATCGTACATATCTACACTTCTGAGCTAGGATCGTCATCTTCACAACATGCGATGGTCATCCAAACCAATAAGTACAATACGTCGATCCGGCTGGAACTTCTTATCTTCTACGAGGAGAAGAACCTTCTTGCCGTAGGGCAGTAGTGAGAGACCTTGTCAGGGTCAAGATCAACGCCGAGACCTGGCTTGGTCGAAATCTTGAGATATCCCTCCTGATCCAGCTGAAATGGCTCAGCAAGTAGGCCATCCACGTAGGCGCTGCCTCCTATGAACTCCACAACACCAACGTGCGGCATTGCTGCAGCGATTTGCAGATCAGCCGCAACGCCAATCGCCGTGTTCCAGCCATGCCCGATGTATTGAACCCCAAATTCTTCTGACATCCAGGCAATCCGGCGTTGTTCAGAAATTCCGCCAACCTTGGTGGCATCCGGTTGTACGATATCGAACGCGCCGCGCGTCAACCAGGGAATGAAGCTCTGCCGCCTTGTGAGAACCTCACCTCCTGCAACAGGAACCCTGCTCTGGCGGCGTAATTCACAGAAGTCATCAAGCGCATCGGGCTTGAGGGCCTCCTCAAACCACCCAACCTCATAATCCGCCAGCATATGTGCCGTATTGATCGCCCATCGCAACCCATTCGGCCAGAAGGCATCACTGCCGCCCGCATCAACGAACAGCTGATCATCCTCAGCAATAGCCCGGCGTGCAGCCGCAACAATGGCCTCGTCATTCCGGGCGCTGCCACGGCGACCGAACGGTCCCCAGCCGATTTTGAACGCCTTGAAGCCTTTCTCCTTGAACGGGGCGATAGTCTCCGCCATGCGGTCAGGCTCTTCCATGAGGAGCGAGCAGTATGGCCGGACCCGCGTCCGGTAGAAGCCGCCCAGCAAGCGGCCTACAGGCTGATTAAGTGCTTTACCCAATATGTCCCAGAGTGCGATATCGATACCGCTTATCGTATGCGTGAGTGTCCCGCCACGACCCATCCAGAAGGTGTTCTGATGGAGCTTCTCGCTTACCCGCTCTGGCTCAAGTGCATTCTCCCCCAGGTACAATGGCTCGAGAACCTTGAGGGCAGCTTCAACAAGACCTCCATTGGTGAAGATGCTGCCATAACCTGTAATCCCTTGATCGGTATGAACTGCGATCAGTGCATGAACTGAATCATCAGGCCTGATTTCAGCTGCCCAGCCCCCTTTCGGACTTTCGCCCATGAGTGGCGCAGCCACGATTGACCGAATCCTCACAAAGTCCATTGACATGGCCACTCCTAAAATGTTGCTGAGGCGCCCCCATCGACGCTCAATATCTGACCGGTCACATAGTCAGAATCATCCGAACACAGGAAGAACGCCGGTCCAGCCATATCCACAGGATGGCCGAAGCGGCGCATCGGAATGCGTCCATACTTGACATAGATGTCCCGGAACCAGTCAGAGTCATACTCGTGCGATCCATCAGGCAGAATGGACATTGGCGTGTCGACAAACCCAGGCGCTATGGCATTCACTGTAATGCCATGTGGCGCCAGATCGCAGGATGCAGCCCGCGTGAAATTGACAATAGCGCCTTTTGCGGTGGCGTAAGCGAGCTGGTTTGGCCATCCGCGCAGCCCTTGGATGGATGCCACGTTCAGGACCCGGCGTCCACGGGCTGCCTTCTTGAGAAGCGGCACGAAGGCCATTGTCATGCAGACGGCGCCATCCTGATTGATGCGAATGACCCGGTGATAGTCATCCATCGACATCGTTTCGATATGCGTGTCCATCCCGATCGCTGCGTTGTTTACAAGGATCTCGCATCGTCCAAAGCGGCGTTCAACCTCCCCCGCAAGCGTCTTCACGGACTCGTCCCAGCCAATGTCCACAGCCAGCGCGACAGCGTTCAGACCTGCCCCCTGCAGATCACTAGCGGCATTTGTCGCAGTCTCGATCTTGAGGTCTGCAAGGACCACTGATGCGCCTTCCTCGGCAAAACGCCTGGCGATTGCCAATCCAATCCCTTGCGCACCTCCCGTAATTACGGCGACCCGTCCGGCAAGACGTCCCTGATCTGTCATTCACTCCTCCTCCACTTCACCCTGAGGCCGCATCCGCCACGCAACGATGACGGACAGCCCTATTGATATAAGCAGAACCAGCGTGACAAGGGCATTGATCTCCGGCGTGAACCCGACCCGCATCATGGCCCAGAGACGCAACGGGAGAGTCATCTGGTCGCCTGCCACAAAGGTCGTAATGAGGGTTTCATCAAAAGACAGTGTGAGCGCCAGAACTGCCCCGGTCATCACAGCAGACGCCAAGTGCGGAAGAAGCACGTACCGTAGTGTCTGCAGCCGGCTCGCACCAAGATCAAAGGATGCTTCCACAAGCGACTTTGGCAATGCCTGGAGGCGTGTCAGTGCGAGGCGGTACGAGACCGCAAGCACAAAGAGGCTATGCCCCAAAACGATCGTTGCGAGGCCTCGGCTGATGCCAAGTTGTGACGAAACGACGAGCAAGGAAAGCCCGGTCACAATCGGTGGAAGCAGGAATGGAAGATAGATGATGACCTCAAGCGCACGTCCGCCGATTGCCTCCTCCCAGTTCGTGTAAAGCGCAAGAATGACAGCGCATACCGAAGAAATTGCCACAGAAATCACAGCCACGACTGCGGTATTCGAGAGGGCTGAGATGACGCTGGGGTTCGACCAGAGGCTAGCATATGGGGTCAGGCTGAAGGTTTCCCAGAGAATCTGACCTTTCTTGATCTCGACGACCGAAAACAGGATGCTGATAAAGACGGGCGCGTAAAGAACAATGAAAATGAAAAGGGTCAGAATGCCTGTACCGAAAGTAGCGAGGCGTTCACTGCGGCTTCGCATTTGCGTTAGACCCTTTGCCGGCTAATCGAGTAGCCCGCCAGAGCAATTCCAGACAGCGCGACCATGAGAAGAACAGCGGCGATGGCTGATCCGAAGGGCCAGTCAAAGGCCAGACCAAACTGCGAGTAGATCACGCGGCCGATTGTAAATCCTGTCGTTCCCCCCACCATTTGCGGCGTAATGAAATCACCAAGGGCAAGGACAAATGCAAACAACGCACCGCCAATCGTGCCTGGCAGCGAGAGCGGAAGGACAATCCGGCGAAAGGTGTCCCAGGTGCCGGCTCCGAGGTCGATTGAGGCTTGCAGGAGTGTACGGGGTATGCGTTCGAGCGCAAGAAAGATCGGAAGCACGACGAACGGAAGGTAGATCACCACCATGGTGACGAGAACAGCTTTTTGATTAAACAGAAAAATTTGGCTTGGCTTTTCCAGTAAACCCAAACCGAGCAGTGCCTGATTGAGCAGGCCATTGAGACCAAGCATGGAGCGCAGTGTGTAGAGTTTCACAATATAGCTCATGAACAGCGGCACGACAGCCAGAAGAAGAAGCAGGTATCGCCGGCCTCCTCTTTGCTGCCAGATGAACCACGCCATCGGATAACCTACGAGGACCGACAATGCCATCACTTCAAGGCACAACGCGACAGTACCGAGAAAGGTGCCCAGATAGGTCCAGTTTCCAAAGAAATTGGCAAAGTTGATCAAGGTAAGCTCATGGATGATTTCGTGTTTGTCAGCCCTGAAGAATGAGAGAAGCAGGAAGCTGCCAATCGGAACCACGATAAATGCAACAGGAGGCGCCGCCACTGCAAAGAATATCAGCCATCGCGTGGAGGGATGACTCATATGATCACTCTGCAATCACTATGGCATCAGCCGGATCATAGGTGACAGTCAAACCCTCGCCCCTTGCGGGTATGGCGCTCTGGTCCGCGCCTGTCATCCTGACGTCGAGCTTCATCATGGGGGCGTTTCTCGGTCGAAGCTGGAGTTTTGTGAACGGACCACCAAACAAGATTTCCTCCACCTCAGTTCGAATACCACGCGAACCTTCACCGATCCTGAACGTTTCTGGGCGGATGGCTACAACGACCCGGCTTCCTGGGGCGAAGCTATGCTTGCGGACCTCCAGTCTCCCTACGGCGGTATCAATATGTTTTTCATCCACCACCATTCCCGAAATCTGATTGTTCTCGCCGAAGAAGCCCGCAACAAAACGCGTCTGCGGTTCGAAATACAGCTGACGGGGCGTACCGATCTGCTGGATCTTGCCGTCGGCCATGACGACGATGCGGTCGGACATCGCAATTGCTTCATCCTGATCATGCGTGACAAAAACAAAGGTTGTGCGGATACGACGTTGAATCTGTTTCAGAAATACTTGCATCTGCTTGCGCAGCGCTGCATCAAGTGCAGCAAGGGGCTCATCCAGCAGTATGACTTTGGGCTCGCATACAATCGCCCTGGCCAACGCAACGCGCTGCCTCTGCCCACCTGAGAGCTGCGCAGGAAAGCGGTCGCGCAGATTGGAGAGACCGACGATTTCGATGGTTTCGTCGATGAGGCGGCGGATTGCTGCCGACTGGCGCTTTTGTACGAGTGGGCCGTAGTTGACATTCTGGAGCACTGTCATGTGTGGAAACAGCGCGTAGTCCTGAAACACTGTGTTGAACGGACGCTGATTGGCTGGAAGCGCGGTGATGTCCATGCCATCGAAGCAAATCCTGCCGCCGGAGGCCTGGGTGAAACCCCCAATCAACCGCAGGACTGTCGTCTTCCCGGATCCGGACGGGCCGAGCAGGGTTAGGAATTCACCATTCGCCACGTCAAGCGAGGTTGGGTGCAACACCTCGAGATCGGCGTATCGCTTGCTGATAGCTTTGAGCTCAAGTCCCATCGACCCCCGCCGCTCAAGCCACAGTGTAGCGCTTTACAATGTCCCAGTCGACCTCCACGCCTAGTCCAGGTCGGGTGGGTAGCGGTATGGTCCCGTCTTTCTCGAAGATAAGTTCCTCCTGCGCCAGCTCTCGCCGTAAGCGCTCATGGCACAATTGCGGTGGAAGATACTCGATAAATGCACAATGATTGGTCACGAAGGCAAGATGTGCTGTCCCCGAGATCGAAATGCCGGTCTTCCAGCAATGTGGGACGATCGTGCGGCCGCGCTCTTTCGCCATGTCGCAAACAATTTTCGCTTCGCCAATGCCGCCAACCCGTCCGACATCGGGTTGCGCCACCTGGACTTTTCCGACATCCATGAGTTCCTCGAATTCGAAGCGCGTAGCCAGCCATTCGCCAAAAGCGATCTTCATCGGCGCCCGCTCAACCAGCTTTGCCATTTCCCTGACATTGTCCGACCAGAGTGGCGTTTCGAGAAAGTAGGGTTGGAATTCACCCCAATCCTTGATGACGGACAGGCAGGTTTCTGCATCGTCCCAAAGATACTGAACATCGACCATCAAGGTGACGTCATAACCAATGGTCTTGCGGACTGCGGCAAGCACCTCGGTGTGGCGGTCATAGCTCTCGCGCATGCCGTTGTGGGCATAGGGGCCGTTCATGGTAATTTCGGTCTTCATGGCCCTGAAGCCGAGGGATTTCGCTTTTTCTGCAGACTGGCACAGCGCATCACGGTAATCTTCGAAGCGGCCACCAGCAGGCTGCAATGACGCGTAGGGCGTGATCCGGTCACGAGTGGCGCCACCGAGCAGTGCGTGCACGGGCTGGCCAACGGCCTTGCCGCAGAGATCCCACAGTGCCATTTCGACTGCACTCAGAGCATGGATCACCATGCCACGCCGACCATTCATCGCGGTGCCAAGATAGATGCGGTTCCAAAGACCGCCGATATCGAAGGGGTTTGCACCAATCAGCATGTCCTTGATCGACAATCCCATGGTGTGAGTGCCAGGCGCCTCGATGCAGGCCTTTGCCATCCAGGGATTTGCGTCACACTCGCCGACCCCTGAAACGCCGCCATCGGTATGAACGACGACGACCAGGCTGTCCTGCGCTGATGAGGTGAAGCTCGCATCGTAGTCCGGGGCGAGAAGAACGTGGCAGTCAATGCCAGTTATCTTCAGTTTTGGCGCCGTGCCCTTCAGGGCAGGTGAAATCGTCTTGAGCATGCTTGCCTGCCAGCCTGTCAATTGCAAGAGTGGAGGCTGGAAGTATCTTCCAGCCTCGCGTTATATCGCGGTCAACTGCGGAGATCAGCTGGCCTTGATCTCATTCCAGACAGCGACTCTCTTCTCGTAGTTCTCAGCCGTTTCCAGCCAGGAGAGGCGGTCACCATAGGTGAGGCCTGCCGATTTGTTGACATCGACATTCGTTGTGTTGCCGTAGTTGTGCTTCTCCGTCAGCACCTTTCCGACAGATCCATCGAGGCAGGCATTGATCCAGGCATAGGCAAGTTCCTTGTCTTTTGCGCCGGCAGAGAGCTCCCAGCAGTCTAGCCAGCCTATGGCTTTTTCCTTCGGGATGGTCAGCGCAGCCTTGACGTCCCTCTTCTGGAGCGCAGGTACTTGAGGTTCCCCCATCGAATACATCAACTTGATACCATTTTGGGCAAACAGGTTCACGCCATCATCAAAGCCTGCGTAATAGCTGAGCAGCAGCTTTTTCTGCGCGATGAGCTTATCCTTGATCCTGGCAAAGTCGTCGTCTGTCAGCTGATAAGGGTTAGCAGCACCGACGATCAGAGCGCCAAGGGTGATCGAGTTGTTGGCATCATCTTGCCAGAGCATCTGTTGGGCGTAGTTCTCTTCCCACATCACCTCCCAGCTGTCGGGAGGCGTCGAAAACGTTTCAGTGTCGTAGATGAGCGGCAGCGAGCCCCACGCAAACGGGATTCCATAGCGGTCATCTCCGCGCATCACGGCCTTTACGCTTG
>NZ_JBIIDX010000148.1:0-8505 GCF_044238155.1 Aestuariivirga sp. | reverse complement strand
CCAAAGCCAACGTTCTTGCGCACGCTCATGTGCGGGAACAGCGCATAGTTCTGGAAAATCATCGAGGTCGGGCGCTGTTCGGGCAGCAGGTCGTTGATGCGCTTGCCGCGAATGTTGATGTCGCCGGAGCTGATCGTTTCAAAGCCCGCGATCATTCGCAGCGTCGTGGTCTTGCCGCAACCCGAGGGGCCAAGAAAAGCGATGAACTCGCCTTTTTCCACATCGAGGTTGAAGTCGATCACGGCGGCAGTGCCATTATCGAAAACCTTGCCGACTCGAGAAAGCTGCAGGTCGTAGGTCACGCGCTGAGAAACCTTTGGGGATGAGGTGGCGACCGGCCGGAGCATGCGCCCCGGCCGGCAATTTCCGGATCAGGCCGAGAGGAACTCATCCCACTTCTGCATGAGATAGTCGTACTCGTCGGGCCACTGATGCCAATAGGCAACGTTCGCCGCCCGCGTCTCGAGCGAGCCGCCGTCGCGCAGATCGCCTTCCTTGATGCCGCGGTCGGGAGCGCCCACCCAGGGCTTGCCCTCGTACCAGAAGGCATACTTCTCGGCCGGCATGACGTCCTTGATGTTCGTCGTCGGCGAGTAATAGCCCTGCTCGGACACTGTGATCGCGGGCGGGCCCGAGAGCCAGTAGTCGGAGTAGGCGATAACGGCGTCGAGGTTTGGCGTGCCGGTGATGGCGGAGTTGCCAATCGTCCAGGCGCGGTAGCCCTCCTTCACCGTGGCGTAGGAGCACTGCACGCCCTGAGCCTTCACCGCCATGACGGCAGGCTGCCAGGCATCGGCGAGGATCATCTCGCCCGAGGCCAGCAGGTTGACGAGTTCACCGAAGTCGCCCCAGAGAGCGCGGAACTGGCCATCCTTCTTCTTGGAGATGA
Organism: Aestuariivirga sp.; assembly: GCF_044238155.1. GTDB lineage: Bacteria > Pseudomonadota > Alphaproteobacteria > Rhizobiales > Aestuariivirgaceae > Aestuariivirga. The sequence goes on along the minus strand of NZ_JBIIDX010000148.1, from coordinate 7,616 downwards.
GGAACTTCGAGGCCTCGTCGATTGCGGCCTTGTCCGGGTTGCCCGGGTTCGGCACGTTGAGCATGCCCATGGCATTCATGGCGAGCACGGCCTGACCGAAGGCAATGAGCGGATCGACGTTGAGGCCGGTCTTGCCCTTGAACTTGGGATCGAACAGCGCCGTCCAGGTCGAGGCTTCCTCAGTCGACACGAGGTCGGGGCGGTAGCCGATCGAGTCATAGTTGTAGACGGTTGGAACCATCCACAGCTCGGTCTGGGCCTCGTCCTTCCAGATCTGGCCGACGATCTGCGCCTTCTTCTCCCACTTGTCCGAGCCCTTGGTGAAGGTATCGCGGATGTTGGCCCAGTTCTTGAGCGAGGCCGTCGGGATCGCCTGGATCTTGTCAGTCGCGATCACGGCGGGCAGGCGCTCACCGATGGTTTCCCAGCAGTCATAGGCGGTCGAGCCCGAGAGCAGTTCCGTCTGAGTGTTGGGGAAGATATCGGCCTTGCCCGACACCGCCTTGACGCCCGACTTTTCCTTGAAGTCGTTCAGGATGCGCTCCTGCACCGTCACCGACAGGCCGACCGTGCGGAGTTCCTGATCGGCGAGGCTGGCGGCGAAGGCCTGCTGCGCGCCCCAAGGCGCCAGCGGCACGCCGGCAGCGACCGAAAGCCCGGCAGCCGTTCCCTGCAGGAAGCGGCGACGGGATAGATGATATTGACGCATTCTAGTCTCCTCCTTGTGTTGTCGAATAGTCTACAGGTCTCATCAGTACCGGCCGACGAGAAGGCCGCCATCAACCACCACCGTTTGCCCAGTCATGTAGCGTGCGGCGTTGGAAGCAAGGAATAGGATCACATCAGCGATATCCTCAGGTTCGCCGATGCGGCCCATGGGAATGAACTCGCCTGCCTTGTCGGCATCGGGCCCCAGCGAGTGCTCCTTCGAGAGGAGTTGCGCGGTGCGGATATAACCGGGAGCGATGCCGTTGACGCGAACTCCCTCGCGCGCAAGTTCGACGGCAAGACCGCGCACGAGACCGACGACGCCGGCCTTGGCGGCAGAATAATGCACGTGCTCATCCCAGCCATAAGCGACGCCCATGATCGATGAGACGGCGATGACCGAGCCCCTCCCGGCAGCCTTCATGGCGGGAAGGGCCGGACGCACGACGCGGAAGATGCCCTTCAGATCAATGTCGAACGTATAGTCCCACTTCTCGTCGGTGAGTTGGGGCAGTGGCACCTTGTGCGCGATGCCGGCATTGGCGACGATGGTGCCGATCGCCCCGTGCGACTTCTCTACGGCGGCCACCACTGCATCTGCCTGCTCGGTTGAGCGCACGTCAAGACGGTGGAACTCGGCTGAACCGCCTGCCGCCTTGATCTCGGCGACAAGACCGTTTCCTTCCTTCTCGAGGATGTCGGTCGCCACCACGTGATGGCCCGCCTTGGCAAAGGCCTTGGCGGTAGCGCGGCCGATGCCGATCCCCGCGCCTGTAATGAGAACGGTCGAAGTCATAGCATCACGTCTCCGGAATTTGGCCCGAGCGTCTGGCCGACAAAGAGCGAGGCCTCGGGCGAACACAGGAAGGCGACGGTGGCGGCCACTTCGTCGGGCTCGCCAAAGCGGCCGAGCGGCAGACCGGCGGCCTTGGCATTGCGCCAGTCGTCCGACAGCGCCATGACCAGCGGGGTGTTGATGGGACCAGGCGCCACGGCGTTCACGCGGACGCCCTCCGCGCTCACCTCGCGCGCCAGCGCCTTTGTCATTCCGATGATCGCCGCCTTGGCGCCCGAATAATGCACCAGGTCCACGCCACCAATCTGACCGAGCTGCGATGCGATGTTGACGATGACACCCTGCTTTCTGACGATCATGCCGGGCAACACCGCGCGCATGCAGAGATAGGTTCCGCGCGCATGCACCGCGAACATGCGGTCAAAATCGGCAGGATCGAGGTTGAGAAAGCGCGCCTGGTGCACGTGCCCTGCATTGTTCACCAGATGAGTGCAGGCGCCGAAGGCCTCCGTGCAGGCGGCCGCCAGCCGGCTTGCATCTGCCTCCAGCGAGACATCGCCAGCCACAGCGATGGCCTTGCCGCCAATCTCCTCGGCAATCTCCCCTGCGGCCTCGGGGCGCATGTCGTTCACCACGACGTTGTAACCTTCGCGCGCGAGCCTGTGCGCTATGGCACGCCCGATGCCTGACCCCGCGCCGGTGACGATCGCATTCTTCATGCGATATCCTCCTGCATGGCAACCCTTTTGGCGCGGCGCACGCTGAGGCCCATCAGGATCGCATAGACCGCGAGCAGCGCGAAGGAGAACACCGTCGTCAGCACACCGAAGGCAAAGACATTCGGATGGATTTCAACCGAGAAGGTTCCGTAGATGGCAAGCGGGAGCGTCTGGTCGCGGCCCGAGGCAAACAGCGTGCGCGAGAATTCATCATAGGAGAGCGTGAAGGCAAACAGCATGGCCGAGAGCACGCCTGGGAAGATTAGCGGAAAGGTCACCTTCCGGAAGGTCTTCCAGGGTGAAACGCCAAGCGACCAGGCAGCCTCCTCGACCGAAGGATCAAACCGGTTGAGGATCGCCAGCATAACGAGAAATGCAAAGGGGAAGGTATAGACCACATGGGTGACGAAGGCCGTGCTCCACCAGTGGCGTTCGATGCCGAGAACATTGTTGGCGAGCAGCGACACTCCGAGGCCCGTCAGCACCCCCGGCACCATCATGCCGAGAACGATCAGATAGAAGATGAAGCCCGATCCCCTGAACTTGCGGCGGAAGGCCTGCGCCGACATCACGCCCAGCACGGTGGAGGTGACCATGGTCATGAAGGCGAGCGTCAGGGAGCGGAACAGCGCCTCGCCCAGCGGCAGCGGCGCAATGCGCGAGGGCGGCACAAGCCCGAAGATGTGGCGATACCAGTAGGTCGACCATTCGATGATCGGGAACTGCGGCCCGCCTTCGGGCCCTTGCTGGAAGGACAATATGGCGAGCACGAAGAACGGGCCATAAAGGAAGAGGATGAAGAGCAGCGTGTAGACGGCAAGAACGGGCTTGAGGACGCGGGCTTCCATGATCTCAGAGCTCCCGCTTCAGATCGACGATACGCAGGAAGCCGGCGATCACCAGTCCCATGACGATGGTCAGGATCACGCCCACCACCGAGGCCAGCGCCCATTTGAGCGAACCCACCTGGGTGACAATGATGTTGCCGAGGAGATTCACCTTGCGCCCGGACAGCGCTGCCGCGGTGGCGAACTCGCCGAGCACCATGACACTGACGAAGATGGCGCCAACGACGACGCCGGGCAAACTCAACGGAAAGATGATCTTCCAGAAGATGCGGCTGAAGCCGGCTCCAAGATCGCGAGCGGCCTCGATGATGTTGGGGTCGATGCGGCCCAGCATGAAGGCGATGGGTCCGACCATGAACACGACGTAGATCTGCGTCATGCCGATCACCACGGAAAGCTCGGTAAAGAGCAGCGCTTCGATCGGCTGAGATATAATGCCAAGTTTCTGCAGAATGATGTTGATGGCGCCTTCCTTGCCGAGCATCGGGCGCCAGGCAAGCACACGGATGAGGAAGGACGTCCAGAACGGGATGACGCAGATGACCAGCAACACAGTCGAGAGCGTCTTGTTCTTGACGAAGAGACCCACGAACAGCGCAGTCGGATAACCGATCACAAAGGTGGTCACCAGCACGATGAGCCAGATGCGCAGCGTCGTCCACAGAGAGGCGAGATAGGTGTCGGAGCCAAAGAAGGTCTTCCAGCTCTGCAGGGTGAGCGCAGGCTCGATCTTGAAGGTTGTCTGAGTCCAGAACGAGACGTAGATGATGAGCAGGATAGGAGCCACCAGGAACAGCGCCATCCAGATGACGCCGGGGGCGATCAACCACCAGCTGTTGTTGCGCCGGGCTTTCGGCGCATCTGCCGCTGCGACGCTCGCACTCATCTTGTCCTATCCCTGGCCATAAGCGATTGCGTCCTCGGGTTTCCATCTGAGCATGTAGCGTGCTTTCGGCTCGTAGTTCCTGGGCTCGCCAAGGCTCAAATGGTGCTCCACCTCGACCACTTGTCCCTTGTCGGTCTCGAAAAAATACATCACGGAAGAACCGAGATATTCGCTCGCCACATAGGTCGCCGGCAACCCTGGCCCGTCCGCGTGGCCCGTTTCAGGCTCGACGCGCATGCGATCATAGCGCACGGCGTAGGCTGTACGATCCGACCTTGTGACATGCGAAACGGCGAGGTTTCCGAATGGCCCCTCGAAATTCCTGCCACGCAGCGTGCCCTCGAAAATGTTGTAGCGATTAAGGAAATGCGCCACGTTAGGGCTTGCGGGAGCGGAATAGACCTCATCGGGGCGCGCAAACTGCGCGATGCGCCCACGGTCAAGCACCACGACGCGGTCACCCATGGCCAAGGCTTCCGTCTCGCTTCCTGTTACGTGCAGGAAGGTGACGCCCAGTTTCTCGCGGATGGCGCGCAATTCGTTGCGCATGCGATGGCGAAGGTTTGCATCGAGCGCGCCCAGAGGCTCGTCAAGAAGCACGAGCTTCGGACGCATAACCAAGGTGCGCGCCAGCGCGACGCGCTGTTTCTGGCCGCCCGAGATCTGATGGACACCGCGGCCCTCCATGCCGGCGAGTCCGACAAGCGCGATCACCTCCTTCACCCGCTTCTCGACCTCGGCGGCGGCGGGGGGCGCCTTGCCGTTGACGAGCCCGAAGGCCACGTTGTCAAAAACGGTGAGGTGGGGAAACAAAGCAAAGTTCTGGAACACGAAGCCGATATCGCGCTCGTGGGCCGACATGGCGGCGATGTCGCGTCCTTCGAAATATACCCGCCCACGATCCGGCGCCTCGAAGCCGGCAATCACCCTCAGCAGGGTGGATTTTCCAGACCCGCTGGGGCCCAGCAGAGAGATGTACTCGTTGCCTGCCACCGACAAAGAAACATCGTGCAGGGCCACCACGTTGCCGTAGCTCTTGGAGATACCCTCAAGACGGAATATTGCCGAGTGGTCTGCCATTCATCTGTTCCGCGCCCCGATATTCCATCGGTGATCCACGCGGCCCTCCTCCCCGAACAAGCTTTTATGAAGCCACGAACACAGGGGTGCCGCCGCTTATAAACACTCAAGCTTGAATATAATCAAAATTGTCTAACGTATGCAAGAGGAAAAGAAATCAGCCCATTGCAGCGGTTCACGACGCCAATTGCCTTGAAATAGGGCAATTGATTTACGTCTATTGAATTCAAAATCCATTTTACTTCGGTGTCAAATAAGGCGCCAGATCGGATGGCTGGCTGATCACGGCCACAATCTTCAGCCGGGCCAGGTTCTTGTCCGACAGGGCGCGTAGGTGGCTCGCGAGGTACTCCGCAGCAGAATCAACGAGATGACGCGAAATAAGGTCGAACAGCGTCCGATATTCCCCAAGAGCGATACGGTCTGGTGGCAAGCCTAGGCGGGTCAGAGCGCTGCCCGCCGCCTTGAGCAGGAGCTGGTTGTTGCCGATGAGTTCCACCAGTTCGCGATTTGGAACCCGCATAAGGCAATGCCGGGTGAGCGCCTCCTCCAGATCCTCGCCGTCGACCGTCTCTCCGGATGAGAGCCGGCGAGAGAGCCGATCCACTTCCTGGTAGTCGATGTGGCCCACAGCCATGCGGAGCGCGGCAGGCTCCAGGATGGCGCGAACAGTGAATTTTTCGCGTACCGCCTGTGCGGTGAGCGGCCCCGCGATCCAGTGTGAGCTCTGGTTCTTGCGGATCAGCCCACGCTCGTGAAGACGGCTAAGCACATCGCGTACAACGGTGCGGCTCACCCCCAGGTACTCGCCCAGTTCGGTCTCGACGATACGAAACTCACCAAAGATCAGGCAGGAGGCGACCTCCTGCTCTACCTGGTCATAGACCAGCTCCCACGTGCCACGGCTCTGCAGCGCCTCGTCGATTTCAACGCCAATCTGCAAGTCGAGTTCGCGAATATCCTGGCGCAGCGGCTCTACGGCTTCACCTGGAGCCCCAGCGAGAAAGCCGCGGCCAGAAAAGCGATGGATCAGCCCCTCTTCTTCCAAAATGCGCAATGCGGCCTGAACTGGCGCCCGGCTCGATTGCATCAACTCTGCGATGGGGCCTTCAAGCAGCACAATGCCACGCGGAAGCCTTCCCGACAGAATGTTTTGGCGCAGCACGCGGGTGATCAGCTCATAGCGACGCTGCAGACCAGGCAGATTGGCGGTGCGCTGCATCACGGGGCTCCGCTCCGCACCCCGGCGACGAAACTCTCCCAGGCGCGGACTGCATAGTTATGCTCATCCATGGTGGTGTTCCATACGGCGATGCGATTAGCCCTCTCCCAGTAGGATCCGCCAGAACGCCGCGCCCCCGCCCGCACCACGACATTGCCGGCTGGCCCAGGAAGGTCGGCGGCCGCGGGCGCCCCCTCATACCAATAGGCCCATTCGGCTGCTGGCAGAACCTCGCGCACACGCTCGGGCACCGACATGTAATAGCCCTGCCGCGCCATCACCGCGCCAGGCCACCCCGAGAGCCACCAGTTCAGATAATCATAGCCCATGTCGAGAGCCGACTCGGAAAGGTGGCGCGACAGGCTCATGCCGCCATGCCAGGCCCTGTAGCCCTCGATAGGCGCCGCCTCCACCACTAGGGGCGCCATCTCACCCAACTGACCATAGACGGGCGACCACATGCTCTGCGCCGATAGGAGATCGGCGCGGATCAGCTCTGCCGCCTCCTCGGCACTGCGCCACACCGCACAGAAATAGCCTTTCTGGCGGCGGTCATTAAGGAAGGCCATCAGTGCATCGACCTCGGCCACCGTCATGTTGCCGATATCGCGGAACTGCAATTCACCAGCCGCCTCGGCGGCAAGGGCTGCATCGAAGATGCCAATGGCGGGCTCGTCGACGAGCGCGATCCGCCCCTTGGCGCGCGGGTCGAGCAACCACGCCCAGCTGTCCCGCCCACCCTCCGGCCTGCCAAACACGCGCGCGTCATAGCCGAAGGAATCCATATTGTGGACGGTGGGCAGCATGCTGATGTAGCGCGACGGGGCGGCTGCCAGCTGCTCGCCTGGCTGGACATAGAGCTTGCGTACCGGTGCATCGCCATGGCCGCGCCAGGCATAACGGCTGATGCCGCCTTCCCGCGTCAATCCACTCAGCAAGCCCCAGTTGCTGATGCGCTCGGTATCGATCGGCCGGAGCGAGCCCCAGGCCCAGACAATGTCGAGGTTGTGGAAACACTGGTCATAAATGTCATAAGCCGTGGGCTCCATCGCGGCACGGCGCTGGCAGCTGATGAAGTCAAGGACCTCGAACTGGATGGTGAAGCCGAGATCGGCCTCGGCCTTGCGCCGCACCTGGTCGAGCAATGTGATCTCGGTGCCGAGCACACGCAACACGCGCCGCTCGATGCGTGGCGGTGCAGGAAAGCCGCTGCGAGAAGTGGACGACATAATGCCTCCGTATCACTCCACGCCCGGGGCCTCAATCCCGCGCTTTGCGAACTCGGCGCGGATCGCCTCCGTATGCTCGCCAAGCTGCGGCGGGCGGCGCGCTTGCAAACTCGCGCGTCCGGGGGGGC
>NZ_JBIIDX010000147.1:0-8544 GCF_044238155.1 Aestuariivirga sp. | reverse complement strand
GGTCGTCGCTGTCCAGAATCGAGAAGCCGGACCGCAGCCCCGCCAGCTCGGCATGGTTGCGCAGGATCTTGACGCCGATGGCGTGAAACGTGCCCAGCCAGCTCATGCCCTCGACAGCCCCGCCGATAAGCGCGCCGATGCGGTCGCGCATCTCCCGGGCGGCCTTGTTGGTGAAGGTCACGGCCAGGATCTGCGATGGCCAGGCCTTCCCCGTCGCCAGGATGTGGGCGAGCCGCGTGGTCAGAACCCTGGTCTTGCCGGTTCCGGCGCCGGCCAGCACGAGGAGGGGACCCTCGGTTGTCTCAACGGCAGCCCGCTGCTCCGGGTTGAGCTTCGCGAGATAGGCGGGCTCTGCCTGCTGGCCGAGCGCGCGCTGGGCCAGCCCGCCCGCCCGGATCGTCGGTGCAGGCGGCTCGTCGCCGAAATCGCCAAGGTCGAATGTGTTGCTGCTCATCAGGTCCGACTCGTCCTGATCTATATAGCAACCGCTGGAACGAAATGCGAAAGGCCCCGTCACACCCGGGGGTCATTTTAGGCGGCGCGTCGGGCAACAACCGTTTTGGCATCCGGCGTCAACCTGCGGACAACGGATTGCACCGTCCGCCATGTTTCGGCTGTCTCCATATCACCCATGCGCTCGCACAGAAGGGCGTGTCGTGCCGCCTCCGATTCCGCTCGGTTTCCGTGTGCAAATACAATTGCTTCCGCAAGAAAGCTGAAGTCGTTGTTCATCGGCCTTGCCTCCATGCGCCGTGATTCGTCACGGCATGAGGCTGGTTTGCACTTGCGTCATTGCGCGAATATGACGCCTTTGTGCCAAACCTAAGATTTGCGCGGAATTCCAATACGATGGCCGATTTGCGGCGGCACCGGGAGAGCCCGGTGCGCCTCGCGCATGCCGGCAATTTTTTCAATGATATCAGCAGGAAAGGGTGAAGATTTGCGCAGACCGAGGTCGATGTGCATGACCATGATCTCGACCACGCAGGCCAGCCATCCCTCACCGGCATGGTACATCTGCTGGGCGTAGTGCACCCGCTTGGCGTCATAATCCAGAAACTGGCTCTCCACCCGCACCACGTCGCCAGCATGCAACTCATGCAGGTAGGTATTGTGGCATTCCAGGGTGAAGAAAGAACAGTTCCGTTCCCGAACGTAATCTGCGCCGAGGCCCACGGCGTCGAACAGATCATCCGCAGCCCGGTCGAAAATGACATTGTAGTAGGCCATGTTGAAATGACCGTTGTAGTCTATCCACTGCTCCTCCACCCGCTGTGGGCGGCTCACGAAGGGGGCAGGATAAGCCATCGCAAAATCTCCAGTTTCTGCTAGTTTCTGACTCCATGGATACTCCGGTGAACAAGGCCAGCACAACCAGCACCATTGCCGAGCTTCGGGCGTGGCTGGGCGAGCGTCTATCCACTGCCCCGGCTGTGCGAGAGCAGCATGGCAAGGACCAGACCTGGAACCCGGGCGCAGCTCCGGACGCCGTGGCCTTTGTCACCAGCACCGCCGAGGTCCAGCGCGTCGTGATGACCTGCGCTGCGCATGGTACGCCGGTCATTGCCTATGGCACAGGCACCTCGCTCGAGGGGCACTTCTCGGCACCATTTGGCGGCATCTCGATCGACCTCTCGGGCATGAATCGAATCCTCGAGGTCAATGCTGCCGATCTCGATTGCCGCGTCGAGGCCGGCGTGACCCGCAAGCAGCTCAACACCCATCTGCGGGATCAGGGTTTGTTCTTCCCCGTCGATCCCGGCGCCGACGCCAGCCTTGGTGGCATGACCGCGACCAGGGCATCCGGCACCAACGCGGTTCGCTACGGCACCATGCGTGAGAACGTTTTGAATGTTACGGCGGTAATGGCCAATGGCGAAGTAATACGTACCGGCAGCCGGGCCCGCAAGTCGTCGGCGGGCTATGATCTAACACGCCTCATGGTGGGTTCGGAGGGCACGCTTGGAGTCATCACGGAAGTGGCGCTGCGGCTCTATGGAATCCCGGAATCGATTGTTGCGGCGGTCTGCCCTTTCCCCAGCGTGGAGGCCTGTTGCAGCGCCACGATCACGGCAATTCAAATGGGTCTTCCGGTTGCCCGTATCGAACTTGTCGATGCCGAGCATGTGAAAGCCTTCAATGCCTACTCCAGTCTCGACTTGCTGGTCACCCCCACGCTGTTCCTTGAATTTCATGGCACTGAGGCCTCCGCCCAGGAGCAGGCGGAGACCTTCATGTCGATTGCACAGGAGCTTGGTGGCGGTCCCTACCGCATGGCGCGCAAGGAAGAGGACCGACAGAAGCTCTGGCAGGCCCGTCACGACGCCTTTTGGGCAACCAAGGCACTCATGCCGGGAAAGGAATCTTTCGCTACGGATGTCTGCGTGCCCATATCGCGCTTGGCAGAATGCGTGGTGCAAACCCAGCAGGATCTTGCCAGCAATGGACTGTATGGACCTGTCGTTGGTCACGTGGGCGACGGCAATTTCCATGTTGTGCTTTACTGTGACCGCAGTGACCCGGAGGAAGTTCGCCGGGTCAAGGATGTCTATGGCCGTATGATCGAGCGGGCCATCGCCATGGGCGGAACCTGTACGGGCGAGCATGGCATCGGTTCGGGCAAGCGGGCGTATCTTGAGCGGGAACATGGACCGGCGCTCGCCGTCATGCGCGAGGTAAAGCGTGCGCTTGACCCGGCGAACATCATGAATCCCGGCAAGAATGCTGCCATGTGATTGACGCAATGGGAAGGCAACGGATCTGAGCCATGAAGCTCCGGAACTCGCCAGTCTTCCATTTCGGCATCTTGCTGGTTGTGCTCGTCGTGGGCCTCCTGCTTGCGCCCTTCGTCATCAACTGGAACAGTTACCGCGTTGACCTCGAGGAGTATGGCCGCAAGCTCACCGGTCGCGCAGTCATTATCGAGGGGCCCGTTTCTGCGCGTCTGTTTCCCTGGCCCAGACTTTCGGCAGACGCTGTACGGATTACAAATCCGCCGGGCCTTTCCGGGCCTGACTTTGCCGCGGCCAAACGAGTTACCATCCGCATGACACTCGCCGGGTTGTTGCAGGGAAATCTCGACGTCGAGAGTATCGATGTTGAGGAACCGGTCATCAACCTCGAACGCCGGGCGGAGGGCGACAACAACTGGGAACTGGAGCCAGCTGTCAGTCTGATGGCAGGCGATGTGCTCTCGCGCGTGAGGCTCGACAAGATCTCCTTCACCGGCGGAACCGTGAGATTTCATGATGGCCGCAGGGGCGAGACCATCCGGCTGGGCAATGTTCAGGCTGACGCCGCCTCACCAGGTCTCGATGGTCCCTGGCGATTCCGCGGGTCTGGCGACGTGAACGGTCACGTCGTCGATTTTGCCCTAAACACCGGCCGCTACGTGGCCGGAGAGCCCTTCATGTTTGGGGTGAAGCTCTCCGCCGCTGATCATTCCGGTTATGTCTTCAGCTTTGATGGCGCCCGTGACAGCAGCGGGGTGAGCGGCGACATCCGCGTTGAACCAGCAGCCTCCGATGACGGAAAGACGGATGCCGAAGGCCGGATCAGGCCGTTTCTGTTCAGCGCCCGGGTCGCAGGTGATTTTGACCGGCTTTCGCTCACTAAGATCGAACTGTCCAAGCTCGAGGCAAATGCGACGAGCCCCATCATCACAGGATCTGCCGAGCTGCAGTTGGGTCAGCGCATTCTGGCCGCGGTCAAGCTCGATGCCTCTATCCTTGATCTCGATGAAATGGCAGGAGCGAAATCGCGCAGTTTGCTGCGCCAGGCGGGAAGCCTCGCCGTCGTTGACAGCCTGCTCGGACAGTTGCCGGCAGATATGACCCTTACGGGTAGTCTTGCGGTGACTGCTCTCAAGCTTGATGGCCATAGCTTTGACGCGGTCAGTCTGGATCTGGAGGCAAAACGTGAACGCTTCAACATCAATCGGTTTTCTGCGGGACTGCCTGGCAGATCGGCTATGCTGTTAAGTGGTCACTACGTTCCAGGACCAGGCGGCGGAGAACTGGCAGGCGAGCTTGCCTTCGAGACATCTGATCTTCGCGATTTCACGATGTGGCTCTGGCCTGGTGGTCGGCAGAAGCTTGAAGGCTTGTGGCGGGGAGACAGAGGCCGGTTCAAGATGCAGACGGGATTGAACATGACATCGGCAAAATTCCGCCTGTCTCCAATCGCATTTGAACTGGATGGCGCAGGGGGTTCCGGATCAATCGCAATCAATGCAGCTGGACGCAGGTCGGTTGACCTAGAGCTTGAGACTGATCGCTTGGATCTGGATGCTTATGCGCCGCAGGGCGTTCAGACCTTTGCAGTTGCAGCCGAGGGTGGGGCAGGCGCTTTGTTCGGTTTTCTTCTACCACAGGAAGACATTCCGGATCTGCAGATCAAGATGAAGGCGGGCGAGGTGCAGTTGAATGGCGTCATGGCCCGGGACGTTGCCATCGACCTGCAGTCCAGTGCAAGCGGGCTTGATTTGCGGGCGCTTCGCATTGGAGCGGTCGGTGGCGCCAGTGTCGAAGCCGCGGGCCTAGTGCTGGACGCTGGGCGGGGTGCAGATGGCACATTGAACCTGAATGTCAGCGCGCAAGACCCTCGCGAGTTGCTGAAACTTCTTGGTTTTGGGGCGGGCGACAGCCTGCCGCCATGGGCGCAGCAGCTTGGTCCTTCTTCTTTGCGCTGCGATCTTGGCATCTCGCCCGGCAGCGAGGGCTCAAGGCTTGACGTGAAGCTTGAGGGCAAGTCTGGTGACATCAATGTGTCTGGCAAGGCCAGCGCGGTGCCGGGAGGAAAATTCTCGGCGGACCTCAGTCTCGATGCGCCGAACTCGCGGCCAATTCTGTCATTGTTCGCCATGGGCAGTGAGACCGAGGACGGATTTCCGGGAAGCCTCGCAGTAAAAGCTGAAGGACGCTCCGGCGATGATCTTGAGACCTCGGTTGTCCTGCAGGCTCTTGGCGCCAGGATTGTCTATGGCGGTCGCATGGATCTGCGCAATGATGGGCTGGGGCTCGACGGGCAACTGAATTTCGGCACAACTGATGCGGCCCCGTTGCTGCGCGCGGCAGGCTTCCCGGTCGCGGTTTCGGCCGGAACCGCGCTGGTCGCCGAGACCCCCGTGAACTGGACGGGGGGTCGCTGGGATATGCCGGAAATTTCGGGCCGGTTTGGGCTGCAACAGTTTTCCGGTTCACTTAGCCTTTCTCCGGAGCACGCGGTCGAGGGACGCTTTTCGACAGGGTCCTTCTCGCTGATTGATTTGCTCGCAACTGCTTTTCTGGATTGGTCCGGCGTTGCCAATGGTCTCGAGACGATCTTCGCGGAACGAGCACCCCTCGGCCTCAAGGGTCAGATATCGGTCATGCCGGACTCGCTCCTTGTTTATCCGGGTCTTGTCCTCGTGAACCCCGAGATTGGACTCGAGCTTCAGGAAGGGTCGGTTCAACTCGTCATGCAGGCGAAGGATGCGGCAGGTGATGAAGTTGCCGTTGACCTCCGTTCTGAAGGCAGGGACGCAAGCAGGCGCTGGAGTGCTGCGCTGGGTATTCCAGTCGAACTATCAGGGCCGATGACCCTGGCAGATGGAACAGTCGTCATTGAGGGAAGGGGCCGCATCGACCTGATCGCAGAAGGCGCTGGCCGGAGCCCGGCGGCAACGATGGCGGCCATGCAAGGCCAGGGCAGTTATGAGTTTGAAACCATTCGTCTGGCCGAGGTTTCCGCGGCTGAATTTGCCAGGTCGCTCGCCCGGGCCTCTGATGCCGAGGATGTGAGCCGCACCATGGCGTCACTGCGGAGTGGCGATGGTCTGACGCTCGGTGCTGTGTCCGGCCAGATAACACTGACAGGCGGGGAGATGAGGGTCACGTCGATTGAACGCAACGACAGCCTGGCTGATGTCACTGTCGAGGCGCTCGCTGATCTGGTGCAGGGGGGTATTGATGTCGAGGTCATGCTCAGGCCGAAGTCGCGACCTGGCTTGCCGGCCATGAGCATCGTCTACGCCGGTCCACCCGGCGCTCTGGTCCGGACAGAAGACGCTTCCGCACTTGAGACGGCGCTGGGCGTAAACCTCATGCAGCAGGGGCTGGCGGAGCTCGAACGGCTGCAGGAGGAGCAAGCCCGCCTGCTCCGGCTGGAGGAGGAGCAGCGCCGCGAGGATGAGGTGCGGCTGCAGGCTTATTACGCCCAGCGGGACGAGCTGCTGCTGCGGCGCCGCGAGTTACGGGTGCATGGTGAATTGCAGGCAATCGCGGCTGATCGGCTTCGTCGCCGGATTGAGGCCGAGCGGGCGGCGAATGCCGAGATCAACAAGAGCGAGATCCGTCAGCGTTTGCGCGAGATGAAGACCTGGAGGCGGCTTGCGCAAAATGCAGGCCCGCCCGCAGCCACCGCCAAGCAGCCTGCATCCAGGCCACCCCGCGCACCCGCCAAGCCAGAACCCGTCATTCTGGAGAAGCCGCCAGGCGCTCCGGTGATCATTTCGCCAGCGCCCGGTTCACCGCCCTCGCAATAGCCCCTGCAGTTCCGCCAGCAGCCAGACGCGAGCGGCGCTTGATAGATTGCGTTCGCCCCGTGACGTGTCGATTTCGGCGACCAACGCAGACACGGATGTGTTCCGGCGGTCAGCTGCCTGCTGCAGCGCCTGCCAGAATTCAGGTTCGAGAGAGAGCGATGTTCGATGCCCCGCGATGCTCAGGGAGCGTTTGAAATCCCTGCGCATCAGCGGTCGCGTTTCTTCCCGTCGAGTTCGCCCTTAGACCTGGCGGTGACCGCGGCTGATAGGGCTTTCTCTTCCTTCGAGCGTCCGAAGGCTGCCCGGTTGATGGCGGCCTTCTCGTCTTTTTCAGCCCGCGCCCTTCGCTTGCGGAACAGTTTGAGATTGATGGTGTCTGCCATGGCTATCACGCGGTCGGACCGATCATGTCCTCCGGCCGGACAATCCGGTCGAAGTCATCAGCGGGTATGCCATCCCTGATGGCCTCCTCCCGCAGTGTCGTACCATTCTTGTGGGCCGTCTTGGCAATCTTGGCGGCCCGGTCATAACCATATTTGGGGGCGAGTGCCGTCACCAGCATCAGCGAGCGGTCGAGCGCCTGCCGGATGTTGTCCTCCCGCGCCACGATCCCGACCACGCAATTGTCCGTGAAGCTGAGGGCTGCATCGCTGAGTAGCCGCACCGACTGGAGGAAATTGTAGGCCATGACCGGGTTGAAGACATTGAGCTCGAAGTGGCCCTGCGAACCCGCAAAGCTGAGTGCAGCGTGATTGCCGAAGACTTGAACGCACACCATGGTCAGGGCCTCGCACTGGGTCGGGTTTACCTTGCCAGGCATGATCGAAGACCCGGGTTCGTTTTCGGGAAGCGCAAGCTCCCCGAGGCCTGAACGTGGGCCTGAGCCGAGCAGGCGTATGTCATTCGCGATCTTGAAGAGCGAAACTGCAACCGTATTGATTGCGCCATGAGTCATGACCATGGCGTCATGGGCCGCCAGTGCCTCGAACTTGTTGGGCGCGGAGGTAAAGGGAAGCCCGGTGATGGAAGCGATCTGGTTGGCAACCATTTCCGCAAAGCCGGCCGGTGCATTGAGACCCGTGCCGACGGCGGTTCCGCCCTGCGCGAGTTCCATCAGCATGGGCATGGTCATCTCGATACGCTTGATGCCGTTGGCAACCTGCATGGCATAGCCCGAGAATTCCTGACCAAGTGTCAGCGGCGTTGCGTCCTGCGTGTGAGTGCGGCCAATCTTGATGATTGCCTCCCATTGCCGTGCTTTCGCGTCGAGGGCTGCGTGCAAGTGACGCAAGGCGGGCAGCAGCCGGTGGTAGACTTCCTCGGCGCAGGCAATGTGCATGGCAGTCGGATAGGTGTCGTTGGACGACTGGCTCATGTTGACATGGTCGTTGGGGTGCACGGGGCTTTTGGAACCGAGTGTTCCGCCCATCATCTCGATGGCGCGATTGGAGATCACCTCGTTTGCATTCATGTTGGATTGAGTTCCCGAACCCGTCTGCCAGACAACGAGAGGAAAATGATCGTTGAGCTTCGCGTCGATGACTTCCTGTGCCGCCGACACGATGGCTGTGCCGATCGTCTTGTCGAGGCGTCCGAGGGCCATGTTGGTCGCGGCAGCTGCGCGTTTCACGATGCCCAGGGCGCGTACGATGGGGTCTGGCTGTTTTTCCCAGCCGATCTTGAAGTTGCCGATCGAGCGTTGCGCCTGCGCGCCCCAGTAGCGGGTCGCATCAACTTCGATTGGGCCAAAGGTATCGGTTTCGGTTCGTGTCTTAGCCATGGCTGTCCTTGCGAGTTCTGAGCTCTTGCTATCATGTCCGGCTGCTGCCTTCCAGCCGCTCGCTGCTTGGGTGGGGTCAATTGCCGTTGAGCCGTCAGCGGCGGGCGACTTGCCAGAGGGCGAGCATGCACAGGCACGACCCCAGTGCCGCCACACCAGCTGCGAGCAGCGACGTCTCGGGCGTAGCCACATCAAGCAGAAGCGCCATGAGCAGTGGCGCTGCGGCATTGAGTATAAGGTT
>NZ_JBIIDX010000146.1:0-8686 GCF_044238155.1 Aestuariivirga sp. | reverse complement strand
AATGTGCCACTGGAAAGCCGAGCAGCAGGGATATGCCCGTGATCAGCGCCGAATAAACGAATGTCTTGAGGAAGATGTAGATGTAGATTTGCTGCTCGGGCGCCGTCTGCTCGAACCAGCCATCGGCAGAGCGCTTCATGTCGCCCGACACCATGAAAAAGTCGGTGGTCCAGGGCGAGGCCGCACTGCGCAACGACGCCCACAGCCGGGGATCGCCCCACAGCGGATTGAGCGCCACCATCTTTTCCTTGAAGGGCGGCTGCATCTTTGCCGCCTCGCGTCCGCTTGACTTGAACAGAGAAACGGTTCCGGGGAATGTGAAATTGATGCGCAGGCCCGCTTCGCCCGACGTCTTTTTCTGGTTCATGACCACGAGATCGCTGACCAGCGCCGCATAAGCCGCCTCATTGATCTCCGACCCTTGCGGATTCTCAGCGAACCACTGCGACAGCGCAGGCGCATTCTTTGAGAACATGTCGTTGTAGGCCGAGCGTTCCAGCATCTGGAAGATTGGGATGATGAAGCTCAGGACTACGAATGCCAGCAGCGGAAAGACGAGAAGGAAGGCTTTGGTCTTGGCGCGCCGCTGGGCGCGCTGCAACGCCGTTTTGAGGGGCGTTCCATCTGCAGTCGTAAGGTGTGCGCGTTCAGACACTGGCGGATGGACTCGAACAGTTTGGGAGGGACGGGCGCGGGTGAGTGACCCGCGCCCGGTTTTCAATCATCAGTTGGCGGCAAGCCAGGCGTTGAAGCGCTCATTGAGCTCCGCATCGCGGTCAACCCAGAACTGGAAGTCCGACTGCAGCGAATTCTTGAGGTTCGCTTCTGCCGTCGGAACGTTCGGAGCCATCTCCGTCTTGCCGTCCTTGAAGATCAGCGGCTCTTTCAGCGCCGACTTGCGGGCCGGACCGTAGGAGATGTTCTGCGCCTGGGCGCGAAGGCCGTCGGTCGAGGTTGCGTAGGCGATGAACTCCTTGGCTTTCTCCAGGTTCGGAGCGCCCTTCGGGATCGCATACATTTCGTTCTCATAGACCTGTCCGTCCCAGACGACCTTGAAGGGCTTGCCCTCGGCAACCGCGGCGTTGAACAGTCGGCCGTTGTAGGCCGTGGTCATGATCACTTCACCATCAGCCAGAAGCTGCGGCGCCTGGGCGCCAGCTTCCCACCAGACAACATCCTTCTTGATGGTGTCGAGCTTCTTGAAGGCACGATCCACGCCCTCCGGCGTCGACAGTGTCTTGTAGACGTCAGCCGGCGCGACGCCGTCTGCCATCAGGGCGAATTCGAGCACGCCCTTGGCACCCTTGCGCAGGCCGCGCTTGCCCGGATACTTCGCCATATCGAAGAAGTCGGCCGCCGTCGTCGGCGCCTTGTCAGCCGGGATCTTGGTGGTGTCATAGCCATAGACGTTGGCCCAGATGTCGGTCGACACGCCGCATTCCGTAACCGCACCTGCGAGGAAGTCCTCGGCAGCCGGAACGCCGTCATTGCCGGGGGGCAGGATGCTGATGTCGATCTTCTCGAGAACGCCCTCGTCGCACAGGCGGATCGCGTCAGCGTATTCCAGCGAAGCAACGTCGATGGTGACGTTGCCGGCCTCAACCTGCGCCTTGACCGGCTGGGCTGGATTGTCGCTGTCGATCATCTTGGCGGGGAACCCGGTCTTCGCCGACCATGGCTTCACATGGGCCTCGGTCTGGGCTTCACCGTAGGCGCCACCCCACGACATTACGGTCAACTCGCCCGCATGGGCCTGCACGGCAAACCCAGCCAGTGCCGTCGTAAGTATCAGCAGTTTCTTCATTATCGTCTCCCGATGTTTGGTTCATTCAAGCTAAACACTAAAAAGCAAGACGCCGTGAGACGATCAGCGATGCCAGCAAGCGGCACCTCGAGTTTCCCACAACTGGCAAGCGCAGGTCTTCGACCAGCACACGCCTGTCCACCTCAAGCCAGGGTTTCGAACACCACATCGTGATCCCCCAGCCGCGAGGCGGTCGTTCGATCGGAGGCTCTAATCAGTGAATTTCTTCATATGACTGCTTCCTCCAGCATGCCGGGCAAACCGGCGCGTTACACCACGGGGAGGACAACACACCCAGCCCACTGCGAATGATCGCAAAGCAGGCGAGCCGGTACTACCTCCCCATTTTTCCACGCTTTATTTGGGCGAGTGCTGCGGGTTGCCCATTATGGCACGATGCCTGCCTGCCTCGACTTCTTATAAGCGTTGCACAATATACTAGCGGCTTTTTACCCGCCGTCACTAGAGATTTTTTGCTGCCAGCGAGCAAAAGTAGTCATGCAAAGCCATTCTCCCAGGCGGCAATTCGGGCCTCGTCCAGCCGCCCACCGAGCCGCAGAGGAGCCACCAACACGGCCTTGCCTGTCTGGTCGTCCGTCTCGACAGCCACCCCGCACAAGGTTGCCTCACCCTCGGCCGGGCGCATGCGCTCAACCGGAAGTTTTCTGAGGAACCGTTGCAAAGGTTCGGTTTTGTCCATGCCGATGACCGAATTGTAGTCCCCGCACATGCCTGCGTCAGTGAGATAGGCCGTACCGCCGGGAAGGATCTGGTGATCCGCCGTTGGAACATGGGTGTGGGTGCCAACCACGAGGCTCGCTCGCCCATCACAGAAGTGTCCGAAGGCCATCTTCTCGGAGCTCGCCTCGGCGTGAAAATCGATCAGCACGGCATCGCAGGCCTGACTGAGCGGGCAGGCATCAAGTTCCCGCGAGACGGCCGCGAAAGGATCGTCCAGCATTGGCTCGATCATGACCCTGCCCATGGCCTGCATGACCAGCACGCGCTTTCCCGTCGCCGTCTCGACCAAAGCCACGCCTCGGCCCGGACAGCCCTGCGGCCAGTTCAAGGGCCGCAACAAATTCGGGTAGCGCTCGATGAAGATGAGCGCCTCGCGCTGGTCGAAAGCGTGATTGCCGAGCGTGACAACATCCGCACCAGCAGCGAGCAGACCCTGAAATATCTCTTCGGTGATGCCGAAGCCGTGGGCGGCATTCTCACCATTCACCACCACCAGATCCGGCCGATAGCGGGAACGCAAACCGGGAAGGTGCTGAGCGACGGCCTCGCGCCCGCTGCGTCCGACCACGTCACCCAGAAAGATCAGCCGCACGCGAATGTCTCCTGCTCGGTCATCACATAATCCAGCGGCGCGTCATGATCCCCGCGCGGCACGGCTTCCACCTCCTGCGCGGCATAGGCGACACCCACCGCCCAAACCCTCCTGAAGGCGCGGAGCTTCTCCAGCGTGCGGTCATAAAAGCCGCCGCCATAGCCGAGGCGGTAGCCCTGCCGGTCAAAGGCCAGCATCGGCACGAGGAGCACATCGGGCAGAACTTCGGCGGCGGTTTCAGGCGGAATGGGAATGTCCCACACGCCGGGCGCAAGCGTTTCGCCCGGCGTCCAGGCGCGAAACAGCAGCGGCTGATCAGCGCCGATCACCACCGGAAGACAGGTGCGCCAGCCTTCACGGCTGAGCCGCGCCAGCAGCGGCACCGTGTCAATCTCGCTCTTGTAGGGAATGAAGCCCGAGACCGTGCGGGCAGCGCCGGCCGCCACCGGAAGGCCTCGCAGCGCGAGGCTGGACCCTGCCGTCTCCATCAGCTGGGCATGCGCCTCAGCCCGGCGCTTGGCAGCCACCTGGCGAGCCAGCCGCTTCTCCTCGGCGATGTCCATGATCCTCCCAGCCGCTGAACAGGCGAGGCGAGCCACCATAGGCCGTGAGAGACTGACGATCCCGGGTCCCTACAGTTGTAGGTGGGCGCCGTATAGGCAAGGCCACGGCCAAGCCAAGGGACAGCTCCCATTCAGAATCGCATAGGCCCCAGGGAAAATATGTCATCCCACGCACCGGGCAGCCCGCCACCTGCCTATTTAGGGATGCAGCGCGGCAGAGTCCATCGGTGCGACAGCTTTACTTCAGCGACTGGGCCAGTTTCTCCAGCCGCTCGCTGGCAGCCATGAGACGCTCTCCGAACCGGGCCTGCAACTCCGCAGACTCGGCCTGGGCAACGGTGCGCGCCTCGCGAAGGCCTGCCACCTGTTCCTCGAGTGTCTGAAGCTTCGCAATCGCCTCCGAAAGCCGATCAGCCACCATCAGGCCCGCCATCACCAGCATGCGGATGTCGCCGACCGAGCCGACATTCGCCTTGACCCGCTGCACTTCGCCATCGAGCAGCTCGGCCAGTTCGCGCAAATGGTTTTCCTCGCCCTCCTGGCACTGCATCGTGTAGGGGCGGCCGTTCACCTGTACGATCACATGCGCCATGGACTACTCCGCCACGCCGGAGTGCAGCACTGCCCGGATGCGCGACATTGCGGCGTCGATCTTGCCTGCAGCACTCTTGCTGCTTTCAGCCAGAGCCCCCGCCTTGCTGCGCAGAAACCCAAGCTCATGCTCCAGCCTGGCTCGCTCCCGGCGCAGGGATTCGACCTCATTTTCGATCTCTCCAAAGCGGCCATCCGCCGCCAGACGCGCGGCAACCCGGTCCTCGATCTGGCTCATCGCCCCCTCGAAGCGCTCGATTGCTTCATCCAGTTTATCAATCCCCATCCTCAAAGCCTCTGGCAAGACTGAAGAATTTCTGCGTCGATTCCCCGGCAACATTAAACCGGGACCTGCCGTTTCGCAACGACCCTGATCCAGTCTCCGTAGCGCCACGGTTCCAATTGACTCCCGGCCCCAAGGCGCTATCAGGAGCCAAATTCCCGCGTCAGAGCCACATTGAGCCACAAGGATCAGCGCATGACCGCCTATTCCCCGGAGCAGACCCGTCTCATGGCCAATGCCATCCGCGCTCTGAGCATGGATGCAGTGCAGAAGGCCAATTCCGGTCATCCCGGCCTGCCCATGGGTGCCGCGGACGTCGCGACGGTTCTGTTCACGCAATTCCTGAAATTCGATGCCGCCGAGCCGAACTGGCCGGACCGTGACCGCTTCATCCTTTCGGCAGGTCATGGCTCGATGCTGATCTATTCGCTGCTCCACCTTCTGGGCTACAGCGGCATGACGCTCGAAGACCTCAAGAATTTCCGGCAACTGGGAGCCAAGACGGCCGGTCACCCGGAATTCGGCCACGCGCCCGGCATCGAAACCACCACCGGCCCACTGGGCCAAGGCATCGGCAATGCAGTCGGCTTCGCCATTGCCGAACGTCATCTTAACGCGGTGTTCGGCGATGGGCTGGTCAATCACAAGACCTATGTGCTTGCCGGCGACGGCTGCCTCATGGAAGGTATCAGCCAGGAAGCGATCAGCCTCGCAGGGCATCTCAAGCTGCGCAATCTCATCGTGCTGTGGGATGACAACGGCATCTCCATCGATGGCAAGATCGCCATGACCGATTCCACCAACCAGCTCGCCCGCTTCGCCGCGAGCGGGTGGACGGTGTCGGCCTGTGACGGGCACAATCCCGGCGAGATCGCCGCTGCGCTCTCGGCTGCGCAATCCGCCGACCGGCCAGTCCTCATCGCCTGCAAGACCGTGATCGGTTTCGGGGCCCCGACAAAGGCGGGTACGGCGGGCTGCCATGGCTCTCCCCTGGGGCCAGATGAAATCGCGGGGGCACGCAAGGCGCTGGGCTGGATCCACGAGCCCTTCATCATTCCCAATGACCTCATGGATGCCTGGCGCAAGGCAGGCGCGCGCGGCGCCGAAGCCCGGTCTGCCTGGAGCGCGCGGCTCGCTGCGTCACCGCACCGCGCCGAGTTCGAACGCCGGACCAAAGGCACGCTCCCGGCCAGCTTCGATGCCGCCCTGACCGCATACAAGCAAGAGCTGGCCAAGGCACCGCCGACGCTGGCCACGCGCAATGCCTCGCAGAACACGCTGGACGTGATCAACGCGGCGCTTCCCGACACGGTGGGCGGCTCGGCAGACCTGACGGGCTCGAACAACACCAAGTCAAAAGAGCTCAAGGCTTTCACTGCGGCCGACTATGGCGGCCGCTACATCTACTACGGCATACGCGAGCATGGCATGGCAGCCGCCATGAACGGCATGGCACTGCATGGCGGTGTCATTCCCTATGGCGGCACATTCCTTGTGTTCACGGACTACTGCAGGCCGTCGATCCGGCTCTCGGCCCTGATGGGCCAGCGGGTGATCTACGTCATGACCCATGACTCGATCGGACTTGGCGAAGACGGTCCCACGCACCAGCCAGTGGAGCACCTTGCCGCGTTGCGCGTCATTCCCAATCTCGCCGTTTACCGGCCATGCGACGCCATCGAAACCGCCGAATGCTGGGAACTGGCACTCAGGGACGAGACCCGGCCTTCTGTGCTGGCCCTGACGCGCCAAAAGCTGAAGCCTGCCCGCCTCTCATGGTCGGCAGACAATCTTTGCGGACTTGGCGCTTATGAAATTGCACCGGCGGCGGGCAAGTCGCAGGTGGTGATCTTTGCCTCAGGCTCGGAAGTTGAAATCGCGCTGTCTGCAAAGACCAGCCTCGATGCCGCAGGCAGGCCTGCGCGGGTTGTCTCGGTTCCGTCGATGGAGCGTTTCGCGCAGCAAGATTCTGCCTACCAGGCCAGGATCCTGGGGCACGAAACGATCCGCATTGCCATAGAAGCGGGCGTACGTCAGGGCTGGGACCGCTTCATTGGTGCGGATGGCCATTTTATCGGCATGACTGACTTCGGCGCTTCGGGGCCCGCCGAGCTTCTCTACAAGCACTTTGGCATCACGCCAGAGGCTGCCGTCAAGGCGGCGGTCTGAGGGAGACGGGACGATGCCTGCGTTTCGCACACTCGACGACGTCAATCTCTCCGGCAAGCGCGTGCTGTGCCGGGTTGACCTCAACGTGCCGGTGAGCAACGGCGTGGTGACGGACACAACCCGCATCGACCGCGTTGTGCCAACCCTGCGCGAGATCATGAACAAGGGCGGCGCGCTCATCGTGCTGGCCCACTTCGACCGGCCCAAGGGCAAGGTGATTCCTGAGATGTCGCTGAAACCGGTGGCAGCCGCTCTGGAAGCACGCCTCAGCCGGCCGGTTCGCTTTGTCTTCACCGACTGGCAGCAAGCGCCAACGGTGGACGTGAAGCCCGGTGAATGCGTGTTGATGGAAAACACCCGCTACCACGCTGGCGAAGAGAAGAATGACCAAGGCTTCTCTCGGCTCCTGGCAGGCCTTGGCGACATCTATGTCAATGATGCGTTCTCAGCAGCCCATCGGGCCCACAGCTCGACCGAAGGCATCGCCCATTTGCTGCCTGCCTATGCCGGACGCAGCATGGAGGCCGAACTGCGGGCGCTCAACCTCGCTCTGGAAACGCCCAAGAGACCGGTGATCGCAATCGTGGGCGGTGCAAAGGTTTCAACCAAGCTCGAGCTGCTCGGCAATCTCGCGAGCAAGGTTGACGCGCTGGTAATTGGCGGCGCGATGGCCAACACCTTTCTGCTGGCGCAGGGGCACGGTATCGGCAAGTCGCTTGCCGAGCGCGACATGACGGACACCGCGCGGAAGATCCTTCAGCAGGCGGAACACGCAGGATGTGCCGTCATCCTGCCTGTCGACGGCATCGTCGCGAAGGAGTTCAAGGCAGGGGCGGAGGCTGCGGACTATGGGGTTGACGCCATACCGGCCGATGGCATGATCCTCGATGTTGGCCCAGTTTCGTCCGATCGAATTCGCGCGGCGATAGACGACGCACACACGCTGGTCTGGAACGGCCCGCTGGGTGCGTTCGAAACCCCACCGTTCGACCGGGCGACCGTGGAAGCGGCCCGGCATGCAGCCCAGCGCACCAGAGCTGGCAAACTCGTGTCGGTGGCGGGCGGCGGGGATACGGTCGCGGCCCTCAACCAGGCCGGCGTCAGCCAGGATTTTTCGTATGTTTCAACCGCCGGAGGCGCCTTCCTTGAATGGCTCGAGGGAAAACCGCTGCCCGGCGTCAAGGCATTGGAGGCAAGATCATGACCATCGACACGCTCAACGCCATAGCCAACCGCATGGTGGCGCCCGGCAAGGGCATTCTGGCTGCAGATGAATCAACGGCATCGATCACGAAGCGGTTTGAGTCGATCAAACTCGACTCAACCGAGACCAATCGCCGCGACTACCGTGAGATGTTGTTCCGTTCCGCCGACGCGATGAAATCATGCATTTCAGGCGTGATCCTGTTCGACGAGACACTGCGCCAGACGGCCGCTGACGGCACGGCACTCGTGACGCTGATCAAGCAGGCGGGCGCTGTGCCTGGCATCAAGATGGACAAGGGCCCAAAGCCCCTGCCCTTCTCGCCCGGCGAGACCGTGACAGAAGGACTCGATGGACTCGCCGACCGTGTTGCCGAATATGCCAGGCTTGGTGCCGAATTCGCCAAGTGGCGGGCGGTGATCGATGTCAATGATCAGATTCCCAGCTACAATGCGATCAACGCCAATGCGCAGGCGCTGGCCCGCTATGCCGCGATCTGCCAGGCGGGTGGAATCGTCCCGATCGTTGAGCCAGAGGTGTTGATGGATGGCGCACATGACATCGACCGCTGCGCCGAGGCCACGGAATGGGCCCTGAAGGAAACCTTCCAAAAGCTTTATCACGCGCGCGTGGCGCTTGAGGGCATCGTGCTTAAGCCGAACATGGTGATCTCCGGCAAGAAGTGTCCACGACAGGCCGGTCGTGCCGAGGTGGCCGAGAAAACCCTGAAGGTGCTCAA
>NZ_JBIIDX010000145.1:0-8697 GCF_044238155.1 Aestuariivirga sp. | reverse complement strand
CATGTGCACGCTATTAGGCGGTGAGAAATCGGTCGGCGAACTGGCTGAGATCGTGCAGCTGTCACCTGCCGCCTTGTCGCAACACCTTGGAAAGATGCGCGCCCTCCGCCTTGTCTCGACCCGCCGCGATGGCCAGACGATCTACTACAGCCTGGCCAGCACCGAAGTGAAGACCATGCTGGAAACACTATACAAGGTCTACTGCGCGCCCGAGTGCTGACGCTTGATCCGATCTGGAGGGCTGCCGCCGTTGATGCATTTCATCGATCCAAGGGACGGATACGGATGGTAAGGCTAAAAGTATCGGGCCATTTTACTGGCAAGCGCTCTTTTCGCCTGTGTCGTGCGCGCCGAGAGCGCGCCAGTGATTCAGGGTTCCGCTTCGGTCATTGATGGTGACACCATCGAGATCCGCGGCGAGCGCATCCGACTCGACGCCATTGATGCTTCCGAAAGCTCCCAACTCTGCCTTGACGCCGCCGGCAACTGATATCGTTACGGCCAGAGGTCCGCCTTTGTCTTGCCAGCCCGAGTTATTATTCATGAGATGGTTTTGCGTCTTCGGCGATATAACCGAAGTCGGGCATCAGCCCTGCCATATCAAAGATCGGCGATCCATCTTCGTTCCTGCGGATCTGCCCCTCGATGAGAAGTGTGGCATAGCCGTGGACCAGGCTCCAAAGCATCCATTCGGTGCGACAGGGATGGCCGCGTTCCCGTGCCTTGTCCCAGTGGAGTCCATGGGCTATGCCACGCAAGACCTCGTAGCTGCCGCATGCCGCGCTCTTTAGATCGGGATCCTCGACATTGCATAGCGTTGCGGAGAACATGAGCTTGAAAAGTTCGGGATTCTCCAGCGCGAAGCGCAGGTAGCCGTTACAGGCGGCAGTGAGCCTGGACTTGCCGGGGGGTTCCCCTTCGACACCTTCGCGCATGGCTCTCGCATGACGGCGAAATCCTTCCGCCGCGATCGCGGTCAACAGTCCGCGCAATCCGTCAAAGTGGTTTTTGGGCGCCGTATGGCTAACGCCCACGCGCGCCGCGATGGATCGCAGCGACAGCTGCGCCAACCCCTTTTCCTCAAGTTCTGCCAAGCCAGCTTCAATCAACGCTGCCTTCAGGTCCCCGTGATGGTATCTTTTTTCCGCTTTCAAGAGACATTCCCGCACCTCAATGTTTCCAGTGTAAATTTTTCATGTGGACAGCACAAGCTTGTTCTGTCTTTATATGGACAGTGGAAATTTCCAGTGGAGATATGGGTGTCGCCCGAGGTCTTGTTCTCTCACGCCAACACCACAGCGATGGTCGGGTGGGCATTGCTCATCCTCGGGCCGCGCCGTTTTCCCTGGTTCAATGCCCTCCCGCTCTGGATCATCCCGGCAGGTCTTTCGCTACTCTACAGCCTTATTGTCCTGAGCCGCTTTGCCGGTGTCGGAGGGGGATACGACAGCCTCTCCTCTGTCGCTCAACTCATGTCCGACAAGTGGGCACTGCTTGGCGGCTGGGTACATTTCCTGGCTTTTGACCTATTCGTCGGTGCCGTCATGGCCGCGAGAATGGATCGCGCCGGTATCAACCGGCTTGTGCAGGGCCCGATCCTTGCGACGATCTTCATGTTCGGGCCGTTCGGCTTCTTGATCGCGGCGCTCACTGAACTGGGACTTCGCTTCAGCCTACCCCGTTTCGCCGATTATCCAAGAGGCGCACAAGATGACACTGCTTGACACGAACCCTCACGCGATCCGTGCCGAGGCGCCATCCCCGTTCTGGACGCTCACGGTAGTCTCCATCATCTTTGTGGGACTGGGCATGGCTTGGGCCCTTGTCGACGCTCGGCAGGTTGACGGCGCTGCCGTGTGGATGAAGCCGCTGAAGTTCTCGCTCAGCTTTGTCGTTCTCTTCGGTACGATCGCCCTCATTGAGCCGCGGCTATCCGGGAAGGTACGCGAGGGTTGGCCACTGCGCATCATCGGCTGGGTGATGGCTGCGGCCTTCCTATCGGAAATGGCATATATAACCTATCAGGCCGCCTTGGCCGAACCATCACACTTCAACGTGGCGACGCCGTTCAACCGCATGATGTACGAGGTCGTCATGGCAGGCGGCGCAGTATCACTGGTTGTGTGCATTGGACTGATCGGATGGCTCGTCAAGTCCGATCCTTCCGCAAATTTGGGTGTAGGCCTTCGGGAAGGCATTGTCGTTGGTTTCGTGACCAGCTTTGTACTGACGATGATCACGGCTGGATATCTTAGCGCCAACGGCGGTCACTTCGTAGGCCCGCATCCCGCGGGAGCTGCCGTACTTCCGCTGTTCGGCTGGTCAGGTGTTACTGGCGATCTGCGGGCCGCGCATTTTTTCGCCCTTCACGCTATGCAGGTATTGCCTCTTCTGGGGCTCTGGCTGGATCTCCGAGGCGTGCGAGCACCTGTACGATCTGTGCAGCTCGGGGCGCTTCTTTATTGCACGTTGACCTTCGCCATCTTCGCGCAGGCCGTGATGGGACTACCACTTATTCCTCTGAAATGATGGACGGTCGCCCGGATTGGCCTCAGAATAAGACTTGTATCCCCATCGAAAACATATGCCGCCCAAAGATTACGGCTGGGCAGCCTCTTACACGTCACCGCCCTGGTAATCCCCCCGTTTTTGGAGGGGGTTCGGAAGTAGAATTTTCTCGGTAACGTCAACGAGGAGGTTCGAATGAAGAAGAGTAGATTTACCGAGGCCCAGATCATCGCGGTTCTGCGCCAGGCGGAAGGCGGGGTTCCGATCCCGGACCTTTGCCGGGAGCACGGGATCAGCACCGCAACGTTTTACGGTTGGCGCTCGAAGTTCGGAGGCATGGATGCCTCCATGGTGACTGAGATGAAGTCCATCCAGGAAGAGAACAGGCGTCTGAAGAAGATGTTCGCCGAGTTGAGCATGCAGAACGAGCTTCTGAAGGAGGCGCTCGGCCGAAAATAACCAGGCCATCCCAGCGCCGGGAGATGGCCGTGGAAGCTGTGGCGCAGAAGGGCGTCAGCATTGCACTCGCATGCCGGACCTTTGGCGTGAGCGAGCGCTGCTACCGCTATGAACCGAAGCTTAAGTCCGAGAACGAGCGGGTTGGCGACTTGCTGATCGGCCTTACCCGGGCGCATCGCACCTGGGGGTTTGGTCTCTGCTACCTGCATCTCCGCAATGTGAAGGGTTATCTCTGGAACCATAAGCGGGTGTACCGGATCTACCGCGAACTCGAGCTCAACCTGAGGATTAAGCCGCGCAAGCGCCTGAAGCGGGAAAAGCCCGAGGAGCTCGCAGTTCCAGCCGAGCCAAACGTCACGTGGTCTGTCGACTTCATGGCGGACCGGCTGGAGGATGCGAGGGGCTTTCGGTTGCTGAATGTACTGGACGACTTCAACCGTGAAGGGTTGGGCATCGAAGCGGACTTCTCGCTACCGGCGGAGCGAGTGACGCGCACATTGGATCGCATCATCGAGTGGCGAGGCCAACCCCTGGCCATTCGGGTGGACAATGGCCCCGAACTGATCAGCGGCACGCTCCTGTCGTGGGCTGAGAAGCGAGGAATTGCCATACAGCATATCCAGCCCGGCAAGCCCCAGCAGAATGCGTACATCGAGCGCTACAATCGAACCGTCCGGCACGAGTGGCTCGGACAATATCTGTTTCGAACGATCGAGGAGGTGAAGGACACGGCTACTGAATGGCTCTGGACTTACAACAATGAGCGCCCCAACATGGCGCTCGGCGGAATTACGCCCGCTCAGAAACTGAGGCGGCAAATGGAAGTGCAACCCTCCGGGTGAGTTCTACGCCGAACCCCCTCCAAAAACGGGGGGATTACCCCCTGGCGCCATGTCAGGAGCAGACAACTCCAGTTGATCGCCATACCTGACAAAGTCGCGCAGTTCGCTCGTAGCCCCTCTCGGTGACCGCTTGTTGTCCCCAACCCTAGCAATACGCTCGATAATTCTACAATACATTTCAATGCTTTATCGCCACCGTACTTTCCCGGGCAGTCAGGAGCTTTGGAGAACGTGGGGCCGAGAAAGACGAAATCCGGCCCGCCTGCCGTTTCCGCAGTCAGGAGCTCCGCGCGAAGAAGCCCGCAATTACTGGGGATTCTCACCGCTCAAATTTCGAGGAGAGAGATTTGCCGTAGGGCTAAGTGGCGGAGGGAGAGGTGCTGGGCGCAAACTCTCTCTGCAGGATAGAGCAAAGCTATCGGTAAGATTGTGGAAATTGCCAATTAGGAGCGTTTGCGCAGGGCTGCGCTCCTTCCCGCCAGGCAGAGAATGTGCACATCAAGCTTCATACGAGATTTCCTTCCCCATCAGGACGAACCGAGTTCTGTCCAACAGCGGCATCACAAAAGGTTGGCTCAGGTCCGAAGTTCAAGGCTGCTCATGTCGCCAACTGGATCGAAGGATAGAAAAAGAGGCGGCGCGCGAACGCACCGCCTTCACTGATCTCGTTTCCTTTTTGTGCTGCGGCACTCATGCGGCCGCGGAATAGACCCGCTGCTGGACGAGCCGCGACCCCTTCAACTGGCGGAGCAGCTTCGCGGTTGCCAGCACGCCGAGGTCAGCCAGCGGTTCGATGAGGACGACCGTCATGTAGGCAGCGCCGAACGTGACGATGCTCGCGAGATTGGACGCTTCAAAGCCATGGCCGTAAATCGCCCAGAAGGCCACCCAGGCGACGATGCCACCCTGATAGGCGCTGGAGAGCGCGAGGGCTTGGCCATATTTCAGTTCCACATAGGGCGAGTTGGCCGGGATGATGCGCTTTGCCAGCAGACTCACGCCGTAGAGCGGCACCAGAAGCGTTGTCACGTTCATGCCGTATTGGGGCAGGTCGAAGGGCGCGAAGAACAGCCCCTGGATGAGAAGCCCGAGCGCAAGCCCGATGGCTGCGGGCCCTGCCCCGAAGATCAGGAAGAGCGTGGAGCCGAGGATGAGGTGAACCTCGCTCACGCCCACGGGATGGTGCGGCAGCAGTTCGAAGAAGCTGAACACGAGCACGGTGGCAATAGCCGAGCGCAGGGCAAGCGCGGTAATGCCGCTGTCCCTCACAGTGTCGGCGGCGAGCTTGGCGGCAATGCCGAGGGAGGCAGCGGCCGTGGCATAGCTGAGGACGATCTTGGCCCCATCGACGAGGCCGGGTTCGATATGCATGGTGTTTCCTGCCTGCACCCATCGTGCAGTTCGGTTGATGTGTGGTGCGTCATGCACCGGTTGCCGATGGCAGGTATCCTGGCTCGCGGGTCGTCGGTTCTCCGCGCCTTCCCGGCCCCGTGGGGCCAGTGGCCGTTGCGGAGAACCTATCCGCTGACAGTTGCGTGGGCAGCCACGGATTTGGTCCCTCTGGGGTCTTCCGCACCGTGTTCCCTATTAAGCTGCAGCCGCTTTCCGGACTGCAGCACCATCAGTTTGAAATTTACCACCGTGGTTTGATCCACCCCCACAGAAGTGGTCCGACTTGAGGTATGTCTTATGGCATCAAGGAGGATCAGAACATGCCAAGGAAGAAGCACACGCCTGAAGAGATCGTCGCCAAGCTGCGGCAGGTCGATGTCCTTGTTTCGCAAGGGGTTGCGACTGCGGAGGCGGTCCGGCAGATCGGCGTGACCGAAGTGACGTACTATCGCTGGCGGCAGGAATACGGCGGTCTGAAGCTGGACCAGGTGAAGCGGCTGAAGGAGCTGGAGCTCGAGAATGCCAGGCTCCGGAAGGCGGTTTCCGACCTCACCCTGGACAAGCTCATCCTGAAGGAAGCGGCACGGGGAAACTACTGAGCCCCGCGCGGCGCCGGGCGTGCATCGCGCACGTCCGGCAAGCTCTGTCGATCTCCGAGCGGCGAGCCTGTACGGCGCTCGGCCAGCACCGGTCGACACAGCGCAAGGCTCCGCGGGGCCGTGAAGATGAAGAGCGCCTGACCGATGACCTGGTGGCCTTGGCCCGGGAGCACGGCCGGCTGGGCTACCGTAAGATTGCCGCCATGCTGAGGAACACGTCGGGTTGGCTGGTCAACGACAAGCGGGTGGAACGGATCTGGCGGCAGGAGGGTCTGAAGGTTCCACCGCGGCAGCCCAAGCGCAGCCGCATCTGGCAGAGCGACGGTTCCTGCATCCGGCTTCGGGCGGAACGGCCAAATCACGTCTGGTCCTATGACTTCCTCGAGGACCGCACCCATGATGGGAGAAAGTACCGGATGTTGAACGTGGTCGACGAGTTCACGCTGGAGTGCCTGGCAATCAGGATCGACCGGAAGCTCAAATCGATTGATGTCATCGACGTTCTGTCCGATCTCTTCATCCTCCGGGGCGTGCCGGAGCACATACGGTCCGACCACGGCCCCGAGTTCGTTGCGAAAGCCGTCCAGGACTGGATCGCCGCCGTCGGCGCAAAGACCGCCTACATCGCTCCAGGGAGCCCGTGGGAGAATGGCTACATTGAGAGCTTCAATGCCCGCATCCGGGACGAGCTGCTCGATGGTGAGATCTTCTACACGCTCGCAGAAGCCCGGGTCATCGTGGAAAGCTGGCGGCGCTTCTACAACACATTGCGCCCTCATGGATCCCTGGGCTACCGGCCCCCAGCTCCGGAGGTCTTCATTCCGCAATCCGCGCGGGCGGCTGCGCTACCCCAACCGGCTTCGCCGCCCGCGCTGGCGCCGAGGCCGTCCATGCACTAACATTCAACCCGGGCCACTCGATGGGGGCTGATCATGAGCGATCAGGACATGAAGCGGATGCTGAGACGCTGCGGTCCCGGCGGGTTGGGTCCCAGGAACCGCTGCATGATGATGCTGAGCTGGCTGGGCGGGATGCGGGTTGGGGAGATCGCAGCGCTATCGGTGGACGACGTCTTGGGCCCTGATGCGCAGGTGCGCGAAGAGATCCAGCTAAGGCCCGAGCAGACCAAGGGCAGCCGGGGGCGCACGGTGCTGGTGAACAGTCAGCTCAAGGCTGAGATCGAGATCTACCTGCGCAGCTTCAAGCGCCAGCCGGATCCTCAGCGGGCGCTGATCGCCAGCAAGAGCGGTCGCCACTTCTCAGCCGTTGTGGCGGTTCTTCGACCGACACGGAATGACGTGGAAAAAAAGACCGCGCACGCGACAGAGCAGGATCGGCGGGACATCCTGAAGCGCCGGCAGGACTGGTTCGACCGCCAGCTCGATCTCGACCCCGAACGTCTCGTCTTCATCGATGAAACCTGGACATCGACGAATATGGCTCGCCGCCGGGGCCGCTGTGCGCGGGGCGAGCGGCTGCGCATGGGCGTGCCGCATGGACATTGGAAAACGACGACTTTCGTGGCCGGCCTGCGCACGACCGGCATCGTCACACCGCTGGTGCTCGACGGCCCCATCAACGGCGAAGCGTTCGAGGCCTACGTCCAACAGGTTCTCGTGCCGACACTGCGAAAGGGCGACATCGTCATGATGGACAACCTCGGCTCCCACAAGGGCATGGCTGTACGGACAGCCATCGAGGCTGCCGGTGCCAAGCTGCGCTATCTGCCGCCTTACAGCCCCGATTTCAACCCAATCGAAAAAGCCTTCTCGCAACTCAAGGCTCACTTGCGCAAAGCTGCAGAGCGAACACAGGAGGAACTATGGTCGGCGATCGGGGCTCTGCTTCCCATCGTCACGGCCCAGCACGCTGAAAACTACTTCACAGCCGCCGGGTATGTTGAACGAAAACCGCTCTAGCCATCAATCCCGATTTGAAACCTTTGGATTGCCTATGCGCCAGTTCGGATAGCCAAAGCCCTGAGGCCAGGCAAAGACTTCCTTGTCATTGAAGTAGACGATGGCTGTCAGTTTCGGGAATTCGGGGTGTGGCGCCGCCACCGATTTGGCCCATCGGCTGACGTATTCCTCATCGCCCTCGTAGCCCAGTTCCGCCACAATGATAGGCTTGCCGAACCCGCTCACCAGACGATATCCGGGTTCGAGCGCCTGTTCAAAGGTCCTTTCACCACCGAAATTTCGCTTGTCATAGGGCTGATAGCCGAAAACCGACAATCCGATCACATCTACATAGTCATTGCCCGGATAGTATTTCGCAAGGGACGAGCCACCCTTGGGCGACCAAACATAATCTGCATCCGGAAGATGCTTGCGGCATTCGGTGACGAAATGACGGTAAGCTGAAACATAATCCTCTGGAGTCCATACTGCCCATATGAACTTTCCAACCGCATCCTCCATTTCTTGCGCCCATCGAATGCTGATGGGACTATTCAAGCGCGCAATGGATGAGCACACTGTGGCGATGTTGGCGTCGTAGTCCCCAGCCTTTATGCCCTCCAGCAGCTCGTTTGAGTTCATGTTCCAGTTAGAAGCCCACGACCACGGCTCAACGGTTATCATGAGTGTGCGTCCCCGCCTGTGTACGTAGGCGTCCACGATGGGCAGGGTCGACAGATCAACATCTTCCCAGGTCAGAAAGATGTGTTCGATTGCAACATTGCTCTCGCCGCTAAAGTCGCCGTGAGGATCATAAACACCAAATGTGATTGATTTCTCTGTCAGAGCCGGCCGCTTGGCTGCCGGTTGACCCTCGTCTGGTTCACCATTGTAAGGGAAGCCGAGCGGCACACCGACCGCCCATGCTCCGCCGCCGATCAAGATGGAAGCTGTCAAGGCAATGAAAGCGTCCAACAGAACTCTTTTCGTGATCCGCAT
>NZ_JBIIDX010000144.1:0-8779 GCF_044238155.1 Aestuariivirga sp. | reverse complement strand
ATGCGCATCGTTTGGTATCTGGCGCGCTACCACGACATCAAGATCTCCGGAGCCGGCGTATCCCGCATCCTCAAGCGCAATGGCCTGAACCGGCTCCCACGAGGTACGAGGCTCCGCAAGGTCCATACCACCCGCTACCAGCAACAGGTGCCGGGCCATCAGATACAGGTTGACGTCAAGTTCCTGATTTTCCATGGAAAAGATGGGAAGTCGATCAAACGCTATCAGTACACCGCTATCGACGACGCCACGCGCGTCAGGTCCCTCAAGATCTACAGCAGGCACACCCAGACCAACGCCATCGATTTCCTCGACTACGTCATCAAGAGCTTCCCGTTCCGCATCCGGGAGGTGAGGACGGACAATAGGCACGAGTTCCACTGGCACGTCGAAGACCAGGGCATCCGCCATGCTTAAATCGAGCCTCGGTCATATCAACTCAACGGCAAGGTCGAGCGTTCGCATCGAACTGACCAAGAGGAGTTCTACCAACTCCTCACCTACAAGGATGATGTCGATCTCGAGGAAATGCTCACCCACTGGGAGCGGTTCTATAATCTCTCAAGACCCCACGGCGCCTTCAATGGAAAGGCACCTTACGAAGCTCTCAGGGAAGATCTATAAACCAACCAAGGATCGTATCGTCAGGTCGTCATGATCACACATGACGGCGCAGTTCGGCGGCATCATCCTTGCCATCACGACCTCCCAAAAGACATCCAATCCAACACGAACATTTCACAGACTGAAGGCACCCCATGATGAAGTTGCCTATTTGAACGAAGGTATTATTATCTTCGGCCCAGAAACCGCCCGAGCCGCGCACTCATCAGAGCCACGTAGATTTTTGGACCGCTAGATGCAGATAAAGATCTTTGGCGAGCGCAATTCTGGCACGAATGCCTTGGCAGCCATGATAGGTGCCAATAGCGCATCACGACTCTTGCCAGGCACGATACCCGAGCTGAATACAGAAACAGCTAAACATGTTGCACGAATGAGGCGGAATGGCTGCAGCGTGCATATGATTGAATCCGAGATCGACCATGCGTTCAAGGATCAGAGCATCAATCACCAGTGGAAGCATACCGCCACCAACTTCGATTTGTATGATATTCCTGCGGATACCCACTACGTATTCATCGTCCGAAATCCACTTTCCTGGGTTCTTTCATTGTTCAAGTCTCCCTATCATATCCTGGTTGAGCGGCCCCAAAGTTTTGAGGCATTCTATTCCATGTCGTGGAAAACTCTTGGACGAGACAATCTGGCGTATGAATGGTGCAAGCCAATCGACCTCTACAAATTCAAACTTCAGTCATACAGATCATTCATCTACCGTTTGCTGGGCGCAAACAGGAGCTTCACGATTCTTCACTTTGAAAAGTTAATTCAGCGCCAGGAGACTTGTTTTTTCCAGCTCAGACCATATTTGGACAATCCAGCGGTCATCTTTTCAGAATTTACAAGATCTACAAAGGATCACACAAAGTCTCTCTCTCACTATAAACAGTATTATGGTTCAGAAGAATGGCGGCAGGAAATAGAACCTGCCATTCTTGACGAATACACTTTCGATGAAGATCTCTGGTCGTTCTTCGAGAGCGATGCACCCGTTTCTAATCAATCTTAGATGGGCAAGGTTTCGACGATATGGTTGCCACTCAGCCTTCAATGACCATTATGTGTTTGCCCGCATCCAGAGCGAGGGGCACTTGAAACGTGTTTTGTTAACTCGCCTGGATTTCACTACTGGGACAGGGCTCAATACTTGAACGTGAGCGGATATCCACCAGACATACCCCGATTCGACCAGTACCAAGCCTTCACAAATCAGAGTAACTGCACCACTTTCTGCCCAAGCCAAATCTCACCAAGGACGTCCCATAAACACAGTGTCACGGGCAACTACCCATGCACTCTTCCGTTTCCGATATCACTTGATCTATCTGCAACATGCACCTGCCAAGGCTGAGCCATGTCCTTATTCCAGTTCAGGGACCACACCTCACAGTATCAATGATCTCGACTGGGACATGAATCTGACAGTCAAATTTTGCAAGACATAACGAACCCACCACGAGCCAAAGCACTCTTCAATCATGATCCGGCCAGCGTTGCCGAAAACACAATCAAGCCTACCACCACGCTGACAAGGAGGAACACCGCACAGGCGCCGATCGCCCATGTGAGCATGGCTTTCATGAGTTCAAGGAGTCCGATACCGAGTGGCCAACCCGCAAAAAAAGAAAAAAGACTTCAACAAACTGAGCAGATGCACCTGCTGTTCGACACGGGTGGCACGGCTGTTTTCAGCATTTGAGAAACCGCAACCAAGCCTTTCTCGGCAAGAATTGGCAAAACCGGACATCCATGATCAGGCTAACGAACAGTGCCACCGTAAAGGCGGAATTGAACAACAACGGTCGAGGCTGCCACGCCTCCATGTGGCTTGCCGGACTCTCTGCGATCAGGTCTGTTCCGCTAGCGTCCTCGTCAATGACGTTCCAAGGCAGCAAGGCTAACCGTGGGCGCTACTCGAGTCCAATTCCCCATGCGACGAACAATACCCATGCTGCGGTAACTGCCATTGCCGGTATCAGCGGAACGATGATCAAAAGCAACGGGCTCCAACGCCCTCAGAACGCGCGCTGTCGCACCACTCCATTGCACGTCATTCATGACAGAACTCGACATAATGAACACGCAGGCGATGTTGCATAAGTCCATCTGCAGATGGCGATAGAGTGGGATCGCGGCTGCAGTGAAGATGATGTAGGTGGTTGAGCCATCACCGTCGAGCGAGCCGCGCATTGGCATCACAGCAGTGCTCAGGGGAAATGAATTCGATGGGAGACTTGGCTCGCAAAAGGATATGACGGACGACCCTCTTGTCGCAGGTGGAATTCATTGCCGCTGTCATGTCGGCGTCGTGGGTGTGCGTCGTTCGTGATCTACAAAACCTCCTCTGGCATCCCTTGCAATGATGCAAGGCCTGCCGGACACGAAATGGGCTACGCATTGTCTTTTGTCGGGACTGCTGCTGCTTGACGTGCTGAGCGCAGATACCGCATTTGCCTGAACATGCCCGAGATGGATCAACGATGACTCAGGCCGACAAGAGCTTGCAAAGCCTGCACGACCAGATTTGCCCTCATCAATCATGCCCCAACCAAGCCTTAGAACGTCAGCTAGGGCTTCGGGCTTGACCCTGCCGGGCTTCGGCCTATCGTTGACGTGAAACAGATTTCAGGAGACGTGACTTGTGCAAGCTTTGTCTGACACCAAACCGTCGCCATTTTACTGCCGGACTAGGGGTTCTGTCGCTGGCAACGGCACTCATGATCCCGGAACGCTTCGCCGCGGCGAACATCCTTCATAAGCCATCTTTGAGGCCAGATGAAGCCTTGGCAAAGCTGAAGGAAGGCAATGCAAAGTATCGGTCCTCTTCCGAGGAATGCGAGAAGGATCTGGCAAGACATCGCAAGGAAGAGGAGTCCGGTCAGGCGCCTTGGGCGACGATCCTGACATGCTCAGACAGCCGCGTCGTCCCCGAACTCATCTTCGGTGGCCTTAACCTTGGGGAAGTTTTCGTTTGCCGCAATGCTGGTAACATTGCCGACGACGACATGCTTGGAACCATCGAATATGGCGCCGAGCATCTGGGATCATCACTCGTCGTGGTGATGGGTCACCAGCGCTGCGGCGCCGTCACAGCCGCATGCAACATGGTTCAAAATGGTGAGAAACCAGGTGGTTTCATCGGCCCGCTGGTTGGCGAGATCGCTGCAGCGGCAGAGGAGATGATGGACAGGCAGGGAGACTTTGTCGCCAATACCGTTCTTGAAAATGCCCGACGCAATGCCGAGACGATCCTCACGAGAAGCGAGGCTGTCAAAGGCCTTGTGACAACAGGCAAGCTCAAGGTGATCCACGCGACCTACGACATTGATACCGGTGTGGTGGAGTTCTACGGCTGACAGATCAGCACGGCCTCGACGCGCAGGGAAGGGGTCCGGCAGTCCGGGCGGTTCTGTCCAAACTTCTTGATAGAAATGGGATTTTCCAGGTCCGTCCGGCATGTCCGAGAGTTGACGGCCAGATCGCGCCGGTCACGCCATTACCGGGTCTCGACGCGCCTGCGGAATTCACTTAGTGTCAAGGAAAACAAGATCAGAACTCAGGAGGAAACATCATGAAGCACTCATATCTGCTTGCTCTGGCGCTTGGCGTCTCGCTGCTGTTGCCCGGCGCGTCATCGGCGGTTGCGGAGAAACTCGTCATCTCGAACTGGGATGGCTACATGCCAAAGGACATGGCGGAGAAATTCAAGGCCGCCACCGGCATCGACCTCGAGATCGCCGTGCATGCCACCAATGAGGAAATCATGGGCAAGGTAACGGCCTCGGGCGGTGAGGGCTATGACGTGCTCTTCGTCTCCTCGCCCTTCGCCGAGGCGCTCAACAATCTTGGTCTCGCCGCGCCCATCGATCATGCCAAGGTGCCGAATCTGGCAAACCTCTATCCCGAGGCCACCCAGCTCAAGCATGATCCTGGCAACGTGTTTTCAGTTCCCTATACATGGGGAACAACCGGCCTGTGCTACCGCTCCGACACCGTCAAGACAGAACCGTCAAGCTGGAACGACCTGCTCAAGCCAGCTGATGATCTCAAGGGCAAGATCACCATGCTCTCGACCGACCGCTGGCTGATGGCTGCCGGCTTTCTGGCCAATGGCATGTCGGTCAACACCACCGATCAGGCAGACCTGGATAAGGTCCGTGACCAGCTGATCGAGGCCAAGCGTAACCTGCTTGCCTATGACGACACGACCTTCTATTCGAAGCTGGTCTCAGGGGAAGCCTCGCTTGTGCAGGCCTGGGACGGCTGGTGCAACTATGGCATCGCTGAAAAGCCAGAGATCAAGTATGTGATCCCGAAAGAAGGCTCGGACCTGTGGGTGGATGCCATCGTCATCACCAAGGCCTCGAAGAACCAGGACGCCGCCCACAAGTTCATCGACTTTGTCCTCAACGCCGACAATGGCAAGTGGGTGGTCGAGAACATCATGTACAAGTCGCCCAACAAGGCTGGCATGGAGGCCGTAGACAAGGCGCTGTTCACAAGCTTCCCCAACATGGCCATTCCCCCGGCCGACCTGCTGAAATACGAGCAGCTGCGCGATCTCGGGAACGGCATGAAGGCCTTCTCGAAGACCGTATCAGAGATCATGGCCGCAAAGTGACTGCCGAATCTTCCTCTCCCGGCTCACCCGGGAGAGGGCTTTCCGCAACATGACGCCGCAGCGCGCTTCGTGGCTGCTGATGGCGCCGGGCCTTGTCTGGCTCGGCCTTTTGATGGTTGCGCCCTGCGCCCTCATCTTCGGGCTGATGTTCTTCGAACGTGGGGTCTATGGCGGCATCGACTGGGCAGCGCCGACCCTGGACAATCTGCGCCGCAGCCTTGATCCGCTCTATCTTTCGATCTTCCTCGACAGCGGCCTGGTAGCGCTTGCCGCCACGCTCATTGCACTCCTGATCGGCTATCCTGCTGCCTATGCAATCGCGCGGGCGCCGGCACACCGGCAGACCGCGCTGCTGTTCATTGCCATCCTGCCATTCTGGACCAACTATCTCATCCGCACCTATGCCTGGATTGTGCTGCTGAATCCGGCCGGCCTAATCAACAGCGCCCTGATCAGTGCAGGGCTGCGCAGCGAGCCCCTGAGCCTTCTCTACAACAAGCCCGCCGTCATTCTCGGCCTGGTCTACAGCTACACGCCCTTCGTCATTCTGGCGGTGTACTCGGCGTTGCAGCGGCTCGATCCATCCTACGCCGAGGCCTCGCGTGACCTTGGCGCAGGTGCGGTTCAGACTTTCCTGCGCATTACCCTGCCGCTGACGGCGCCGGGAGTAGCGGCTGGCGCAGTCTTCGTGTTCGTGCTGTCGATCGGCAATTTCGTGACGCCGGACCTGCTCGGTGGCGGCAAGTTCCAGATGGTAGGCAACCTCATCTATGACCAGTTCCTTTCCGCACGGGACTGGCCGTTCGGAGCGGCCCTCTCTGCCCTCCTCATCGGCGTGATGATGATGCTGCTGTTTGCGCAGTCCGTGGCGGCACAACGGGCGCGAGGTAGCGATGCGCGCGCTTAACGCCTGGCTGGCCGCCGTCTATGGCTTTCTCTACCTGCCCATCGCGGTGCTGATGGTGCTGTCATTCAACAAGTCCGGCATGCCCACAGCCTGGGGCGGCTTCTCGCTGGACTGGTATGGGGCCCTGGCATCCAATCCAAAAATCACCACTGCAGCCTTGAATTCCCTCATCGTGGCTTTCTGGTCAACGGCGATCGCCACGGTGCTGGGCACACTTCTGGCGCTGGGCGTGGAGCGTGCAAGACCCTCACCCGCCCGCGAGTCCCTGCTCTTTGCCCCGATGATCGTGCCTGACATCGTGCTGGCGATCGCCCTGCTCTCCTTCTTCACGCTGCTCAAGTTCACGCTCGGGCTGCACTCGATCATCATGGCGCATGTGGTGTTCAACCTGGCCTTTGTCTGCGCCGTCGTCAGAGCCCGGCTCAGGTCCTACGACTGGACACTCAATGAAGTCTCGCGCGATCTTGGCGCTTCGGCCCTCGCTACATTCCTGCGCATCACGCTGCCGTTGATCGGGCCGTCAATTCTGGCCGGGGCGCTGCTCGCCTTCACCCTGTCGGTTGACGAGTTCATCATCGCCTACTTCACGGCTGGGGCAGGCCAGTCCTCCACCACGTTGCCAATGCAGATCTATGCGATGATCCG
The DNA here is from genome assembly GCF_044238155.1 of Aestuariivirga sp. Classification (GTDB taxonomy): domain Bacteria; phylum Pseudomonadota; class Alphaproteobacteria; order Rhizobiales; family Aestuariivirgaceae; genus Aestuariivirga. Next base: position 1,982 of record NZ_JBIIDX010000144.1, on the reverse strand, counting down.
CTTTGGCGTGACGCCTGAAATCAACGCCATGGCAAGCCTTGTCATGGTGGCAAGTTTTGTGATGATCTTTGCCGCCCAGCGCCTGAACCGCGGGCGCATTCCGGCAAATTGAGACCAACACCGCAGACAAGGCCACAGGGAGAACGACATGGCGAAGGCTACAAAGGCAGCAGCAAGGCCGGGAAAATCCACCCCCGCCCGAAAGGCGAAGAAAGTCATCGCGCTGTTTCCGGAGGCCGCCTTCGGCCCGGCGCTCAACTCCGTGGGTATCGGCCAGGCTCTCGAAAAGCTTGGCCACACGGTGGTCTTCCTCTCAGATCCGGGCTTTCTGGACGTCTACAAGGGCTATGGTTTCGAGGCTCATCCGGTGAATCTCTCGGAACCGCTGCCCCCGGAGCAGATGGCAAAGTTCTGGGTCGATTTCATCAACGGCCACATTCCGAATTTCCGCAAGACGCCCTACGAGCAGATCGACAACTACGTCAAGGACTGCTGGAGCATGATCGTCGAGACGGCAAAATGGGCCGAGAAGGATCTGCCCGGCGTGCTCGACAAGGTAAGGCCCGACGTCATCTGCGTCGACAATGTTATCCTGTTCCCCGCCATCAAGCGCTACGCCAAGGCCAATCGCAAGCCCTGGGTGCGCATTATCTCCTGTTCCGAGAACGAAATAGAGGATCCCGACATTCCGCCGCATCTGTCAGGCGCAGGCGCCAAGGACAAGAAGGCCCATGCCGCCTACCGCAAGCGGTTCAACCAGGTGATCAAACCGATTCATGATGAGTTCAACCGTTTCCTGAAGTCGCTGGGAGAGAAGAAATATCCTATTGGGCAATTCTTCGAGGCAAGCCCGCACATGAACATCCTGCTCTACCCGAGTGCCGTCAAGTTCAAGCGCCGGCACAAGTTGCCGGCGCGGCAGTTCCAGTATCTTGAGGGCTGCGTCCGCAAGGACAAGCCCTACCAGATCCCCCGCCTCAAGGCCAACAATGACAAGCCACTCTTATATGTAAGTTTTGGTTCACTGGGCTCGGGTGATGTGGAGCTGTTGAAGCGCCTCATCGCGGCCATCGGCAAGATGCCGGTGCGCGCGCTGGTCAATGTCGGCGACTACAAGGACCAGTATGGCGACATTCCGTCCAACGTCATCATCGACAGCTGGTTTCCGCAGCCATCGGTAATTCCGCAGGTCGATGCGGTGATTCACCACGGCGGCAACAATTCCTTCACGGAATGCCTCTATTTCGGCAAGCCTGCGATCATCATGCCATATGTCTGGGACGGCCATGACAACGCCACCCGCGTGCAGGAAACCGGTCACGGCTTCAAGCTTGACCGCTACAACTGGACAGACAGCGAACTGGAGCAAAAGATCCTGACGATGCTGACCGACAAGAAGATGAAGACTCGCCTGAAGAAGACCTCACGCCAGATGCGCGCCAAGCACGGGCCAACCAAGGCCGCAAAAGTGATCGACGCCCTGACACGCCGGAAGCTGGCCTGATGCCGACGAAACTCGATTCATCCGCACCGCATCTCGAGGCGCCGGCCGAATATGGCGGCCCGCTGAAGGACTGGGGGCATCAGCCCAACCCGATCGCCGGGCTCTCAAAGAGCGATGGCGTGCTGCTGCACAAGGGTCCGAACGGACAGCCGGAAGTGGGCTTGTGGCAATGCACGCCCGGCAGCTGGCCCCTGTCGATCCCGCGCGATGAACTCTGTCACTTCGTGTCTGGCCGCGCCACCTACGTCCATGAGTCGGGCGAAAGGATCGAGATCGCCCCGGGCACTGTGGTTCTGTTTCCAGCCGGCTGGACCGGCACCTGCACCGTTCACCAGACCATGCGCAACGTTTATATGCTGAGTTAGATCATGAGCCTCACCCTGCAATCCTCCGCCCCGCACCTCACAGGCCCGGAAAGCTTCGCCGGCCCCTTCAAGGACTGGGGCATCATTCCGACCATGATCGAAGGCGCCTCGCA
>NZ_JBIIDX010000143.1:0-8952 GCF_044238155.1 Aestuariivirga sp. | reverse complement strand
CTTGGAATTTCCCGGTTGCCATCCCGGCCTGGAAGATTGCGCCGGCACTGGCCTTTGGCAACGGTGTGGTGTTCAAGCCCGCCGATCTCGTGCCGGGCTCGGCCTGGGCGCTGGCCGAAATCATCTCGCGCGCCGGCCTGCCCAAGGGCGTGTTCAATCTTGTGATGGGCCGTGGAACGGTCGTCGGCCAGACCATGCTCGAGTCGCGCGATGTCAATGCCATCTCCTTCACGGGCTCGGTCGAGACCGGCTCGAGGGTGGCCATGGCCTGCGCGGCGCGCGGCGCCAAGTTTCAGCTTGAGATGGGTGGCAAGAATCCGCTGGTGGTGCTCGACGATGCAAATCTCGATCTTGCGGTTGCCGCTGCCTTGGATGGCGCCTTCTACCAGACCGGCCAGCGCTGCACCGCCTCTTCGCGGCTCATCGTGCAGGCCGGCATCCACGATGCCTTCGTCGAGCGCATGGTCGAGGGCATGAAGAAGCTCAAGGTCGACCATGCGCTGAAGGATGGCACGGTGATAGGCCCCGTGGTCGACGAGAGCCAGATGGCCCAGGATGAACGCTACATCCAGGTCGCGCGCGAGGATGGCGGCGAGCTGGCCTGGGGCGGCGAGCGCCTCAACCGCGACACCAAGGGCCACTACCTGAGCCCGGCGCTGTTCGTGGGCACCACCAATGCCATGCGCATCAACCGGGAGGAAGTGTTCGGGCCGGTGGCCGCGGTGATCAAGGTCAACAGCTATGACGAGGCGCTGAGCGTCGCCAATGACACCAGCTTCGGCCTGTCTTCTGGCATCTTCACTGGCTCGCTCAAGCACGCGACCGACTTTCGCAAGAAGTCTGCTGCGGGCATGGTGATGGTCAACCTGCCAACAGCCGGCGTGGATTATCATGTGCCGTTTGGCGGCCGCAAAGGCTCGAGCTACGGCGCGCGCGAGCAGGGCCGCCACGCGGTTGAATTCTTCACTGCAATCAAGACGGCCTATACCTTGGCCTGACCGCGCTCAGTCGGTAGCGGCAGGCACCTCGCGCAGCCTGCCGCCTGCCGCTTCGCGGGCAAACACCACAAGGCCGCTGACCACCACCATGGCGGCGCCGGCCAAAGTCCAGATGTCGGGAATGTCGCCGAAGAAGATGTAGCCTGCCGCGATCATCCAGACGATCTGGGTGTAGAGAAATGGCGCGAGTGCGCTTGCCGGCGCCAGACGGTGCGCCTGGATCAGCATCAGATGGCCAAGAGCACCGGCAACACCCATGAATCCGAGCAGCAGCCACTGCACGCCCACCGGCATCTGCCAGAACAGAGGCAAGGGTGCTGCCGCCGCGAGCGCGCCCACGAAACTGACATAGAACAGCGAGGTCTCCGTGCGGTCATGGCCGCCGACCTTGCGGGTGGCGATGTTGTAGACGGCGCCGCAAAAGGACGAGGCGATCGACAGCAGCATTGCCCAGTGGAAACTGTCGCTGCCTGGCCGCATGATCACCAGCACCCCCAGGAACCCAGCGACGACCGCCGCCCAGCGCCGCCAGCCTACCTGCTCTCCAAGGATCGGGACAGAAAGCGCACACACCCACAACGGAATGGTGAAGAAGATCGCCGAGGTCTGGGCGAGTTGCAGGTGCATCATGGCCACGAAATTGAGGATGGTTGACACCATCAGAAGCACGCCACGAAAAATCTGCAGCCCCGGATGACGTGTGATCAGCAGCGCCGGGCCTCCGGCGCGCATCAGAACGGCTGCGGAAATGAGAAAGGCCACCGCATAACGTCCGAATACGGCGACCACCGGCGGCAGGTCGTGGGTCACGTGTTTGGCAGCGGTGTCGAGGCTGGTGAAGACGGCCATCGAGGCAGTCATCAGTGCTATGCCGGTGATGCGTGGGTTCATGGGGCGGCAGTTAGCCCGCCCGCACCACGCTTGGAAACAGCAAGACGGGGCCTCTCCCTTGCGCTTTTCGCATGACAGCGGCGTTTCAGGTCAGTGCGACCCCATGTTCAGCGAAGCTCCGCCGCGCCGCATCCGCGGTTCCGCCGAGGTCGATGGCCCGGCAGGCTGCCGTGATCACCTCGGTCTCGAAGCCCAGCCGCCGCGCATCCTCCGCCGAGAAGCGCACGCAATAATCAAAGGCGAGCCCAACACAGACCACCTTGCGGATGCCGCGCTCGCGCAGATAGCCGCCGAGCCCGGTGGGGGTGGTGCGGTCATTCTCGAAGAATGCCGAATAGCTGTCGATGCCGTGCCGGAAGCCCTTGCGGATGATGAGCTGGGCCTGGGGAATGTCGAGATCGCGGTGGAAAGCTGCACCATGGGTGTCCTGGATGCAGTGGTCGGGCCACAGAGTCTGCGGTCCGTAATGCATGTCGACCGTGTCGAACGGCGATTTCTGGTGATGGCGCGAGGCGAAGGAGGAATGTTCCGCCGGATGCCAGTCCTGGGTCAGAACCACGTGGTGGAACTCCGGCGCCAGCCGGTTGATGACCGGCACCACCTCATCGCCGCCCGGCACCGCCAGATTGCCGCCGGGGCAGAAATCGTTCTGCACGTCGATGACGAGAAGCACGTCGTGATCGCTTCGCATGTGTCTCACCTCATAGTCGCATCGCCGCGATTGCGGCGGCACAGCCGCGCAGTGCAGGAAACTCGCCCACAACTGCGTAGACGGGAATTGGCCGTATTACATAGCCGATCTTGCCCCGCTGCTCGAATACCTCGCGGAACCGCCCGCTCTGAAGCGTGCCAAGGATCGACGGCACCATGCCGCCAGCCAGATAGACACCACCCTTGGCCTGCAGCGCCATCGCGGCATCGCTGGCAACGCGGGCGAGCCAGATGACGAACTGGTCGAGTGTCCTGACAGCGGCCTCGTCGGTTCCTGCAAGTGCAGCCTGAAGCACCTCTTCAGGGGTGTTCAGGCGCGGCTGCTGCGCCACAACCTGGTACATGTGCAGCAAGCCGCCGCCGGTGATCGCGTCCTCGGCCTCGAAGGGAACGCCGGGCTTGCTCATCTTCTCGCGCCAATCAAACTCGGCCTGGGTCAGAACCGGAAGAGTGACATGCCCGCCCTCACAGGCAAGCGCCAGCCAGCCGCCCTCGGGCAGCGGCGCCAGGGCTGCCATCCCAAGCCCGGTCCCCGGTCCCAACACGACCTTGAGCGCCGGCTTGTCAGGACGTGAGCCGCCGATCTGCACGACATCGTCCTCGCCCAGATGCGGCAACGACAGGGCCAGCGCCTCAAAATCATTGAGCAGGCGGATCTCGCGTGCCCTGGCCGCGGCCATCAGCGACTGCCGGGTGAAGCGCCAGTCGCGGTTGGTGAGCGCCACCGTCTCACCCTCGATTGGCCCGGCAACAGCGATTGCCGCGGCGGCAAGCCCGCTCAGGCCCCTGGCGTGCAGATAGGCGGCGATCGATTCCTCGAGCGACCGGAACTGGTCGTTCTTCTGCACGGCAATTTCGCTGACCCGGCTACTGCCCGGCTCGGCAAGCCCGAACCGGGAGTTGGTTCCGCCAATATCGCCGACCAGTGCCAGCCTGCTCATCTCATGCCACCTCGGCGCCTCCAGTGCCACGGCGGCCGGTTTTGGGCAACAGCGAAAGCTTTACCCTGCCGCCAAAGCCGTTTAGGAAGCCCCCACCACCCCGAAAGGCTGCTTTCAACCGTGACCAATCCGCTTGCCCAGGAAGTGGCGCGCCGGCGCACCTTCGCGATCATTTCCCACCCCGACGCCGGCAAGACGACGCTGACCGAAAAGCTTCTGCTGTTCGGCGGCGCGATTCAGCTTGCGGGCCAGGTCCGCGCCAAGGGAGACCGCCGCCGCACGCGGTCGGACTGGATGGCGATCGAGCGCGCCCGCGGCATCTCTGTCGTCACCTCGGTGATGACCTTCGAATACCGCGGCACCGTGTTCAACCTGCTCGATACGCCAGGCCACGAAGACTTCTCTGAGGACACCTACCGCACCTTGACCGCGGTCGATGCTGCGGTGATGGTGATCGACGCCGCCAAGGGCATCGAGGCGCGCACCCGCAAGCTGTTCGAAATCTGCCGTCTGCGCGATATCCCCATCATCACCTTCGTCAACAAGATGGATCGTGAATCGCGTGATCCTCTGGATCTGCTGGATGAAATTGAAAAGGGCCTGGCGCTCACCGTGGCGCCGATGGTCTGGCCGATCGGGCAGGGCAAGGATTTCGCCGGAACCTATGATCTCGGCAGCCCGCGCGTGCGTCGCCTCGAACAGGACCCCGAGGGCGTTGCCGTGTCCGGCCCAGACGACTCGCTGATCGCCACTTTGTTATCAGGTGCGGCGCTTGCCAAATGGCGAGATGAGATTGAGCTTGTCCAGGATCTCTGTCATGCCTTTGACCGCAAGGCCTTCCTCGAAGGCCATCTCTCGCCTGTCTATTTCGGCTCGGCATTGAAGAACTTCGGCGTGCGCGACCTGCTCGAGGCGCTCATTGCCTATGCACCGCCACCGCGCGACCAGGCGGCTTCTGCGCGTCTTGTTCACGCCACCGAGCCGAAGATGACCGGCATCGTCTTCAAGATCCAGGCCAACATGGACCCCAACCACCGCGACCGCATCGCCTTCATGCGGCTGGCCTCCGGCAAGCTCACGCGCGGCATGAAGGTCAAGCTGGTGCGCACCGGCAAAACCGTGGCGCTCAACGCACCTCAGTTCTTCTTCGCTCAGGACCGCTCGATCGCGGACGAGGCCTATGCAGGCGATGTGGTGGGCATTCCCAATCATGGTCTGCTGCGTATTGGCGATACCTTGACCGAGGGCGAGGACATCGTCTTCACTGGCGTTCCCAGCTTTGCACCCGAGATCCTGCGCCGCGTGAAGCTTGGTGATCCGATGAAGGCCAAGAAGCTGCGCGAGGCCCTGCAGCAGCTCGCTGAGGAGGGTGTCGTCCAGCTGTTCATTCCGGTTGATGGTTCACCAGCAATCGTGGGCGTGGTGGGTGCGTTGCAGCTTGATGTGCTGGCGGACCGTCTGGCCAACGAATATGGCGTGCCGGTTTCCTTCGAACCCGCCCGCTACGAGGTGATGCGCTGGATCTCCTCCGATGACCGCAAGAAACTCGACGAGTTCATAGCCGCCAACCGCTTCTCCATCGCCCATGATCTCGACGGCGATCCCGTGTTCATGGCGCAGTCACCTTTCAGCCTGAACTATACTCTGGAGCGTGCGCCAGACATCCGCACCGCCGAGATCAAGGAAATGCACAAGGCCCAATGAGCGAGATTCTGTTCTACCTGCCGACGGATTTTGCCCTGCCGCACGTCATTGCGGTCGCGCTGATTTTTGCGCTCTGGGGGCTCTATACACCAATCCTGCGGCTCATTGGGCGTGGATCTCTCAATTCCCAGCTTCATGTTGTGCGGCTCCGCTGGCTGGAGATGCATCAGGACATCGACCGTGAGCACCGCGTGTTCGATGCCATCCTTCTGGGCCACATCTCCAATTCGGTGTCCTACTTTGGATCCGGCACGCTGCTGGTGCTCGCGGGACTTGTCGGTGCGCTGGCCAACGTCAACAACGTCTTCCTGCTGACCCGCGGGCTGAAATTCGTCGACAAGAGCATGTCGCTCGAGCTCTTCACGCTCTATTTCGGCCTGCTCACCCTGATCATGGTCTTGTGCTTTTTTAGCTTCACCTATGCGCTGCGCAAGATGGCCTACACCTTCGCGATGCTGGGCGGGCTGCAGGCGACACCTGCCGAAACCGAGCAATCCCGTATCATGGGCGAGCAGGCGGCGACGGTCCTGACCGAGGCTGTGCGTTCGATCAACAACGGCATCCGCGGTTTCTACTACGCCATCGCGGCCCTGTTCCTGTTCGCAGGCCCGTATGCGGCGATCGTCGCCACGCTGGCTGTTACCGCCCTGCTGTTCTATCGCCAGCTGTTCTCGCCCACGGCAGTGGCCATTGCGCGCTATGTTGACGCGCTCAAAGACGGCAGGCGCTAGCCCTTCCTGAGCCTGGACGCGTCGGCCGCAAGCTTTTCGATTGCTGCCCAGTCCTTCGCCTCGACCAGCGTCTTCGGCGCCATCCACGAGCCGCCGACGGTGATTACGTTCGGTAGCTTCAGATAGGCAGGCGCCTTCTCCGGCGTGATGCCGCCGGTGGGACAGAAGCTCACCTGCGGCAGCGGCGAAGCGAGTGCGGAGAGGTAGGCTGCTCCTCCGGCCGGCTCGGCTGGAAAGAACTTTTGGATCGCATAGCCCCATTCCAGAAGCGCCATGGCTTCCGAAGCGGTCACGCCGCCCGGCAGGAAGTCGATCTCGTAATCTTCGGCAGCGCCGAGCAGTCTGCCGGTTGCTCCCGGAGAGACGGCGAACTTGCAGCCGAGCTTGTGGCTGTCGCGCAGCTGTTCCGGCGTGAGCACCGTGCCGGAGCCAACGATAGCGCCTTCCACCTCGGCGATGATGGCGCGGATCGACTCCATCGCTGTGGCCGTCCGCAGCGTGATCTCAAGCACCGGAAGCCCGCCCTTGACCAGCGCGCGCGCCAGGGGCACGGCGTCCTCCACCCGCTCGATCACCATGACTGGCACCACTGGCGCCAGGCGCAATGCCTCTGCCAGGCCTTTCTGATAGGTCTTGCTCATCAGATGCTCCCAAAAATCGATGCGCCGCGGTCTGCCCCGCCGGCAATGGCGCGAAAGGCTTCGAACAACTCGCGCCCGGTTCCGCTTCGGTTGGCTGACAGGTCGGCTTTCACGGCATCGCGCGCCGAAAGATCGGCCAGCACGTCGAGAGTACCCTGTTCGGCATCGAGCCTGATCATGTCGCCATCCCGGATGCGGGCGATGGCGCCGCCATCGGCAGCCTCAGGTGTCACGTGGATGGCCGCAGGCACCTTGCCGGATGCGCCCGACATTCGCCCGTCGGTGACCAGCGCCACGCGGAAGCCTTTGTCCTGCAGCACCGCAAGCGGTGGCGTCAGCCGGTGCAGTTCCGGCATGCCATTGGCCTTGGGGCCCTGAAAGCGGACCACGGCCACCACATCCTGGTTGAGGGTGCCTGCCTTGAAGGCCGCTTGCAACTCTTCCTGCGAATGAAACACTTTTGCGGGCGCTTCGATCACATGGCGGTCGGCTGGAATGGACGAGGTCTTGATCACCGAAAGTCCGAGGTTGCCGGTCAGCACATTCAGGCCGCCGGTGGGCTGGAACGGCTTCGCGCAGCCGCGCAGAACGTTCTCGTCATGCGAGATCTTGGCGGCATCGGCAAATACAAGTTCGCCACCATCATCAAGACGGACTTCCTTCGTGTAGCCGGACAGTCCGGTGCCCATGATGGTGGAGACGTCCTCATGCAGCAGCCCTGCGCCCAGTAATTCGCGGATCAGGAAGCCCATGCCGCCCGCCGCGTTGAAGTGGTTCACGTCCGCCTTGCCATTCGGGTAGACGCGAGCCAGCAAGGGAACGGCCTTTGAGAGTGCCGACAGATCGTCCCAGGTCAGCGCGATGCCGGCCGCCGCAGCCATGGCGATCAGGTGCATGGTGTGGTTGGTGGAGCCGCCGGTGGCGAGCAGGCCGACCACACCGTTCACCACCGCCTTCTCGTCGTAGATGCGGCCGATCGGCAGGTAATTATTGCCGAGCGCGGTGATGGCCAGCGCCCGCTTCGCCGACTCGCGGGTGATTGCCTCGCGCAGTGGCGTGCCGGGATTGACGAAGGTCGAGCCCGGCAGATGCAGGCCCATGATCTCCATCAGCATCTGGTTGGAATTGGCTGTGCCGTAGAAGGTGCAGGTGCCGGGGCCATGGTAGGAGCGTGCCTCGGCATCGAGCAGCTCCGCCCTTCCGATCTTGCCTTCCGCATAGAGCTGGCGGATCTTGCCCTTCTCGTCGTTGTTGAGGCCGCTGGTCATCGGTCCGGCCGGAATGAACACCGCAGGCAGATGGCCAAACGACAACGCACCGATGATCAGACCGGGCACGATCTTGTCGCAGACGCCAAGATAGACTGCGGCATCGAACATCTGATGCGACAGCGCCACGGCGGTGGACAGCGCGATCACGTCTCGCGAGAACAGCGATAGTTCCATGCCGGTCTCGCCCTGTGTCACGCCGTCGCACATGGCTGGCACGCCGCCCGCCACCTGGGCGGTACCGCCGGCGGCGCGGGCCGCGGCGCGGATTGTGTCGGGATAGGTCTCGAATGGCTGGTGCGCCGAGAGCATATCGTTATAGGCGGTGACGATCGCCAGATTAGGAGCATTGCCGTTGCGCAGTGCGTCCTTGTCGTGAGCGCCGCAGGCTGCGAAGCCATGGGCGATGTTGGCGCAGCCCAGGCTCTTGCGCTTGGGCGTGGTGGCGATGGCGGCATCAATCTTGTCGAGATAGCGCCGCCGCGATGCCCTGCTGCGCTGGACGATCTTCTCGGTGACGGCGGAAATGGTTTCTGTCACGGGCATGGCTTCACCTCTTCCTTCACGGGCACCAGTAGAGCGTCATGGGCTTCGGGCTGCGCAACACTGCTCTTACGGGCATTTCTGCCTGCGGACCAGCTTCGAGTGCGCGCTTCAGAACCTCTCGCTTCTGCGCTCCCTCGATGTGGAGGCTGATGGTCCCGGCGGCGAGGAGCGCAGGCAGCGTGAACGTCAGGCGGGGTTCGCCCGCACCAGGCGCCGTGATGCTGATCAGGCGCTCGCGGCCGCCCGGATCAATGGCCTCCTGAAGCCTGTCGCCGCCGGGAAAGAAAGAGGCCGTGTGGCCATCGCTGCCCATGCCGAGGATGACAACGTCGAAGGCCGGAAGTTTCGTGGCATCCGGATTGTCGTACAAGGGAATGAATGTGGCCGCCGCGGCCTCGTGGCGCAACAGGTGCTGGCGCACGAGCCTGGCATTGGAGCGGTCGCTGGTCTCCGGCACCTGACGTTCATCGACCAGCGTCACGCGAACCTTCCGCCAGTCGATCGGGGCGCGAGACAGCCGC
>NZ_JBIIDX010000142.1:0-8996 GCF_044238155.1 Aestuariivirga sp. | reverse complement strand
GAGGAGTGAACACTACACCGCTTTCCTACAATTGCGCGTCCTCTAGCTTTCCAGCTGGTACACAAGCAGTTCCCTGCGGAAGTTCCTTAGGAGGATTGAATGTCGCAGTTGCGATCAGGCTCCAGCTCTCGTCATCCCCCTGAAGAAACGTGAGCAGTCTGGGTGTCATTTCGGCAGAAAGCATCTGTGACTCTTGGAAAAGTGCTTGATCGACTTTCGCATAGTATGAGACGACGATAAGTCTTCCGTTACGGGATACAACAACATCATCAAAATGTATTTTTGATACTATCGGGTCTTTATATTCCGACATTGTCGTATAACCCATACCTCCAGCATTCTGTCCCTGCGCCTGGGGATTCAACATGATCCGGCTATTGCCTTCGTCCAAAAGCGTGATCCACTTCTCAATGAGGCTTACACCCAGTTTGTAGTCATCTAGGCTTACTGATGATTCGAGTCCTTTATCGATCAACGGTTCTTTGTCACAGACTGCTGCTACTGGCGTATTGAAATTAGCGTGGCTCAGTATCTTCCAGCTCGCATCTACTGAATTCCAATGGAAGACAGTGAGCCGAGGTGCCTTCTCCTTGCTCATTACGAGGGCGGCATCGGGCAGGGTTTGTGTTGTTCTCACGGAGTATCTAACAACCACAACATCATCAGCAGGGCGAGTTTCACGAACATCGCCAATTTCATAATCATCTACATCAGCTGGGAGATAGGTCTCAGCCGTATATCGCTCACCAGATGCTCGTTGCAGCTGAAAAGCTGGATCGAGATAGGGTTTAACCAGCGCCTTTGATGCTTTGTCTTGCTCAGCGGTGGTTCCAACGGTGCCGTAGGGACTACCCGTCGCAGACAGCAGATAAAAGAGAGCATGGGCTAATCCACTACCCGTTGCGCTCTTTTCTTTAAAAACGCTGTCATACGAGAGTTCAGCGGTAATCGCGGAGCTGGAATTGCTAAAGAGCAAAAAGACTGAAAAAGCGAGACATGCACCCGTTGAGACAATCTTCGTCGCAAACATTTACAACCTCTAAGCATTATTTCTCGAATAAGGCTGCCACAGCACTTTTGTTTTCGCAAGACTATGGGACTAAATCAGAAGAATTAAAGCGAGTGTATTACCGTAATAGACCACATCATTGATTTTGCCAAAGATGCTGAGACAAATAACAGTGCGAGTGTATCCAAACAGGTCGGGTGATATTTTAGAAAAGACAGAATCAGCATTCAGTTCCTGCTGATTTTCATGACATTTTCTCAGAGAGAAAAGTCAACCACGAACCAAAAGTCAATTTCCTAAGAATTCAGGCGCGACCCAGATATCGAAGCGGCTATTGCACAAATTACTCAACGTGGTTTTCAGCGCAAGGCGTCAATCATGCACTGTAATGTTGAGGAAGGAGTCAGAAATAATCTATGCAGAACTGAAAATGTAACAGTTGTTCCCTTCAAGACTAATTGACTGATGGGAGGCATCTCCATCCTCAACACCATGCCCACGATCTTCTTGCTAATCTCGTCCGGGATGTGATTCCATAGCTTGCCATGCTGCAGGTTTCAGTGCTCAAGGGCCTCAGTTACGTCCATAAGATAACGGTCATGCCAGTGGTAGAAGGTCTGACGGGGAATGCCCGGCTTCTCAAGCGTCCGCAGCACCGGGAGGTGCGACTGCTCAACGAGTAGGATGATCTCTAGCTTCTCGGGGGCGGGATATCTCATTCCTTGTCTCCCCCATCCGCGATCCTGCTTTTGTTGAGCAGGCGGCGCTTCAGCGTGACGTCAGCTACTAGGATTTTCATGTCCCGCGCCTCGCGGTGAAGATCCTTGATCTAGCCGCTGGTCGCTGCGCGAGCCGTATCCGCGGCCAGGCGCTTGTTGCCTGCTTCGAGGAACTCCTCCGACCAAATATGATACAGGCTCTCGGCAATATTCTCCCGCCGGCAACGCTCGGCAATGCCGTACTCTCCCAGCAGCCCCTCCAGCACGATGCGGATCTGCTCCTCGGCCGAATGATGCTTCCGGCTGGCTCGGCGAATGGCCTTCAACATCTGTTCGGGCGCAACGGCCCATTGGGAAACAACGACATCGACCTGCCGCAGCTTGGCGGTGTTCGCCTCAGGCATTCGCCGTTTTCTTGGCTTGTTCTGATTTTCCTCGATGCCATAAGACATACTTCATGTCGGACCACTTCAGTGAGGGTGGATCATTTGCTAGAGTATCCCATCCATCGGCTACTGAGGACCTGTATCAACGGCCTCCTTTCATGAAGCGAAACTCTATTTTATCGCCGCTGAAGTATGAATTGTAGGATACTGTTCATCGCCGATAATGATGAGGCGCACGTCAGTGATCAGTCGATTCAAAAAGACATTGCCATGCCAAGGAGCAGACTCTGGGAATAAATGTCGACGTCGTTACCATAAGAGAAATTTTCATCACCTGTGTAGTGCGCGTCGATATCGGCCATTAGATAGTCAGTAAACCGGTACTCGGCACGCAAGCGAAACCTGTCGTTGAGCTGGTAATCAGCGCCAGCACCCAATGTATAGCCATAAAGCCAGCCGGAACCCTTAAAAATAGCGGTGTCCGCAAAATTAGAACCGACCTCGATGTTGGCAATGGCCAGTCCGGCAGTAAGGTATGGCATCATCCTGCCGTAGCTATAGCCTGCCCGGAGTCTCCCGGATCCATATCCCTTCAACTCATAGAAGCTTTCAAGGCCTAAAACGGATCCTCCATTGACCTTAGCTGAATCACTGCTCAATGACGCATTCGTCAGATTGGCATCCAGCTCGATGCCAACCACGACATTGGATGACGAGTAGAAGTTACTTCCAGCATACACGCCGATAGCTGCACCAGGAAGCCAGGATGAGCTTTCGATGATGAGTGTACCATCACCAAGCAAATCGCCGGATATATCAGCATTTGCTACCAGGTAAGAACCCTGAATGCCCGCATAGAGCCCAGACCAATCCTGTCCACCACTGTCATGTTCCTGGTCAGACTGCATCTCCGGCACTGCCAGTGAACTGAGCTGGACCTCAACTCCATACTCTGTTGAAGAGTTTGCTGGTTCAAAAGTCTCACAGATAGAATCTTCATAGCACTGTATGTAGTCGATATCCGAGTCTGCAATGTTCCAATAATTCAAGTAAGGGCCGATCCCCCAATTACCCTTACGATAAATCATGCGGGCCTTGATGCCATAGCCAGACTCCTGCTCGAAGTTGGCATCTTCCCAGTTCGAATTGAAATCAGAAAATTCAGCTTTATGATAGCCAGCGAGCAGGAAATTTCCCTCAACTGTCGTCTCCAGCAAGCCATGGGAACCGAGGCCAAATCGGTGGATCAGCCCCACCGGCAGATAAAAGTATTCTTGGATTCGGTCATAACCCGAACTCGCGGAACTGAATTCATTGAACAGCCTCCGATAACCGAGACCGATGTAGGGAGACAGAACGAAACTGTCGAACGTGAAGTCCCGTCCGACTGCGATTTTCCCCTCAACGTAATAATCAGGAATGCCCTTTGCCTGACCACCCGAGCCACCGGAACTGTCCGATGCTGTCCATTCAAGGGAGCCGAACCTATAATCGACTGCAAGGAGCCCGAAGAAATTCTCGGCCAGTGGCTTGGTGCCGTAGTAGCCGATACCTCCTCTGAGTCCGGAAATTCTGACGTCCAAGCTTGGTTCGTGATAATCATAATTGGACAGGCCGATGGATATGCGGCTTTCAGCCTGGGTAGTCAGTCCATTGGTTGTGGATGCAGCATCAGCGGCAAGGGTGGAGTGGGGTGCAGCAGCCAAAAAAATGCTCACGCTCCAAGCTCGTACACACAGCCAAGTTTTCAATTTGGTATACATTCGCTTCTCTTGATGCCTTGCGATCAGAATGATTGATAAAGGGAATGCGTCAGCGCTCCTTTGGAGGCAATGTTAGTGCTTGCAATCGTCTGGCTCAACACGGGACTTGTGAAATGCCAGTCGAGCCGTAATCTTGTGTTCTTGACAGGCATGCTTGAAGTGCAAATTTGGCGAAGATTGTCTCAGCTGGCAGCATGGGCGCCATATCGCGATGAAAATTGCGCGGATGTTGCCGAACTCTCCTGTGTGTCTGCCACCCGGGCAAGCAGGCCCGCAGAGTCAGACATGTATTTCTCAAGGTAATTTCAATCACATAGTTTTTATTCTCCACACTCTGTCAGGGGTGCTGGATGTTTCCATCACATCAATTCTGCCATTTCTGACTATGCCTGAGGGAGTTTCATTGATGCCAGGTTAGGCATGGGCCACCCTTCGACAATACGCGGCCTGCTCTGGCATCGAACAGAAACTTCGAAAGCAGATCAAGGTAATCAACTCCAATACTGCGGAGAGTCTTAAATCTTAAATCGAAGTATGGCGAGCTGCATCATGCTGTCAAAAACCCGCCAAATGGTGCAGCCTGAAAGGCCAATGCCGCCTCTGATAGCTGAAATCTGCCTGGTAAAAAAACCGGCGGAACTCTTGCCAATTCTGATTTGAGGCGTGCCGAGTCAACTTCTCAGGGCTGAAAGATTGACCATATCAACTTTTTACAAACACGAAACACTGCTTAGATGATATTGACCCGGTCCTGACTCTGCACCGAACGCTATGAAGTGGGGTAGAATACTTGAACGCATTGGAAAACAGGACCATGCGAAAGGTCACGTGGCGGCTGGTGCCATTTCTGATGGCCTGTTACTTCATCGCCTATCTGGACCGAGTCAATGTTGCCTTTGCTGGCCCAACAATGATGCAAAGCCTGGGGCTTACTGCAGCGGCATTCGGTGGAGCGGCAGGCATATTTTTCATTGCCTATTTTTTCTTTGAGATACCCAGCAACCTTGCTCTGAACAGATTTGGAGCAAGGCTCTGGATTTCACGCATCATGGTGACGTGGGGTGTAATCTCTGGCGCGCAGGCCTTCGTTACCGGTGAAGTCAGCCTTTATGTCATCCGTTTACTGTTGGGCATTGCGGAGGCCGGCTTCTTCCCAGGCATCATCTTCTACATGACGCTATGGTTTCCCGCCGCCTACAGGGCCCGGATTGTCGGTCTGTTCATGTTCGCAATTCCTGTATCGACTGTGATTGGTTCACCGATCTCGGGCTACATTCTCAATCTTCATGGTGCGCTTGGTCTGGAAGGCTGGCAGTGGATCTTTCTTATTGAGGCGTTGCCGGCAATAGCAATGGCAGTGGCTGTTCTCTTCTATCTCATCGACAAGCCAACTGAGGCACATTGGTTGACAGTCGAAGAAAAGACATGGCTGCAGAGCCGCCTTGATGCTGAGCAGCGAAACCGGGAAGAGCATTTCAAGAAAGATTGGTTTCAATCTGCTTTCAACATGCGCGTCATCGCACTTGGTCTGGTCTATATGGCCATCAACATCCCGCAGTACGGCCTGAGTTTCTTTCTTCCACAAATCATCAAGGAATTCGGTGTTTCAGATATTGAAGCAGGGTTTATCACGACGCTGCCTTACCTTGTAGGCGGCTTGGGCATGATCATGTGGAGTATGCACTCTGACAGAACCGGAGAACGGGTCTGGCACTGCGTCATTCCCTTCATCGCGATGATTATTGGGCTGAGTTGCGCCGCAATCGTGGATGACCTTCTGCTGAAAATGGCTGTGCTCTGTGTTGCTGCCTGGGGTTTTTTCTCAATCCTGCCTGTATTCTGGACCCTGCCCACATCCTTCTTAAGTGGAGCAGGCGCCGCTGCCGGGATTGCGGCTGTAAACTCCATTGGAAATCTGGGTGGTTACTTTGGACCGCAGATCTTCGGTCTGCTGAAAACCGCCACGCAGGAGGACTCTGCCGGACTGGTGTTCCTTGCAATGGTCGCGGCTGCCGGCGGGTTGCTTGTCTGGATGTTGGGCCATAATCCGGAACTGGAAAAGCCACGCAAAAGTAGCGACTAGCCTACAGGTATATGCGCCATGTCGGTTACAGTGCTTAAGGGAAATTGCTGGTCGGAAACGGGCCCAAAGCAGAAACCAAAGCCTTGAGTTCTGCTAAGATCATGATGAGAGGCGTAGGTTGGTTCATAAAACACACATTTGCCAAAAGCACCATTGATTGGCTGACGCCGGAATGCACAACCGGATCAAAGAAAACACAGTAATCGACTATATACATGACAACTGCCCGACACTAATCTGCGAGACGACGTGTGGAGCGAGAGATGTCTATTCCAACGATTTCCATAATCTGTGTCACTTACAAACAGAACACGGCGCTCAAGGTTTTTGTCAATAGCATCCTGAATCAGACACAAGGAAATTGGCAACTTACTGTGGTTCATGATGGCCCATGTCTGGAATTCGATCTACTTCTCAAAGGCTTTCTTAGTGAAGGTGAAACGCGGATTTCACACTTTAATACCCCAATCCGATTCAATGACTACGGCCACTCCCTGCGCGAGCAGGCAATCGGCAAGATAACTGGAGACTATGTTCTGATAACGAATGGAGATAACTACTACGTGCCCATCCTGATTGAGGCATTGACAAAGAAGATCACGGACACTGACCCTGATGTCGTGATGTTTGACATGATACACAGTCACCATCATCCTGGCGGCAGGCCCCTCCGCTCCTACTCCTTCTTCAGAACTCAATATCAGAGGCAGGATATCGATATTGGCGCCGCAGCCGTCAGGACTTCGCTTGCCCGCAAAGCGGGATTTCGCGACAAGACATTTGAGGGTGATGCGACTTACTTCGAAGACGTCGCACGGGCGTGCGTTGGCCCACTCAAGATCGCAAAAATTCCACAAGTATTGTTTGTCCATAACTAAGAATGAGCAAAATGCTGAAAGCTGCACAGGACAAGACTTTTAGGGCTCGCAAGGATGCGCAGGTGGGCGATGCTTGCACGCTCTGCATTGGAGATGGCGCGTGAATTGGTCGGTCCGCCGGATTGGCTCCATATCAGCCCTGAACAATGCAGATCGGTATCTGGAAATTGGGGTGAACAAAGGCGAGACATTCCTCAATGTCCAGGCCCGCTTCAAGGACGGCGTCGATCCCGACTTTCAATTTGACACCATGGCCTTCGCTACGCCGGGCATCAGGTTCTTTACCCAGACCAGCGATCAATTCTGGATTTCTGGGGAACCGGGCCTTTACGACATAATTTTTATTGATGGAATGCATACTTTTGAACAGACGCTCAGAGATTTCATTGCATCTATCCGGCATTCACATCGCCGTACTGTGTGGATAATCGACGATACACTTCCGTCTGACGTGTTTTCATCTCTTCGTGACAAGGAACATTCCTTCCGGGAGCGGCGACAACATGGTCTCGGGGGGTTGCCTTGGCATGGTGATGTATACAAGGTCGTATTGATGATTCATGATTTCTTCCCGGGTTTCAGCTACCGTACGATCATCGACTCTGGAAATCCGCAGACAATAGTCTGGCAGTCGCCAAGAAAGGCGTTCCAGCCGAAGTTAAATAGTCTTGAGGCGATATCGCGGCTGACATATTTCGACATTCAGTCAAATGCCAATCTGTTCAATCTCACGGACGAGGAAGCCAGTTTGCGAAACCTGAGCAGCGATCTTGCAGGAACCTGACATGAGCGACGCTGTAGCCGCTTAGGCTTCACGCGGCATCATCAAATGGTCCCGCAGGGGCAAATCAGCCAGTAGTGCAAGGACCTGAAGCTACGGAGCGAGGACCAGCGCCTCTGAAACCCATGGAAGATACATTTTACCAAAGTCGTGACGCCATCACCTCCTTCTTGTTCATCGAGGATCCCCCGGAGCGGGTTGATTTTTGTTTTGTCATGGGGAGTCCGTCAATCACCACTATTTTTCCGGCCATCGATCTTTACCATCAAGGGTTTGCCCCAAAACTGGTCATCTCGGGGCGGGGACCCGGCATCGAGGCAGAGCCGGAATGGCTGGCTTACTCCAACATGGCCATCAAACACGCTGTGCCCCCGTCGGCAATTCATGTTGAAAAGGAAGCTCGAAACACCCTCGAGAACTTCGTGTTCTCTTCCCATGTCATTGCCACCGAGATTGGCTGGAACAATGTGACGAGTGTTGCGATAGCGGCCAAACCCTTTCACATGAGGCGTGTCCAGATGACTGCACGGCGACACTGGCCCGGCCACATCCGTCTTATCATGCGGCCGTCATACGCAGAGGATGAGCCTTCGGCACTCGATTGGTGGAAAACGGAGTCAGGCCGGCGTTTTGTATTCGGCGAACTGCGCGCCATCGGAAACTACGCGTTGATGGATAAGATTGGAGGCGTCTGATGAAGCGCGAGGGTTTTATCCACCTCGTGGGAATAGGCGGCGACGGGATGCTCGCGATTGCCCAATATCTCGCCGATCAAGGCAAGCGTTTCTCTGGTAGCGATTTGCGCAGCTCCGCTGAGCTTTCCTCACTTGCTGCCAAAGGAATCGACGTATTTGATGAACACCGCGCAGCAAATGTGTCAAATGCCGAATTATTGGTTCTGAGCGATGCAGTTCCACTTTCCAGTCCAGAAGTGATTGAAGCCCGCATAAGGGATGTACCGATCATGCGGCGGGCGGAATATATCGAACATCTCACCAGAGACCGCCAGCGGATATATGTTGCCGGCTCCCATGGGAAGACCTCGACGTCGGCGATGATCGCAACCGTGCTCCAGCATGCGGGGAGGTCGCCAGGATTCATTCTAGGCGCCAGCGTTCCCTGTCTCGGGAACCGGCGCGGTCGTGCCTCCTCGGCTGGCCCCACGGTGATTGAGGCATGCGAAGCGTTCAACAATCTCGCAACTCTGCAGCCCGACCATGCTGTTCTTACAAATGTGGACAATGATCATCTCGAACATTACGGTTCTCAGGAGTGGCTGGACAAGGCGTTTCGAAAATTTCTTGGCCGCGCCTCGAATGTCCCTATTGTTAACGGTGATGACTCTGGTGTGCGCAGGATTCTCGCGCATGAGGGATT
>NZ_JBIIDX010000141.1:0-9053 GCF_044238155.1 Aestuariivirga sp. | reverse complement strand
GGCGTGATCTTCAGCTTTCCCGAAATTTCCAAGCTTCTCGATACAGTCGGCATCCGCATGGAGGAACTGCGGTCGGGAGACATGAAGGCCGAGCCTTCTCCCTACAAGCCGGTGTCCGAGAAGGCGAGAGAGGTATCGATGGCAATGGTGGAGGATGGCTTCCGGTGGTTCACGGGACTGGTGGCAGAGCGCCGTCAGCTGCCCATGGAGCAGGTACGCATCCTCTCCGATGGCCGGGTGTATACGGGCCGACAGGCCCTCGAGGTCAAACTCATCGATTCACTGGGTGATGAGGAAATAGCCGTGACCTGGCTTGAGCAGGACCGGAAACTGGCGCCCGAACTGCCCATCGTCGACTGGAAGCCCCAGACCAGTACCGACCCCACCGGTCTTGGTCTGGTAGCGGCCGAAGCGGTGCTCGGGGCCCTGGGCCTCGAAAACATTCGGCTGGCGGCCCAAACTGCACAGCTTGACGGGCTTCTTGCGCTTTGGCACCCTGCACGATAATCGAGGTGTCGTCATGATCAAGTCTGAACTCGTCCAGAAAATCGCGGAGAAGAACCCGCACCTCTATCATCGGGACATCGAGCGCATCGTCAATACGGTGCTCGACGAAGTCATCAATGCACTCAAGGATGACGACCGGGTGGAGCTGCGTGGGTTCGGTGCGTTTTCGGCCAAGGCCCGTGGCGCGCGAACCGGCCGCAACCCTCGCACTGGTGAGGCTGTCGACGTCGTCGCCAAGCGTGTTCCGTTCTTCAAGACTGGCAAGGAATTGCGCGAACGTCTGAACGGCAAGGGCTGATTGCGCGCTACGGCGGAGCGGCGTAAGACGTCGGTCATGATGTTCAGGCGCGCCCTCAACTGGCTCATAGGTCTGCCTCTGGCCGTGGTTGCCATTGCCTTTGCCGTTGCCAACCGTCAGTGGGTAACAATTTCCCTGGATCCCATAAATCGGTTGCATCCCTTCGCCACGCTGACGCTGCCCCTATGGAGCCTGCTGTTTGCCGGCGTCTTCATTGGTATTCTGGCTGGTTGGTTCGTGGCCTGGCGCGGCAATGCCCGTCATCGCCGCGCCGCGCGTGACGCACGCGTTGAGCTCATCCGTACCCAGCAGGTCCATGAGCGTGAGCGCCACGACTGGCAGCAGACTCTGCCGTCCATTCACAAGGGGCCCCTGTCTTGAAAATCCTCTCTGCAGATGATGTGGCCCGGCTTGGGGCTTACCGCGATATCATCGAGGCCTTGCGCAACGGCTTTCGCGCGCCGATCGAAACACCTGTGCGCCATCACCACGAGGTTTCTTCGGTTTCGACTCTTCTGCTGATGCCGGCTTGGTCGACGGAGTGGGCAGGGCTCAAGACGGTGGTGGTCAAGACCGACAATCCGTCCAAGGGCCTGCCCACCGTGCAGGCGAGTTATCTGCTGATCGACCAGGCGACCGGCGCCACCGTGGCGATGTTGGACGGCACCGAAATCACCAGGCGGCGCACCGCGGCAGCCTCAGCGCTTGCCGCCGATTATCTGGCGCGCCCGGATGTTGACGCCATGACGGTGATCGGCGCCGGGGCGCTCGCCCCGCATTTCGTGGCTGCCCATGCCGCGGTCAGGCCGATCAGGCGGGTGTTCGTCTACAACCGCACGCCGTCGCGATCGGAAACGCTGGCGGCGGAGCTGGCGCAGCACGGCTTCGAGGCCCATGCGGTGACTGATCTCGAACACGCCGTGCGGCAATCCGGCATCGTCAGCTGCGTCACCTCCTCGACCGTTCCTATCCTGCGGGGCGCCTGGCTGCAGCCCGGCGCCCATGTCGATCTCGCCGGGGCCTTCAAGCCCTCGATGCGCGAGACCGATGCCGAGACGGTGGCCCGTTCCTCGGTCTATGTCGACACCCGCGAGGGCGCGCTGGCCGAGGCCGGCGACCTGCTGCAGGCGCGTGACGAGGGCCGCTTCGATTTCGCCAGTATCCGCGGCGATCTCTTCGAGCTTTGCCGGGGCACCGTGAAAGGCCGCCAATCGGCGGACGAGATCACCCTGTTCAAGTCCGCCGGGACGGCGATTGAAGACCTTGCCACCGCCATTATGCTGTATCAAAAGGCCCGCTGATCAGCCGGAGCCTTGCCTATGCCCGTCAACCCGATCTGCGTTGCCCTCGACACGCCTGACCTCGTGCAGGCGGTGGCGCTCGCACGTGCGCTGAAGCCCCATGTGGGCTGGGCCAAGATCGGCATGGAGTTCTTCTATGCCCATGGCATCGCGGGCTATGCGCGGGTGGCGGAGACCGGCCTGCCGGTGTTCCTCGACCTGAAGCTGCACGACATTCCCAACACGGTTGCGTCCGCAATGGCGGCGCTGATGCGGATCGAGCCCCGGCCCGCCATCGTCAATCTTCATGCCACCGGCGGCTTCGACATGATGAAGGCGGCGGCGGAGGCCGTGGCGGGTCGCTCGAAGCTCATCGCGGTCACCATTCTCACCAGCCTGTCGGATGACGATATCTGGGCTACCGGCTTCGAGATGGCCAAGAACACCGAAGCCCATGTGCGCAGCCTCGCCGAACTCTCGAAGCGGGCCGGGCTCGACGGCGTGGTGTGCAGCCCACATGATCTGGTCGGCATCCGCCATGATCTGGGCAAGGATTTTCTCACCGTGGTGCCGGGGATCCGCCCGGCCGATGCCGCCACCCAGGATCAGAAGCGGGTGGCGACCCCTGCGGCTGCACGCGCTGCAGGAGCCGACATTCTGGTGATTGGCCGCGCCATCACCGGGGCCGCAGATCCGGCGCGTGCCGCGCAGACGATTCTGGAGGGGCTCGATGCCGGCTGACGTCAAGATCTGCGGGCTGTCGACGCCGGAGACGGTGGAGGCCGCGATCGCCGCCGGAGCTGACCTGATCGGTCTGGTCTTCTATCCCAAGAGCCCCCGCAATGTGTCGCTCGAGCAGGCGGCGGCGCTGGCCGCCCAGGCCCGGGGCCGGGCTAAGATCGTGTCGTTGGTGGTCGACGCAGAGGACGCGACGCTGCGCGAGATCGCCGCACGGGTCGCCCCGGACCTGTTTCAGGCCCATGGCTCCGAAAGTCCGGAGCGGGTGGGTGAGATCGCCCGCCTCACCGGCAAGCCGGTGATCAAGGCCGTCCGGGTGAAGGAGGCGGTCGATATTGTCGCCGCCGCCGCCTATTCCACGGTGGCGAGCCTGATCATGTATGACGCCAAGGCGCCGGAAACGCTCGGAAATGCTTTGCCGGGTGGCAATGGCCACGCCTTTGACTGGGGCTTGCTGGACAACCGGAAGCGCCCACCCTTCATGCTGGCCGGAGGCCTGACACCGGCCAATGTGGCGGAAGCCATCCGGGTGACCGGCGCGCCCATCGTTGACGTGTCCTCCGGCGTCGAAAGCGCGCCGGGGGTGAAGGACGCCAGTCTGATCCGGAAATTCATTGAGGCGGCGAAGCGCCCCCGCTAGAACCGGCTGGACAATCGAGAAAAGGCAGCAGAGGCCACATGAACGTGACCAACCCCAATTCCTTCCGCATGGGACCGGACGAGAACGGCCTGTTCGGCATCTATGGCGGCCGCTTTGTCGCCGAGACGCTGATGCCGCTCATCCTCGAGCTCGAACAGGCCTATAAGGATGCCAAAGCCGACCCCAGCTTCCAGGCGGAGCTTGACGGTTTCCTCGAACACTATGTCGGCCGCCCCAGCCCGCTCTATTTCGCCGAGCGCATGACCGAGCACCTGGGCGGCGCCAAGATCTATTTCAAGCGCGACGAGCTGAACCACACCGGCGCCCACAAGATCAACAATGTGATGGGCCAGATCCTGCTGGCCCGCCGCATGGGCAAGAAGCGCATCATCGCCGAGACCGGCGCCGGCCAGCATGGCGTCGCCACCGCCACCGCCTGCGCCCGCTTTGGCCTCGAATGCATCGTCTACATGGGCGAGGTCGATATCGAGCGCCAGAAGCCCAATGTGTTCCGCATGAAGCTTCTGGGCGCGCAGGTGGTTCCCGCCAAGTCCGGCTCGCGCACCCTCAAGGATGCGCTCAATGAAGCGCTGCGCGACTGGGTGGCCAATGTCGAGGACACCTTCTACTGCATCGGCACGGTGGCGGGGCCTCACCCCTATCCGGAGATGGTGCGTGACTTCCAGTCGGTGATCGGGCGTGAAACCAAAGCGCAGATGCTGAAGCGCGAAGGCCGCCTGCCGGACTCGCTGGTGGCCGCCATTGGCGGCGGTTCCAATGCCATGGGGCTGTTCCACCCGTTCCTGGACGACAAGGACGTCGAGATCATCGGTGTGGAGGCGGCGGGCCTCGGCCTCAAGACCAGAACCAAGCACGCAGCCTCGATTGCCGGCGGCAAGCCCGGCGTACTGCACGGCAACCGCACTTATCTGCTGATGGATGATGACGGGCAGATCATCGAAGGCCACTCGATCTCCGCTGGCCTCGATTATCCGGGCATCGGGCCGGAACATGCCTGGCTGCATGACATGGGCCGCGTCGACTATGTCTCGGCCACCGACAAAGAGGCGCTTGAAGCCTTCCAGTTGTGCTGCAAGCTCGAGGGCATCATTCCGGCGCTGGAGCCGAGCCACGCGCTCGCCCATGTCATGAAGATCGCGCCCAAGAGGCCGAAGGACCATCTGATGGTGATGAATCTCTGCGGCCGCGGCGACAAGGACATCTTCACGGTGGCGGACATTCTGGGGACGAAGCTGTGAGCACCCGCATCGACCGCCGCTTTGGGGCCTTGAAAAAAGAAGGCCGTGCCGCGCTTGTGACCTTCGTGACGGCGGGCGATCCGGACTATGACACCTCGCTCAAGATCGTCAGCGGGCTGCCGAAGGCGGGCGCTGACGTGATCGAGATCGGCATGCCCTTCACCGATCCGATGGCCGATGGCCCGGCGATCCAGGCGGCGGGCCTGCGTGCGCTCGCGGCCGGTCAGACCATGAAGAAGACGCTGAAGCTGGTGAAGGAATTCCGCAAGACCGACAAGGACACGCCCATCGTGCTGATGGGCTATTACAACCCGGTCTATGTCTATGGCGTCGACAAGTTCCTGAAGGACTCGAAGGCGGCCGGGGCCGATGGCTTCATCATTGTCGATCTGCCGCCGGAAGAAGACTCCGAGTTCTGCCTGCCGGCACTTGCAGCCGGCATGAACTTCATCCGCCTCGCAACGCCGACCACGGATGACAAGCGCGCCCCCACCGTGTTCCGCAGTACCTCCGGTTTCGTCTATTACGTCTCGGTGCTCGGCATCACCGGCACGAAGGCTCCGGACCTCAAGAGCGTCAAGGCCAATGTCAACCGGCTGCGCAAGCACACCAGCCTGCCGATCTGCGTGGGCTTCGGCGTCAAGACGGCCGAACAGGCGCGCGCCATCGCCAGGGACGCCGATGGCGTGGTGGTGGGCTCGGCGCTGGTGAGTGCTGTTGAAAAGAGCCTGACCAAGGCTGGCAAAGCGACAGCGAAAACCGCAAAGGCGGTGCATGCGCTGGTCGCCGATATCGCCCGGGGCGTGAGGAGCTAGCGCGTGCCATGAACTGGATCAAAAACTTCGTCCGCCCGAAAATCCGCTCCATTCTGGGCTCCGACAAGCGCGAGACCCCGGAGAACATGTGGGTCAAGGACCCTGACTCCGGCCAGATGGTGTTCTATAAGGACCTTGAGGCTAACCAATATGTGATGCCGCCATCAGGCTATCACATGCGCATGCCGCCGGATGTGCGCCTGAAGGCCATGTTCGACGATGGTCTTTATGAGAGCATTTCCTTGCCGCCGGTGCCAGTCGACCCGCTCAAGTTCCGCGACGAGCGGAGATACGCCGATCGCCTGAGGGAAGCGCGTACCAAGAACAATGCCGAGGACTGCATTCTGGCCGGCCTTGGTGAATTGGGGGGGCTGCCCGTCACCATTGCGGTCCAGGACTTCTCCTTCATGGGCGGTTCGCTTGGCCTTGCCGCCGGCGAAGCCATCATAACCGCCATGCGTGCAGCCGTCGAACACAAGACGCCCTTCATCTTCTTCGTTTCGTCTGGCGGCGCGCGCATGCAGGAAGGTGTTCTCTCGCTGATGCAACTGCCGCGGACTACGGTTGCGGTGCAAGAGCTGCGGGCTGCACACCTTCCCTATATTGTTGTGCTCACTCATCCGACAACGGGCGGCGTCACGGCGTCTTATGCCATGCTGGGCGATGTGCATGTGGCCGAGCCGGGCGCCCTGATTGGTTTTGCCGGCCAGCGGGTCATCGAACAGACTATCCGCGAGAAACTTCCCGAGGGCTTCCAGCGCGCAGAATACCTTGAAGCGCATGGTATGGTGGACATGGTCATCCACCGCCATGCGATGCGGGAGACGCTCGGCCGGCTGGTGCGGATTCTGACGAAAGCACCCTCGGCTGAAGTCCCATCCAGCGCTCTCGTTCCGGTGGTTTGAGATCTTGGCGCTCAGCGATGCCATTCTGACGCGACTTCTGTCGCTGCATCCGAAGATCATTGATCTCAGCCTTGGGCGCATGCAGGTGATCCTCGGCAAGCTCGGCAACCCGGAACGTAAGCTACCGCCTGTGATCCATGTGGCGGGAACCAATGGCAAGGGCTCGACGGTGTCCTATCTCCGTCACATCATGGCGGCAGCCGGGCTTACGGCGCATGCCTATACCTCGCCGCATCTGGTCAAGTTTCATGAGCGCATCAGGGTTGCCGGACAGCTCATTTCGGAGGCAGATCTCACGGCACTGCTCGAAGAGTGCGAGCAGGTGAATGGTGGCGAGCCCATCACCTTCTTCGAGATCACCACTGCTGCCGCCTTTCTGGCATTCAGCCGTACACCGGCTGACTATCTGATCCTCGAGGTTGGGCTCGGTGGCAGGCTTGACGCCACCAATGTGCTTCCTGCGCCCCGCATCAGCATCATCACCACTATTGACTATGATCACCAGCAGTATCTGGGGGACACCTTGACCCTGATCGCCCACGAGAAGGCCGGAATCCTGAAAAAGGGCGTTCCGGCCGTGGTTGGCGTGCAGCCTGACGAGGCCCGCGAAGAGATCGAGCGGGTGGCCGCCCGGCGATCTGCGCCGCTCCATGTCGCTGGCCAGGACTGGCAGGCCTACGAGCAGCACGGCCGGCTGGTGTTCCAGGATGAAAGCGGGTTGCTTGACCTTCCTCTGCCCCAGCTGCGCGGCCGCCATCAGATCGATAATGCCGGTAATGCAATTGCGGCGATCCGGCTGCTCGGAGATGAGCGTATAAGCGAAGTACATATTGGTGACGGGTTGAGGACCGCCACATGGCCAGCCCGCATGCAGCGGCTTGGCGCGGGGGTCCTTTCCGGACTGGTTCAGGCAGACGCTGAGCTATGGCTTGACGGCGGTCATAATCCCTCTGCGGGCCGGGTTCTGGCCCAAGCCTTCTCGGAGCTGAACGAACGGCACTCGCGCCCTCTCGTTCTGGTGTGGGGCATGCTCAATACCAAGGACGTGGCGAATTTCATTGGCTGCTTCAGGGGCATCGCCAGCCGTGTCGTGACACTGACGATTCCAGAAGAGGAGAATGCCGTTTCTGCTGAAGTGCTGGCGGAGGCTGCCCGGGGTCAGGGTCTTGCTGCCGAAACAGCGGCCAGCCTTGAAGCAGCACTTCGTCAGGCATCGCTGGGTGTTCCTGCCCCGCGCATCCTGATCTGCGGATCGCTCTATCTTGCTGGCCGTGTTCTGGCTGCCCACAGCCAGGAGGAGATGAGCCAGGTTACCGGGGCAGGCCGCCGCTGACTCATCCAACCAGTCGCAGCGTGCGTGGAAAACTCGTCAGACACTCAATTCCGGTCTCGGTTACCACGACGTTGTCTTCAATCCGGACGCCTGCTTCACCCTCGCGATAAAGGCCCGGTTCTATGGTAAACACCATCCTGGGCTCCAGTACCTGCCGATTGCCGCGCATGATCTGTGGCGCCTCATGCACATCAAGACCGAGTCCATGCCCCGTCTTGTGCCGGCAGAACGCGGAAAACTGCGAGTTTTCAAGAACGCGCAGCACGCCATCATCGACGTCCGCGGCGGTGACGCCAGGACGCGCAATGGAGCGCCCCTCTTCATTTGCCTGCAGAACGGCCTCGTAGAACGCTCGGTCATAATCCGAGACTTGCTTCACGAAAAAAGTTCGGGTGATGTCCGCGCTGAAACCTTGATGAGTACCGCCAAAGTCGAGAAGCAGGGCATCGCCTGCCTTGATGCGGTAGTCAGACCTTGCATGTGCGTGGGGATTGGCGGCGTTGTCACCCGCCGCCACGATCGGTGCAAATGACAGGCCATCTGCGCCATGCGAAAAGAGATTGCGCAAGAGTATGGACTCAATCTCTGTTTCGGTCATGCCAAGCCTGATTTCAGAGAGCGTTGCCTCGAGCGCAGCCTCTGATAATTTGATCGCCCTGCGCAGCCGACTGATCTCCTCAGCTGTCTTGTGCAGCCTGATCCTTGAGATCGACGCATGGATATCCACAAATTGAACGCCGGGAAATGCCTGTTGCAAGGCCAGGAGATCGAACACACGCATGCGCTGACCTTCGACGCCGACCCGTGCGCCGGCCCTCAGCTGTGGCAGCGACTGCCCTGCTGCATCGAAGGCTTCCTGATAGCCTGCTTCATCGCGCCAGCCAAAAACCTCACAGCGGAAACCAATCTCCCTGAACGATCCCAATTCGAGTTGAGGCACCACCGCAACCGCCTCGCCCTTACGCGGCACGATCACTGCCAGCGGACGTTCCATCTGATGAAAATCCTTGCCAAAGACACGGCGGAAGTTTGCGCCGGGAACAAGCACTACAGCGTCCATTCCAGTTTCGGCCATGATGGCGGTCATCTGATCGAGCATCGAGATACCCTGCATTAGAGTAAAGTTGAAAACGATTGTTATTTTGTGTCAACAATCGCAACGCCCGGAGAGCAGGCGTTGCTGTGGTTACAATTACTTGATCATATAGACATAAGCGGTAGTGACGCCATATTTCTCCGCCAGCTTTGCTGCAGGAATGCCTTTGGCGCGCTTGGCGA
>NZ_JBIIDX010000244.1:0-2502 GCF_044238155.1 Aestuariivirga sp. | reverse complement strand
CGGTTGTCGTGGCGCTGATGTATGCCAGCGGGCGGCTGCTGGAGGACTATGCCGCCAACCGTGCCCGCGCCGACATGCGCGCTCTGCTGTCGCGGGTCCCGAAGACGGCGCTGCGCTATGAAGATGGTCATCTTCGCGAGGTGGCGATTGACGACATTGGTCCTGGCGACCGGTTGTTGATCCGGCAGGGCGACATCGTGCCGGTGGATGGGTCAATTGCCTCCGGCAAAGCGCTACTGGACATGGCTGCGCTTACCGGCGAGTCGGTTCCGGTAAGGCTTGAAGAGGGCGGCGCCGTTCAGAGCGGGGCGCGTTCGCTTGATACGGCCTTCGACATGCGGGCCGTGCGCCCGGCGGCCGAGAGCACCTATGCCGGCATCGTGCGGCTCGTGCAGGCCGCCCAGGCTGCCAAGGCGCCGATGGTGCGCCTTGCCGATCGCTATGCGCTGATCTTCCTGGTCCTCACAGTTGCATTGGCGGGGGCCACATGGTTCCTCACCAAGGACCACCTGCGCATGCTGGCGGTGCTGGTTTCCGCCACGCCGTGTCCGCTCATCCTTGCGGTTCCGGTGGCGATCATCTCGGGAATGGGCAAGGCGGCGCGGCGGGGCGTGCTGATGAAGGGTGGCCCGGTTCTGGAGACGATGGCGCGGGCCGAAGCCCTGGTGATCGACAAGACCGGAACCCTCACCAAGGGGCGGGCGGAGGTTACCGGCTATCTCGCAGCGGGCGACTGTTCTGAACAGGAGGTGTTGCGGCTTGCCGCCTCGCTCGAGCAGGCGTCAGCTCATGTGTCGGCAGTGTCCATCGTATCCGCCGCACGCGAGCGCGGCATCAAGTTGAGCTTTCCCTCCGCCGTCCAGGAAACGGCGGGTGAAGGCCTGTCGGGGTTGGTGGATGCAGTACGGGTCATCGTTGGTGGCCATGATTTCGTTGCCCGTGAGTTGCAGCAGCAAATTGAGCGGCCGCCACAACCGGCGGGCACCTCGCTGGTGGCGGTTGCCGTCGGCGGCCGTTTCGAGGGTCACCTGCTGCTTGCCGATGCGGTGCGCCAGGAAACACCCGCCGCGCTTGCCGCGCTGCGCAAGGCCGGTATCCGGCGCATCGTCCTGGCCTCAGGCGATCAACAGGCGGTGGTTGACCGTGTCGGCCGCGATCTTGGGCTCGACTTGCTCAAGGGCGGGCTGAGGCCGGAGGAAAAGGTCGAGATTGTGCTGGCTGAACGCAAGAGAGGCGTGACGCTGATGGTGGGCGATGGTGTCAATGATGCACCCGCGCTGGCGGCCGCCGATGTCGGAATCTCCATGGGTGCAACCGGTTCGGCGGCTGCGAGCGAGTCGGCTGATGCGGTGTTGCTGGTCGATGACCTGACCCGCCTTGCCGAGGGTCTCATGGCAGCCCGGCGCGCCCGGGCCATCGCACTCGAGAGCGTTTACATCGGTCTCGGCCTGTCTCTGGCAGCCATGATTGCGGCGGCGCTGGGCTATCTGCCGGTGGTTGCGGGCGCCCTGCTGCAGGAGGCGATTGACGTGGCGGTGATCCTCAATGCACTGCGGGCGCTGAGGTAACTCGATATGAAATCGCGGTAAGCCAGCGGCGCAGACGGTTGCCGAAGCCGCCGCGCTGGGCCATATCCACACTACTCATATGCAAGGAATGCCCATGACCGTCGCTGCCGCCCAGACCCTCGGACCGCTCCC
Organism: Aestuariivirga sp.; assembly: GCF_044238155.1. Lineage (GTDB taxonomy): Bacteria > Pseudomonadota > Alphaproteobacteria > Rhizobiales > Aestuariivirgaceae > Aestuariivirga. The sequence goes on along the minus strand of NZ_JBIIDX010000244.1, from coordinate 802 downwards.
TGAATGGAATCTCGCCGATCTTTACCCCGCACCTAACGCGCCCGCCTTCGCCGCCGACATGGCCAAAGGCGAGGAGATGGCGAAAGCCTTCGCGGAGAAATACCGCGGCAAGCTGGCGGGGCTTGATGGCGCCGGGCTCGCGCAGGCGCTCAAGGATTATGAGGCGATCTCCGATCTCTTGGGCCGCACCGGCTCCTATGCCCAGCTCTATTATGTGGGCGACACCACGGATTCGCAGCGCGGCAAGTTCTATGGCGATGTGTCGGCGAAGCTCACCGATATTTCGGCTATTCTTCTGTTCTTCGAACTCGAGTTGAACCGCATCGAGGATGCAGCGCTCGAAGCCGCCATGCGGGAGCCGGCCCTGGCGCATTACCGCCCGTGGATCGACAATCTCCGCAAGGAGAAGCCCTACCAGCTCGACGACAAGCTTGAGGAACTGTTCCTCGAGAAATCCCAGACCTCGGCTGCCGCCTTCAACCGCCTGTTCGACGAGACCATGGCCGGGCTTCGCTTCGAGGTGGCGGGCGAGACGCTGACGCTGGAGCCCACCCTCACCCTGATGCAGAGCCCGGACGAGTCAAAGCGCAAGGCCGCCGCCGGGGCGCTGGCCAAGACTTTTGGTGAGAACATCAAGCTGTTCGCGCTGGTCACCAACACGCTGGCCAAGGACAGGGAAATTTCCGACCGCTGGCGCGGCTTCAAGGACATCGCGGACGCCCGCCACCTCTCGAACCGCGTGGAGCCCGAGGTGGTGGCGGCGCTGGTTGACTCGGTGCGGCGCAATTATCCGCAGCTGTCG
>NZ_JBIIDX010000140.1:0-9225 GCF_044238155.1 Aestuariivirga sp. | reverse complement strand
CTGCGCGTCGCAGGCCCGGCGCCCGAGGCAAGCCGCGCTGCGGCCGGGCGCGGCCAGTCCACCCTCGAACTCGAAGATCTGATTCCGGAGTGGCGCGGCCCCGGCGAAGACAGTTGAGCTTGCGTCGGTATGCGCCTATCTCCTGCGGCATGCCTGCCTTGAAGAAAGCCCGCACGTGACCGCCATCGACGAGTTGATCGCTGACTTCGACATTCTCGACGACTGGGAAGATCGCTACCGCCATGTGATCGAGCTCGGGCGTCAGCTTCCGGAACTTCCCGCCGCCGATCACACGCCTCAAAACAAGGTGAGGGGCTGCGCCAGCCAGGTGTGGATCACCTCTCACGCAAGCGGGGATATCGACAACCCCGTCCTGAGCTTCCAGGGCGACAGCGACGCGCTGATCGTCAAGGGGCTGATCGCCATTGCCTTCATGATCTTCAGCGAAAAGCCGGCCAGGCAGATCCTCGCCACCGACGCGGGTGAGGTGCTGGGCCGCCTTGGTCTTGCCGGACATCTCACCCAGCAGCGTTCCAATGGTTTTGCCTCGATGATCCAGCGGATCAAGCAGGATGCTGCAACCGCCCTTCAGGCCTCTCCGGGGCCAGCGGCCGGCGGTATCGCCGGACGATAACCCTCCACTCCCCAGCGCAGGATGCCGTGAAGCAGGTCCGGCTGTGCGCCGAGCATGCCATAATGCCGCGCCAGCGCCGTAAGCGCGAGGCCCAGCACCGCCTTGCCACTGCGCTGCGGCAGGTTGAGCCGGCGTTCGGCCTGCTCGAGCCCGGCTGCGAGGCAGCATACCTCCGTCAGGATGCCAGCCAGTTCAGGCCCCACGCTTCGCAGGGCGCGATGATAGCGCTCGCCGGCGGCCAGCGCGGCATCACTGAGGTCCGCCGCGGCTGTGGCGCTGCGGCTGCCGCCGCCTGCAAGCTCCCAGTTGGTGGTGGTGCGCGCGTTCAGCATGGCACGCTCGAAGTCAGCGCGCAGGCGCTCTCCTGCAAGAAACTGCTCATCACTGATCAGCGGACTGCCGGTGGGTCCGCGCCGGGCGCGCAACCAGGCAAGCGGACTTTCGGCATCGTTGAAGCCGGGCGGGCCCTCCCTGCTCTCACGACTGCGTGGCGGCCGGGGTGCTGGGCGGATGGCGGCGGGCATGCGGCGCATGGCGGATGGCTCCCTGCTTGAGCCAGCAATTTAGGCAAGATCTTTACAGGAATCAATACCTGTTATCGTCTTTTTTTCCTCAAACCTTTTCAGGCGAGGCTTGCCTGGCGCTCCTCATGCTCGAGCCCCGAGAGGAAATAGTCGAGTCCCAGGATCATGCTGACGCCCCGGCCATCGGCCGAGGCGAGCGGCAGACGCAGCCAGTACTGCACCAGATGTTCCTTGTTGATCAGGGGTCCGCGCACGATTCCCTGGGTGGGCTTTCCGTCCAGCGCGGTGTGCCGGTAGGCGGCAAGCCAGTAGTCGCGTTTCGGGCCGAGATCGAGATCGACCACGCTGAGGCCGGTGATCTCGCGGTCGAAGACATCGCGCAGCCGGGTTCCGGCCAGCCTGATGCGGCTCTGCTCGAGCGTGTCTTCGACATCGATCAGGCTCACAAAGGGCAACAGCCGCGGAATGTGGGCGGGGTTTATGTCAGCACGCGTCGGGAAGGGCTTGCCCTGTCCGCGCGACAGCCAATAGTCATACAACTGTCGCTGCTCCGGCACGACGAGCTGTGCCCTGAACGCTATGTTGACCGACCCCATCCCGACGCCGCCCCTTCGCGAATCACTGCCCCATTTGGTGAAGTCGTTTATGAATCGTGAACGACTGATCCGCAAGAGTCCGGCGCCTGAAAATTTGCGAGCAGCTATTTTCCGCGCCGCCGGCCGAGCCCCATGGTCTTGGCGAGCTGGGATCGCGAGTTCGCGTAATTGGGCGCCACCATCGGATAATCGGGCGGCAGTCCCCATTTTTCACGATACTGTTCCGGCGAGAGCTTGAAATGCGTGCGCAGGTGCCGCTTCAGCGATTTGAACTTCTTGCCGTCCTCGAGACAGATCAGATAGTCGGGCGTGATGGTCTTGCGGATGTTGACCTGGGGCTTCGACCCTTCGCCATCCCTTGCGCTGCCGGGTCCAGTCGCGGCCGCCTCCGCCAGGGCGCGGTGAACTTCGGCAATCAGCTTGGGCACGTCAGCCTGCTCCACTGAATTGCGCGCCACGTAGGCGGCAACGATCTGGCTTGCCAGTTCGATCAGTGTTGGGCGCGGTTCGGCCGCAGGCGGATTGGCGTCTGTCATGCGAGCGTCGTTTTAGGCGAGGCCCGGGCGTTCAACAAGAGGGCTTCAGGCCTGTGGCGCGTATGGCCCGGTCTTGCGCGTGAACCAATCCCAGTAGATCAGCAGGGTGCGGGCCTTGTTGCTCGACAACCCGTCAAACACCGCCTGCAGGTTGCCACCCGTCTGGCTGTCGATTGTCCAGCCCCGCGCATGGAGCTGCGCGGTGACCTCGGTGAACCCCGCACGACTCACACCCAGCACCTTGAGAAGGGCCGCGAGCGGCTCGCCGGTTGCATCCGAGACGATGCGCCAGGCCGTGGCCTCGGTGATGCCGGCCAGGGGGGAGAACATCCCAACTGCCTCGGTCTGCCGTCCGCTCGTGAGTGCGGCAAGCGCGGCATCGAGATCGGCGACAGGCAGTGGTTCGGTATCGGGTGCTGCCTCTGCCTGGCCCGAAGCGGTCAGGATGGCAATGATGCGATTGAGCGTCACCGAGTCGGTGAGAAAACGGCTCAGGATCACGCGCCGCAACTCCGGCGGCAGGCACCAGAACAGCTCGAGCGCCACCGGCAGCGGCAGGTCAGTGCGGGTGGTGAGCGGAACCTGCAGCGCGGCATGCTCGGCCGCCAGGGCGCAGACTTGCATATAGGTGCTGAAAAGCAGCTCCGCACCGGGGTTGCGCAGCAGGATCTGAAGGGCGCCAAGATCGCCGCTCGCAACCACGTGTTCACTGAGCATCGGCGAGATCGTGCGCCGCCGGGAGATGACCTTGAGCTTCTCACTGTCGGCCGGACCGACGGCAGCCATCATGTCGCGGTCACTCAGATGCGCATTCTTTTCCAGCAGTGGACCGGCGATTTCGAAGCGCGGGTCACGGATCAGCCGCGCAGCCAGGAGTGGTGGCGGGGCATCCATGCCGGACAGTCGTTCGGACAGCGACACGAGTTGCCGCTCGTTCAGCCGCGGCGCCAGGAGCAGCAGCGCGTCACTCACCATCGACCGCTCCTGCGGCAGAAGGTCGATGGCGCCCCAGATGATGTCGAGAAGGGCTGAGACGGACTCGCCGGGGTCGGGTGGCGGCGCTTTCACCGGCCGCAGCGGCGCGGCCTCTTGCGCGTCAGGCGGCGGCGGGTCCTCGGCATGGCGCGGCAGCCGCGGCCTTGCTTTCAGGCGCTGGGTCAACTGGCGGAAGGCATCCGCCAGATCCGTACCGTCCTCCCCGGCGCCAGAAGCCGGTTCAGGGCCTTGCTCGCCGGTGGCGCCGATGGTGCCATCAAGTGGCATGGGCATGTCCGTCATGGCCATCATGTGATTGCCGACACTGAGCACCAGCAAGCCTCTAGGATTGCTTAAAACTGGAAAGATTGCAGCCCGGCCGGGATACCGTAAGTCGAGATATGATTAATCCCCCGTTTCCTCGTCCAGGCGCTTCACAATGCCGCCTCAATGCCCCAGACTAATGCGCCGAAAGCGAGTGTCCATGACCAAAATCCAGAAATCCGAGACGGAGTGGCGCAGCATGCTGTCGCCAGAGGCCTACCGCGTCCTGCGCGAACACGGAACCGAACGTGCCGGCACCAGTCCGCTCAACCATGAGAAGCGGCAGGGCAAGTTTGCCTGCGCAGGTTGCGGCAAACATCTGTTTGATTCGAAGACCAAATATGAATCCGGAACGGGCTGGCCCAGTTTCTGGTCGCCCGTCAGCCCGGAGGCGGTTGGCGAGTCGCAGGACAATTCCTGGTTCATGCGGCGAACCGAGGTGCATTGTGCGGATTGCGGCGGCCATCTGGGTCATGTCTTTCCCGACGGCCCGGCGCCCACCGGCCAGCGTTACTGCATGAATGGCGTGGCGCTGCGCTTCATCCCCGAAGGAACAGGCTGACATGACCTCCATCCCGTCACCACCGCGCGCCGAAAAGCGGCCGCGCGCTGAATCCTGGCATGGCCAGTCGAAGCAGGACGACTATCACTGGCTGAAGGCCGACAACTGGCAGCAGGTGATGCAGGACCCATCCTTGCTGCCGGCAGACATCCGGGCCTATCTCGAGGCTGAAAATGCCTATCACGAGGCCGTCATGGCCGATACCGCGGCTCTACAGGACACGCTGTTTGCGGAGATGAAGGGCCGTATCAAGGAGGACGATTCCTCCGTTCCCGCACCCGATGGGCCCTATGACTACTACTCCTCCTATGTGAAGGGCGGTCAGCACCCGCGCTATTGCCGCAAGCCGCGCGGCCAGGATGGGCCTGAGGAACTGCTGCTCGATGGCAATGCACTGGCCACGGGGCGGGAGTATTTCCGCTTCGGCGGCGTTGAACCCTCCCCCGCCCAGGACCTCATCGCCTGGTCCTTCGACGGCAATGGCTCGGAATTCTACGAGTTGCGCATCCGCGCAGCCGCCACAGGGATTGACCATGCCGACGTGCTGCACAACACCGCAGGAGGCGCAGCCTGGGCCGCGGATGGCAAGAGCTTCTTCTACACCCTCCAGGACGACAATCACCGGCCCCTCAAGACCTACCGCCATGTGCTGGGCAAGCCGCAATCGGAAGATGCGCTGGTTTACGACGAAGCGGATACGGGCAAGTTCACCGATGCCTCCAAGACCCGCTCGGAGGCCTATGTCGTCATCAGCATCCATGACCATGACACGTCGGAATGCTGGCTCATCGATGCCGCGCAGCCTGAACAGAAACCCCGCCTCGTGGCGCCCCGCGTGGAAGGCGTCGAATACGACCTTGACCACTGGAACGACCGCTTCATCCTGCGCACCAACGCCGGCGGCGCGGAAGACTACAAGCTGGTCACCGCGCCGCTTGATAATCCGTCTACGGACAATTGGACGGACCTCGTTCCCCACCGGCCTGGCATTCTCATCGTCGGCTTCATCACCTTCCGGAACTGGCTGGTCAGGCTTGAGCGCGAGAATGCCCTTCCCCGCATCGTGGTCCGCGACATGGCCAGCGGCGAGGAACACGCCATCGCCTTTGACGAGGAGGCCTATTCGCTGGGCTTCGGCGAAATGCGGGAATACGAAACCGATGTCCTGCGATTCACCTATTCCTCGATGACCACGCCTGCCCAGGTGTACGACTACGACATGCGTAGCCGCGCCCGCGTGCTGCGCAAGATGCAGGAGGTTCCGACGGGCCACGACCCGGCACGCTACGTGACCCGGCGCGTACTAGCGCCAGCCCATGATGGCGAAACGATCCCCGTGACCCTGCTCTACCGGAAAAGCGCGCCGCTCGACGGCTCGGCCCCGCTCTGGCTTTACGGCTACGGTTCCTACGGCATCTCGATCCCGGCCTCGTTCAACACCAACATCCTGTCGCTGGTCGACAGGGGCTTCATCTACGCCATCGCGCATGTCCGCGGCGGGCAGGAAAAGGGACGCCGCTGGTACAAGACCGGAAAACTCGAGCACAAGCAGAATACCTTCCGTGACTTCATCTCGAGCGCCGAGTACCTGATCCAGCAGGGGTTTACCCGCCAGGGCCTCATCGTCGCGCAGGGCGGGTCAGCCGGCGGCATGCTGATGGGCGCCATAGCCAACATGGCGCCGCATCTGTTCCATGCGATCATTGCCGAGGTGCCCTTTGTCGACGTACTGACGACCATGCTCGATGACACGTTGCCGCTCACGCCGCCTGAATGGCCAGAGTGGGGCAACCCGATCGTCAGCCCTCAAGCCTATGAGACGATTGCGGCCTATTCACCCTATGACCGGGTCGAGGCGAAGGCCTATCCCAACATTCTCGCCGTCGGCGGGCTGACTGATCCGCGCGTCACCTACTGGGAGCCCGCCAAGTGGGTGGCAAAGCTCCGTGAACGGAAGACCGACAGCAATCTGCTCTTGCTGAAGATCAACATGGGCGCAGGCCATGGTGGCGCGTCAGGCCGCTTCGACCGGCTGAAGGAAGTGGCATTCGTCTATGCCTTCGGGCTCAAGGTGGTGGGGCGCGCCGGTGTTGGTTGAGGCCGCGAAATCCACCCTGCTCATCGTCGACATGCAGGAGCGGCTGCTGCCCGCCATGACAGGCGGGGCGGAGGTCGAGGCGCGCTGCGCCATCCTGCTCAAGGCTGCCCGGGCGCTCGGCGTGCCGGTCACCGTCTCCGAACAGTATCCGAAAGGCCTTGGCCACACCGTGCCGGGCATCAGTGATGGGCTGGGCGCCGACCCGGTCTTCGAGAAGCTCACCTTCTCGTGCTGGCGGCACCGGCCCCTCAAGGACCATCTGATCGCACATCACGAGGCCGGCCGGCCTCTGGTGATCCTGGCGGGGATCGAGGCCCATGTCTGTGTCCTGCAGACGGCCGCCGACCTGAGTGCGGCGGGCTTCGGAGTGTTTGCCGTGGCTGATGCGATGGCCTCGCGAGCGGTGGCCTCGCACGTGCTGGCGCTCGAGCGGCTGCGGCAGATCGGCGCGGCGGTGATCAACACGGAAATGGCAGTGTTCGAGCTTCTGGGCCGGGCCGGCACGGCAGAGTTCAAGGCACTGTCGGCGCTGGTGCGCTGAGCCATTTCGGCGAATTGACTTTTCCCCCGCCCATTGCTTTCTAGGTTCCAATCAGAGGAGTGCCCGATGGCCGCTGCCGAATTCAACTGGGAAGACCCGCTCGACCTCGAATCCCAGCTCACCGACGAGGAGCGCATGATCCGCGACTCCGCGCGTGCCTTCGCGCAGGACAAACTGATGCCGCGGGTCAAATCCGCCTTCCGTGAGGAGCGTTTCGACCGCGAGATCATGAACGAGATGGGCGAGATGGGCTTCCTCGGCGTGATGACCGCCACCGATCATGGGGGCTCTGGCCTCGGCTATGTGGCCTATGGGCTGGTGGCGCGCGAGGTGGAGCGCGTCGATTCGGGCTACCGCTCGGCGATGAGCGTGCAGAACTCGCTCGTCATGCACCCGATCGAGGCCTATGGCACGCCCGAACAGCACAAGAAGTTTCTCCCCGGGCTCGCCACCGGCCAGCTCGTCGGCTGCTTCGGCCTGACCGAACCCGATGCCGGGTCCGACCCCGGCGGCATGAAGACGAGAGCCCGCAAGGTCGATGGCGGCTATGTACTGAACGGCTCCAAGATGTGGATATCCAACTCGCCGATCGCCGACCTCGCCGTGGTCTGGGCCAAGACCGATGACGGCCAGATCCGCGGCTTCGTGGTCGAGCGCGGCATGAAGGGCTTCACCACCCCGGTCATCGAAGGAAAGATATCGCTTCGCGCCTCGATCACCGGCGAGATCGTGCTCGACAATGTCGAGGTGCCGGACAGTGCGCTGCTACCAAACGTTAAGGGCCTCGGCGGCCCCTTCGGCTGCCTCAACAAGGCGCGTTACGGCATCGCCTGGGGCGTGATGGGAGCGGCAGAGGACTGCTGGCACCGGGCGCGCCAGTATACGCTGGATCGCAAGCAGTTCGGCAAGCCGCTGGCCGCCAACCAGCTCGTCCAGAAGAAGCTCGCCGACATGCAGACCGACATCGCGCTGGGGCTTCAGGGCTGCCTGGCGCTGGGCCGCGGCCTGGAGCGCGGAACGCTGGCCCCGTCGGCCATTTCGCTCATGAAGCGCAACAATTGCGGCAAGGCGCTCGACGTGGCCCGCGCCGCACGCGACATGCACGGCGGCAACGGCATTTCGGAAGAGTATCACGTGATCCGGCACATGGTGAACCTCGAGACTGTGAACACCTACGAGGGCACCCATGACGTTCATGCCCTGATCCTCGGCCGCGCCCAGACGGGTATTCAGGCCTTCCAGTGAGCATCGTCATCACCATCGCCGATCCGGCTGACCCGCCGGTGCGGGCGATGGTGGAGGCGCTTGATGCCTATCTCGCCGCGCTCTATCCGGCCGAGAGCAACCACCTGCTCGACATCGAAATCATGCGCCAGCCGCAGATGCGCTTCTTCGCTGCATTTGAGGCCGAACAGGTGCACGCCATCGGCGGCTGCTGGCTGCATGCCGATTATGCCGAGGTGAAGCGGGTTTTCGTGACTCCGGCAGCAAGGGGCCGGGGCCTCGCCAGGCGGATGATGCAGCGGATCGAGGCCGAGGCGATTGCCTCGGGCCACACGGTCCTGAGGCTGGAAACCGGCATCCACCAGCCCGAATCGCTCGGGCTTTACCGCAGCCTTGGATATGCAGGTCGCGGTGCGTTCGGCGACTATCCTGCCGATGATCCGAACAGCGTTTTCATGGAAAAGCTGCTGGCATGACCAAGGCGCCTCAGCTGGCGGGTGCGAAGATCACGAAGATCTTCTTGAGATAGCCTTCAGATGTCCAGCTGTTGGGCGTGCCCTGTGGTACGAAGAAGGTGCTGCCCGCGGAAAACCGCCGGGAATGACCGTTGTCGTCCTCGAAGGTTACCGAGCCCTCGAGCAGGCACATCAACTCGTGACGGGGAAAGTCGATGAGCTTGCGGCGATAGCCCGTCGTGCTCCAGACGCCGATTTGCAGCTGGCCCGTCGCATCGGTGAAATAGTCATGGCTGTGCTGCTCCGGCACTGGTGACAGCAGCATCGCGGCGGCAGGTGGCGCCGATGGCGAAAGCGGCACCTGTGGGTCGATCTTGATCGTCCGCAACGGTCCTGTGTTTCTTGCCCCGGAAGGATCGTCGAAGATCACGAAGAATTTGCGCACGTGGCCCGGCTGGGTCCAGCGGCAGCGCAAGCCTTTCGGGATGATGAAGCTCTCACCGGCCTTGATCGAGACGCTGCGGTCCTCCTCGATGATGACCACCTCACCTTCCAGCACGGTCATGAACTCATTGACCGGATAGTCCACCCAGCGGCTTTCGTTCGCACCCTGTTCCCAAACCCCGGCAGACAGGCCTCTTGCCTTGTCCTCGAACAGGACATGGCCGCTGTGCTTGCGCGTTCCCGACACGATCTCGCCCTCGGGAAAGTCCTCCCAGGGCTGCAGCGGGATGTCAGGGGAGAAGGCAATGATCT
>NZ_JBIIDX010000019.1:0-30037 GCF_044238155.1 Aestuariivirga sp. | reverse complement strand
TCCATGCCGCCATCGACAAGGTTGTTGGCGACCGTCCGGTCGCTGGACTGGCTGGAGAGGCCCGCCGTCACTGCGAGGTTCAGGAAATGGGCATCCTGCCGCAGGCTGGCATAGAGCCCGCCGAAATAGCTGTCCGTGTCGATGCTCTGCGAATTGGTTTCTGTTTCAAATTGCGCCGTCGATGCGCCGATGAAGCCGCCGAGCCGGATATCTGCCCTTGCCTCGCCATCCAGCCCCAGCATGAAGCCGCCCTGCTGGGTGTTGAAGCCCACATCGGCACCATCTGCCTGCTGGTCGCGGCCCTGCGCGAGGCCTGCGGCCCATGCCACCATTCCCCCGGAACCCGGCGGCGCATCCGCGGTCGGCACGATGACCGACCCGTTCATGGCAACAGACCCGGGGGAGGCCCCCTGACGAACCTCGGCAAGCCGCGCGTCGACATTATCAGCAATCACGCGGGTCAGATCATTCAGCATCTCATCCTGCGCCGAGAAGCCCGTGGGGTCGACGACGGCAACGACGCCCGTTAACGCCACCATCGGTTCCATCACCTCTTCGGCAGACACGCCGGTGTCCACCACCGCTTGATAATCGACATAGGCTGGCCCCGGCGTGCCGATTGTCGGGCTCCCCAGATAGGCAAAGGCCGTGTTCATACCCTTGCCGATGTTCAAAGTGTTGCCGCTGCCCAGATTTAGGACACCCTGCAGGTTGGTACCTGCGAAGAGGTTCAGCGTGTTGCCCTCACCATTCAAACGCACGGAAAAATCACCGCCGATGATCTTTCCCGAGTTCGTGATCGTGTTGCCGGTGCCATTAACGAAGATGCCAGTGTAAACGCCTGCCGCCGTCCCTGAGTTGGTGATCGAATTGTGGTCGCCGCTGGATAAGATGGCTGCGCCTCCTATCACCGTCCCCGAGTTAGTAATCGTGTTGCCGGAGCCTCCGGCATATATGCCGGTGCCAACGCCCTCCGCCGTACCCAAGTTAGAAATCATGTTGTCAGTGCCAAGGGTGTAGATGCCGTAGACGTCGCTCGTCACCGTCCCCGAGTTGCTAATTGTGTTGCCGAAGCCTTCGGCATAGATGCCTGCGTCCCTACCCGTCGCTGCCGCTGAATTGTCAATCGTGTTGCCGGAGCCTCCGGCATATATGCCGGTGCCAACGCCCTCCGCCGTACCCAAGTTAGAAATCATGTTGTCAGTGCCAAGGGTGTAGATGCCGTAGACGTCGCTCGTCGCCGTCCCCGCGTTGGTGATTGTGTTGTTGTCGCCTTCAGCGAAGATGCCGTAGTCGCCGCCCGAAGCTGTCCCCGAGTTGGCGAACGTGTTAGTGTTGCCATTGGCGAAGATGCCGGTGTCAACGCCATCCGCCGATCCCGAGTTGGTGATCGTGTTGCCCGAGCCATAGGTGTAGATGCCGCTGCCGCTGATGCCCTCAGCCGTCCCCGTGTTATTGATCGTGCTGTTGTCGCCGTTGGCGTAGATGCCGTCCACTGAACCAGTGGCTGATCCCGAGTTGTTGATCACGTTGTGGAAGCCATTCGCGACGATGCCGGTGTCAACGCCATCCGCCGATCCCGAATTGTTGATCATATTGTTGGAGCCAGTCGCGGCGATGCCGAGGACGCCGTTCGTCGCCATCCCTGAGTTGGTGATCGTGTTGCCGTTGCCGATGGCATAGATGGCATTGGCGGCACCAGACGTTTCAGTGGTCGCCATTCCCGTGTTGATGATCGTGTTGTTATTGCCGAGGGCGGTGACTCCCCCCATATCTGTACCCGTCGCCGTTCCCGAGTTGAAGATCGTGTTTTCGGTGCCATCGGCGAAGATGCCGCCGCCGCCGCCCGTCACCGTGCCCGAGTTTGAAATCGTGTTGCCGTTGCCAAAGGCGTATATGCCTAGGTTGGCAGGGCTTCCGTTCACCGTCCCCGAGTTATTGATCGTGCTTTTGTTCAATACAAAGATGCCACTGTCGCCGCTCGTCACTGACCCGGCGTTATTCACCGTGACGCCATCAGCAGTGCCTTCAATGCCGTAGCCAGAAGTGACATCGATCACGCCACCTTCCAGTACCGTGCCGACATCACCCGTGGTGTCGAGTGTCTGGGTTGTGGTGGTGATCGGTGCCGGAGGCGAGGGGCTGATTGTGAAGCTTTCCGCCTCGGCGTTTACTGTCAGAAAAGTTACCGCTGCAAGAACGCTGCAACACAAGACGAGACTGCGCTTCAATCGATTCATGGCATCTCCTCAGCGCAGCCCTTGCAATCAAGGGTATCGACTTCGGCCAAGCTATACGATGTGGAGCTGCCAAAATAGCAAAAAAATCTGAACTTGAAGAGACCAGATCCTGCCATCCTGACTGGCCGCTAGCTGCGATGCTCCGTTTTGGTTTCGGCAAAGCTACTCTCGCCCTCTATACCAATGCGGCAAGGGTATAAACCCCAACACTGGCTCCCGTCCTGAGTGCTCTGGAGGTCGCAGCGAAGCTACCAAAATCGTTCTTTCAGCCTTCCCACCAAGTGGAAACTGCTATGAATTCGGGTCGGAATATGGTCCTGGATAGTCTGCCGATATGTATCAACCTAACAGCCTCAACCCTTTCACCTCGATCCGCCTTGCTTGCTGCACATTCACAGTTGGCTTTGGCTGCGTTTCGGCTTCCTGACACGACATGCCAAACTTAGGACGCAGGGGCATTTCACTGATGCTTCTGTCCAGCCGCTGACACGTCCGGATTCGGCCCCGGGGCGCAGAATGACCACTCTTCGCCAGAGCGGTCAGATCAAAGGGACAAGATTATGACGAGCCTACTGAACTTCGTGGAGGTTGCGGCGCGGCTTTAACGTGTGCGGTCTTGATCTGGCCGACGGACATGCTCACAAGCTTGCCAATATAATCTGATGTCTTGAGCCATTGGCGTTAGCTTTTGTCGTTGCTCCATATGGTACTGAAGACTTGAACATACTCCCGGAGCAACCCATCAAAGGTGGGAACCTTCATCGATTAAATTTGTTCTTGTGGGTCAATCCCGTTTGCCAGCTGCCGCCGAGTTCAGTGGCTTCTTTCTGCGCTTCCGCGAGGCTAACGGCCCATGCAAATCCAAGATCCTTCTCGCTCGCTTGGCCCTTAAAGCTGTATCGAAACACTCACGAACTTGCCGAATCTGAACTCATCGACAGGTAGAGGTTGTTCCCATCTGGATGCTTTCCAATCAGGATGGAGTTTTGTCGGACAAAGGCGGCATCAAGCCGGTTCACCTTGCGCATCTCTTTCCCCGCTTTCCCCGCTTTCTACGTTCGTCGATGAGAACGCGGGAGACAGTAAAGGTACTTTCAAGTACCAACAGCCTCGTAACTGCAGGTGTTTGAACAACGGTTGAGACTGTGGGAGATGCTGGGCTTCTTGAAGTGGCGGAGGGGGAGGGATTCGAACCCCCGGAGGGCGTGAACCCTCAACGGTTTTCAAGACCGCCGCAATCGACCGCTCTGCCACCCCTCCAGGAGCCAGACCCGACTCCGTTTAGCAGTCTCTTTGCTGTCGCTCAATCCCGGTGCATCAGGATGCGTAAGAAGGGTCCTGGCCATCGAGGATTTGCTTCATCTCTTCGAAGTGGGACTGGAATTGATCCCGGTCTGCCTCCCATTCCTGGGCGGTCTTCTCCGCAACCGCCGGGCTCATCACGTGGAGTTTCTGACCGGTCGAATATGCAAGTACGAGGTTCCGGCATGCTCGCTCAAGGTAATAGGTGAGATCGAAGGCCTCCGCGACCGTTTCCGCACAAACGAGAACGCCATGATTTCCCATCATCATGATCTGCCGGTTGCCAAGCAGGCGGCCCAGACGTTCACCTTCAGCGTCGCTATTGGCCATGCCGCCATAATCCATGTCGACCGCTACACGATTGAAGAAGCGTGCCGTGTTCTGATCGATGGGCAGGATTTCCGGATTGGCAAGAGATGCGACAGCCGTCGCATAAGGGGGGTGGAGGTGGATGATGCAACGGGCCTGAGGAACCGTGGCGTGAATGCGGCCGTGGATCGACCATGCCGTTAGATCCGGCGCATCCGGGCGAGTCATGGTTGTCCGGTCTTCGCTGTCCAGAAGCAAGAGTTCTGATGCTTTGATACGAGAGAAATGCCGCCACCGGGGGTTCATCAGAAATTTCTGCCCGTCACCGGACACGGCAAGGCTTAAGTGATTGGCAACCGCCTCATGCCAGTCATACATGGCAGCAAGCCTGAACGCCGCCGCAAGGTCGACACGCAGTTGCCACTCATCTGTTTCACGGATCGAGGAAGTCTTGAGCGCTGCCAGGTTTCCCATCATAGTCTCCAACGATAAGTCGATATAGAATAGCGGGTGTTCCAGGCTCCGGCAATCCAGCTTTTGGGCTGACCGCCTCGACTCTGCGGGAAGCCGATGAGAAGATTGCCTGCAGGCTACGTGGCAATGCCGGACCGATATTATGCAAACAAGCGAGGTGTATCAGTGCTAATTCGACGTCCGCCCCTCGTGGCTTATCTGCTGGCGGGACTGTTGTTCGTTACGACCGCTTTACCCGTGTCCTCTCAAGCACTCGATGATCTGCCGTTCGAGAAGAAGCTCACGCTTGCGAAAGTGGGCGACGTGGATGCTCAGTTTGAAGTGGGCCTGGCCTATGAGGCAGGTGCGGGAGTGCTCCGCGATGAGGCTGAGGCCGCGCGCTGGTTCAGACAGTCCGCTCTTCAAGGTAACCTAGACGCCCAGTACCGTCTTGCTCGTTTGGTAGTGCGCGGTGCCGCCGGCCTTAAGCAAGACAAGCTTGCGGCGATCAAACTCTATCAGGATGCAGCTGCCAGAGGGCACGCCGCAGCGATGAATGCGCTGGGGCTGGCCTACCAGACCGGTGACGGCGTGGAGCTTGATCTAGAGCTGGCTGCTGCGTGGTACGGCAAGGCCGCCGAACTCGATCTCGCTGATGCCCAGAACAATCTTGGTATGCTGTACCTGGAGGGAAAGGGGGTTCCTCGGAACCTTGCAAAAGCATACTATTTTTTCGAGCGTGCGGCATCACAGAACGACCCTTGGGGCCTGAATAATCTTGGCGGGATGCTTGAGATGGGATGGGGTACGACAGCCGACAGGCGCCGTGCCCTCGACCTTTACCAGCAGGCTCTGGCGGCCGGCAACAATATGGCTCAACAGAACATCGACCGGTTGAGTGTCGCGCCGGCGAACGCCGAGTAGTCATTTCTTAACTATATAACCAAACGAAAAATTCAGGCTCTGGCTACCAATCTCGCGCTCGTCCGCTCGCGCTTGGTCGCGACTACAGGGTCGGTTCCGTATGCTCAAATGGTTATCTCATGCCGCAGTTTTGGTTGCTATCGGGGTGATGATTGCGGGCTGTTCTTCCTCCAAACAGGCAAGCAGGGATCCCTTTGCCGGCCAGGGAAGTCCGGTCTATCCCGGTAAAGGCGACGTCCCTTGGGGAGGTGGTCGTTACCATGTTGGAAAACCCTATCAGATTGCGGGCCGGTGGTATGAGCCTAAAGAGCAACCAGGTTACGACAAGAAGGGAATGGCGTCCTGGTATGGCGAAGCCTTCGATCGCCGCAAGACTTCCAATGGCGAATGGTTTGACAAGACCCGTCTGACGGCTGCTCATCCTACGTTGCCCTTGCCAAGCTACGTCAAGGTCACAAATCTTGAAAACGGCCGGGACGTAATCGTTAGGGTCAATGATCGGGGTCCATTTGTGGGCACCCGGCTCATTGACATGTCCAAGGCTTCGGCAATTGCACTGGACTTTAAGAATCAGGGAAAGGCCAAAGTTCGCGTTCAATACATCGGCCCCGCACCTCTCGAGGACGATGGGCGCCACCTGTACGCTATGAATAATGAGCTCGATCGGGGTACGCCCCTTCGGAAGATGATTGCGAGAGCCGACAAGCTCAAAGGCAATGCTCCAACGGGCAAGACAATGGTGGCTGTGGCCAAGCCACTGCCTAAGCGCGCTCCAAGTCAGCCGGTTGTACAACTGGTCGCCACAGACAGTAATGCCCAGCAAGTCGCAGCGGAGGGCACCTTGCCATCATCAGGGGATGTCGAAGTCAGTTACTACGTCCAGATTGGGTCGTTTTCTGATGGGCAAAATGCGACACGGGTGCGCGAGCAATTTGCTGCAGTTTGGCCGGTCCAGTTCATCGAATTGTCCGGAGCTTCCGGGCCGGTGTTTCGCGTGAGATTGGGTCCGATATCGCATGGAGATGACGCGGAAACTGCTCTCGCCGATGCTCGCGCAGCGGGTTTTGGTGACGCAAGACTGGTGCGCAGCCAGTCTGTTCAGGCGGCCCTGCAGTAGCTGCCTCAGCGCATTCAGGCTCCGTTGCTTTGCGGATCAGGTCGACCTAAGCTGACGCTCATGTTGCGGTCAAGGCTACCACATCTGTTATCTATCCATCTGTATTTTCTACTGATTTTCTTCAATGTACAGTTGGTGCAACCCGCTTGGGCTCAGTTGGTGCCTGCGGCGGATCACGAGACGCTGGCCAGCGAGGCGATCCTCGTTGATGCCCGCACCGGTCGTGTGCTGTTTGAAAAGGAAGCCGACCGACTTATCCCCCCGGCATCCATGAGCAAGCTCATGACCATGGTTCTGGTCTTTGAAGCTCTCAACGCTGGCACCTTAAGCCTCGGACAGGAGTTTACGGTAAGCGAGAATGCCTGGCGCAAGGGCGGCGCCATGTCAGGCAGTTCGACCATGTATGCCGAACTCAACTCCAGGGTACGACTGGAAGATCTGGTGAAGGGCGTCATCGTGCAATCGGCCAACGATGCCTGTATCGTCATTGCAGAGACCATGGCGGGTAACGAAGCTGACTTCGCAAAGTTGCTGACGTTACGGGCAAGACAGTTGGGTGCCGTCACAGCGACGTTTCGCAATTCGACTGGTCTTCCGGAAGAGGGCCATCTCATGAGCCTCCGGGACCTCTCCGTGATTGCCCGTCACATCGTGAGTCATTTTCCGGCCTACTACCAATTCTATTCAATCCCCGAATTTACCTGGAACGGGATACGCCAAGAAAACCGCAATCCTCTGCTCCGCGACTATCCCGGGGCGGACGGGATGATGACGGGCTTCACCAAGGATACTGGATACGCTCTTGTCGGCTCCGCCATGCGCGATGGCCGTCGGCTCATCCTCGTTGTCGCGGGTCTGAAGAGTATCAATGATCGCCGTCAGGAGGCACAACGACTGTTTGATTGGGGGTTCCGCCAGTTTCAATTGGTCGATGTTTACGCGCGGGGCGACAGGGTGGGGCAGGCCCGCGTGTGGGGCGGTCAGGAGCGGCGCGTCGATCTTGTAGCTGATGCACCGGTGAGGGTCTCTCTTTCAGCACGGGAACAAACGCTGGCAGACGTAAAACTTGTATACAAGGGACCGCTCATTGCTCCTGTCATCGCCGGTCAGCAAGTCGGGGCGCTGCAGTTTGTTGTCGATGGCATGACGGTTGCGGAGGTCCCGGTTTCTACTGCAGACAAGGTTGACCCTGAACCATCAATATGGGCTCGAGCCCTCGATTCGCTTCTGATCATGGTATTTGGCGCTTGAGATGACTGGATCATTCATTACGTTCGAGGGAGGGGAAGGGGCAGGAAAATCCACTCAGGTCCAGATACTGGCTGAGCGACTGAGAGGCATGGGCCGCAATGTGCTGGTGACAAGGGAACCCGGAGGGACTGTTGCTGGAGAAGCGATACGCTCGCTTCTTGTCTCGGGTGACGTGTCGCGATGGTCAGCGCTGGCTGAAGCCCTCCTCAACAACGCAGCACGAGAGCAGCACCTGATCGAAGTGATACGGCCCGCATTGGAAAAGGGCAGCGTGGTGCTATGCGACAGGTTCATGGATTCCACGCGTGTTTATCAGGGTTACGCAGGTGGATGTTCTCAGGACGTCATCGACGCTCTGGAGAAGGCGGTGGTTGGAGAGACGCGACCATCCAGAACCCTAGTGTTCGACCTCGATCCGG
The DNA here is from genome assembly GCF_044238155.1 of Aestuariivirga sp. Lineage (GTDB taxonomy): Bacteria > Pseudomonadota > Alphaproteobacteria > Rhizobiales > Aestuariivirgaceae > Aestuariivirga. The sequence goes on along the minus strand of NZ_JBIIDX010000019.1, from coordinate 22,022 downwards.
CTCTTGGTCTGGCGCGGGCTAAAAGCCGCCTCAACTCAGCCGCGGAGGATCGGTTCGAGAGAAAAGGATTGGATTTTCACCGAAACCTTCGCGATGGGTTCAAGGAAATTGTTAGACGCGAGCCGGAGCGTTGCCATCTGATAGATGCGGCGCGACCTGTCGATTTGGTTGCGCGAGAGGTGTGGGCTACCGTGTCTGAGCTCTGGTGATGGCAGAAGAATTTCAGGATCCGCGAGATGTTCCATGGCATCCGAGAAGAATAAGGGGACTTGTTGGCCACCAACAAGCCGAACAGCGGCTCCTCCAGGCCTTCCAGTCTGAAAAACTTCACCACGCCTGGCTGATTTCCGGACCCAGAGGCGTGGGCAAGGCGACTTTGGCTTACCGTTTTGCAAGATTTCTGCTGAACAATCCCGTATATTCGCCGCGAAACCCTTTTCAGACCCTTCAAGCGGACATGGAGAGCCCCGCATCGCGGCAAATAGGCGTGGGTGCGCATCCTGGTCTATTGGTGATTGAGCGCGCCGTCGACCAACGGGCTAAACGCCTGAAGACAGTCATCACGGTGGAGGATGCTCGGGCGGCCCAGGGTTTCTTCAGCCGTACGTCGGCATCAGGGGGATGGCGCATTGCAATTGTTGATTGTGCAGATGATCTGAATGCCGAATCAGCCAATGCCTTGCTCAAGATTCTGGAGGAGCCCCCTGAGCGAAGCCTCTTTTTGATTCTATGCCACCAACCCGGACGATTGTTGCCCACCATCCGGTCACGTTGCTTGCAGATCTCGCTCTCCTTGTTGTCTATCGATGAAACAGTTTCAGTTCTTCGCAGCCTTCCCCCCGAGGCAGTGGATGCGGACCCCAAATTTGTGGTTGAGGCGGCCGTCCTGAGCAAGGGCAGCCCCGGTAAGGCCATAGAGTTTGTAGGCTCCTCGGGCGCATCAGCTTTTTCTGAGGTGATGACACGGGGCAAGCTCACGGCCGCTGCTGCAGTCGAGATCGCCACTGCTTTCTCTGGCCGGGAGTCGGCTGAGGATTATACCATTTTCTGCGAACTTCTGGTCGAGTGGATTGCCGAAAAGGCCCGTCTTCTCGGATTGGAAGGCCGGGGCGCAGCTCTGGCTTTCGCCCATCACGATATCAACGCTTCCCTCCGGCAGGCCGATGCCCTAAATCTCGACCGCCGTCAGACGATAATCGACGCTCTGCTGCGGCTCGATGAGGCCCTCCGGGCTTCCTGACCAGAACAGATTGTAGCGACATGTCAAAACCAAAGTTCTATATTACCACAGCCATACCTTACGCCAACGGCGCCCCGCACATTGGGCACGCATATGAGCGTATTGCAACCGATGCGATTGCCCGTTTCAAGCGACTTGATGGTTATGATGTGTTCTTCGTAACCGGCATGGATGAGCATGGACAGAAGATGCAGCAGACAGCAGCTCGTGAGGGAATTACCCCTCAACAGCTCGCAGATCGCACGGCTGCTTTGTTTGAACAGATGGGCGAAGAGCTAAACGCCAGAGCTGACGACATCCTGAGGACCACCTCGGAGCGACACAGAAAGTCGGTACAGGAAGTCTGGCGCCGGATGACAGCCAACGGCGATATCTATCTGTCGAAATATGCCGGATGGTATTCCGTAAGGGATGAAGCTTTCTACGGTGAGGATGAAATTGAACTGCGAGATGGGCGGCGCTTTTGCGTCAAGACTGGAACTCTGGTCGAGTGGGTCGAGGAAGAAAGCTATTTTTTCAGGCTGTCAGCTTACGCAGACAAACTGCTTGACCTTTACGAAAGGCGACCAGATTTCATAGCACCGGAGAGCTACCGTAACGAGGTCGTGGCTTTCGTAAAGCGGGGTTTGACTGACCTCTCGGTATCTCGAACAACTTTTGACTGGGGAATCCCGGTGCCGGATGATCCAAAACATGTGATGTATGTTTGGGTTGATGCACTTACCAACTATCTCTCCGCGACCGGCTTTCCAGATCCGCACGCCACTAGGGCGTCTTTCTGGCCGGCAAGTGCGCATGTAATCGGCAAGGACATTACTCGTTTTCATGCCATCTATTGGCCAGCATTCCTATTGTCAGCAGGTCTTCCAGTGCCGGAACAGATTGTTGTGCACGGCTTCTTGTTCAGCCGTGGCGAAAAAATGTCCAAATCACTCGGAAATGTAGTTGCACCAAGCGATCTGGTGCGTACCTACGGCAGAGATCAAACCAGGTATTTTTTTCTCAGGGAAGTTCCTTTCGGCCAGGATGGCAATTACAGCCACGAGGCGATTGTGAGCAGAATAAATGCAGATTTGGCCAACGATCTCGGCAATCTTGCGCAACGGTCCTTGTCGATGATCTCGAAGAATTGCGGCAGCAAAGTTCCAATTTGTGGCGTCCTTTCCGTCGAAGACCTCTCATTACTCAAAGCAGCCGATGGTATACTCAACGAAGCACGGGTCGCTCATGAGACCTATGCCATCAACAAAGCGCTTGATGCGATTTGGCGGGTAGTTGCGGACGCCAATCGATATTTTGCCAGTCAGGAACCCTGGGCGCTGAGAAAGACTGACCCCGCGCGCATGGAAACTGTATTATATGTCACCGCGGAAGTTCTCAGGGTGGTCGCTGTTCTGACTCAACCCTATATGCCAGAGGCGGCCGCAAGATTGCTGGACCAGTTGGCTATTCCAGCAGATATGAGAACCTTTGCGAGTCTAGACCATCGGCTCGTGTCTTCCACTGCTCTTCCTGCTCCCCAGCCAATTTTCCCTCGCTTTGTTGATGAAGCCGGGCTGGGAACCTAAAATGTTGATTGTTGACAGCCATTGCCACCTCGATTTTGACGGGATGGCCGAGTCTCTTGAAGCCACGCTCGAGAGAGCTCAGGCTGCGGGTGTAGGCCTGATGGTGTCAATTTCTTCGCGAGTGTCACGCATAGAAACACTACGTGGCATAGCAGAGCAACATTCTGGCGTGTATTTCACGGTTGGAACACACCCTCATAATGCCCACGAGGAACTCGAAACCACTGCGGACGACCTCATGCGTTTGTCGCAGCATCCGAAATGCATTGGCATTGGTGAGGTGGGCCTCGACTATCATTACGAGTTCAGTTCCCGGAGCGCCCAGGAAAAAGGCTTTAGAACCCACATAGAAGCGGCACGCAGAACCGGGCTGCCACTTGTCATTCACAGCCGGGAAGCGGAAGACGACACGATTGACATCCTCCGTGATGAGATGGCAGCAGGCACGTTCAGGCCTCTCCTGCATTGCTTTACATCCAAGGCACGCCTTGCCGAGGCGGCAGTTTCGATGGGCGGGTATGTTTCTTTTTCAGGTATTCTGACTTACAAATCAGCCGATGACATTCGTGCAACCGCGAAGGCCCTGCCACTCGACCGCATTCTTGTCGAGACAGATACACCCTATCTCGCGCCCGTTCCGTTTCGTGGTAAGCCAAATGAACCCGCTTTCGTGGTCAAGACGCTCGAGGTGCTCGCGGAGATCAGAAATATGTCGCTTGGAGACATGGCAAAAGTGACAACGGACAATTTCTTTCGGCTTTTCTCCAAAGCGTCCTGGCCCCCATCAAGCAATTAGCAATGTCGAAAACAGTTACCATACTAGGTTGTGGATCTTCTGGAGGCGTTCCGCGTATTGGAAATGACTGGGGCCAGTGCGATCCTTTGAATCCGAAAAATCGCCGCCGGCGTTGTTCGGTTTTGATAAGGGCGGTTTCCAGGCATGGCGAGACACGCGTGCTGATTGATACGTCACCAGACTTGCGTGAACAGATGCTCGAGTGTGGTGTTCGCGAGATCGATGGCGTTCTGTTCAGCCACGAACATGCCGACCATACACATGGCATTGATGACTTGCGCGGGTTCTTCCTTCGATCCGGAAAACGTGTCGACGTTTGGTCTGATGATGCGACAGCTCGCATGCTGACCACCCGATTTGCATATTGCTTCTATCAGGCGCCAGGCAGTGACTACCCACCGACGCTAAACCTCAATCTGCTGGCGCCTGGCCAAGGTGTGACTATAAGGGGGGCAGGGGGTGAAATCACTGCACTGCCATTCCAGGTAAAGCATGGCACGATTGATGCGCTGGGCTTCAGGATTGGTGATTTTGCCTATACGCCGGACATATCGGGTTTGCCAGACACCAACATTGCGTTTCTTACGGGCCTTGACCTGTGGGTGGTTGACGCCCTGAGACGGCAGACACATCCCAGCCACTGGAGCCTATCAGAGACGCTGTCGTGGATCAAAAGACTCAGGCCGCGCCGTGCGATACTAACCAATCTGCATGTCGACCTTGATTATGACACACTTCTCGCGGAACTGCCGGCTGGTGTTGAGCCTGCCTTTGATGGACTCGAGCTAAGCTTCTGAAGGAATATGATCGAATGATGTGGAAGGCCGTTTCTTTATCACTTCTGTCACTTAGCATCCTGATCAACCCTGCGGCAGCACAGGATAACAATTCATGCAAGTCCGAGACGTTATCCGCGGCAGTTGACCTTTACGCGACAGCTCCCTTTGGCGCACGCAGTTGGAGGGTATTGCAAGGCTTGGGCGATCCGATGATTGAACCAGCTGCAACCGATGCCGATACATGGGAACGTCAGCAGGAGTGGAAGAAACTCGCTGCGGAGATCATGCCGGGCGCGCCCAGACTTCAGGATGTGAGCTGGAGTTGTCGAATCGGCTATCCGCTTATGGTATTGCAGAAGCGCGTTGGTTCGCTTGGCAAAGACCATCCTTATGTGAAGCAGTGGCTTCATACACAGGCATATGTGCTGCAAGCCTGTTCGGGTGATCAAAGTGAGGTAGCAATGCCGCCTCCGGCAGATGTTGATCCAGTCTATGCAAACTTACAGAGGATGGATCGTGCCTATCAGGAGGCGTCCATTACGTTTTATCGTGATCGTCCAAAGGCGCTGACACTGTTCCGCGACATTGCGGCAACGACATCACCTCATCGGGCAGCTGCAAGATACAATATCGCCAACTTGCTGGCGAATGCGAAACAGCCTGCCTTGGCGAGACAGGAGGCAGAAGCAATTCTTGCCGATCCCACACTTGCTTCCGTCCATTCGATCTCCCGTGAACTGCTCGGTTATATCGTTAATCAGGAGGACACTGCTGCAGCATGGACCGAATTGATCGATGAAGACGTGGCGACACTTTCCATTCCAGCGGACCGCATAGTTGCAAGCAAGGACCTTTCCAGGGCTTATGCGGCGGCGTTGTATGATATCGATTTCGTCGGAATACGTGGCAAAGAAGGAACTTGGTGGATTGACGGGACTTTGCCTTCTGACGCGACGATTTCAAAATCAATTGTTGATGCCGCCCGGCAGCATCCCATGGCGTTGTGGATGATCGCAGGACAGTCAGCTGATGAGAAGTATGAGTTGGCTCCCTGGGCTCTGAACGGCGAGCAATGGCTCGAGAAAATGGGCGGATATATCGCAAAAGCGCTTACCGTTGAGCCTTCTGCTTCAGCTCTACAGGGGCCTGCTCGAATGATGCTCGAAGCGCTTGGCGCGCAACACGACGATCCGGCTCGCCGTGCGCTTTGGTCTCAGGTGCGAGCAGCAATTGCAAACGCACACCAGAGTTGCGGTGCGGCTTCTGAAACTGCTGCGGTCGGCTTTTTGCTCCAACATGCCGTTCGTCTCTCGGCTCTGGCCGGAGCAGCAGATGAGGCTGTTCTTGAGCTTGAGAAAGTGCCGTTCAAATCGGCACGAGCCTACTCGATGGGCGCCGTGTTTCCGTTGCTCCAGTATCTAGCGGGGGAGGGCAACGTTGCTGAGGCGCGCCGGGTGCGCGACAAGCTGGTTACGACAGAGTTTATTGCAACTCTATCAAATTCTTATGAACCGACCGATCTGAATCGCCTTTCGTCTGTACTCGCATTGATTGCCGAGGATGAGACCAGATGGAAGAATTCTGTGTTGCTTCACTCGGATCCGACTTCGAACGTCATGTTCAATTTCTTGCCGACGAAAGTGTTGTGGTCGTTTTCATCAGACCTGAACTTCAGTGATCAGGATCGAGCTTTATTGGCCAGGGCGGCCTGGACCCGTGATTACGCGCTCGCTCGAAAAGTAGACGGCCAGGCATTGGAGACGTACCTTGCACTCAATCCTGAGATTAGAGCGATTTCTGACGCAGTGAAGAAAGATTATCCCTCGATCTCGCCTCGTCACCAGAGACTGTTAACCATACTGAGATCGCCACCACACAACATCCTTGTTGCGATGCCGGGCCCATGGATGTCGGAGGGTAATAAGCCAGCAAGCTTCACAGCAATCGACGAGTGGAACCCCAATGACAAGAATTGGTGGTGTCCGTTTGAGGCGGACCGCCAGCTTGGTGCCTTGCGCAGTCAGACGGATGGTCTTCTTGGTGTTCCAGAGGACAAGTCTTATGTTGAACGTAAGCTGGGAGACGTCATTGCTCCCAAACTTAGCGCAGAGTTGAGAGACGTTCGCGAATCGGTGCTGCGGCAGCACCCCATGGTAGCGATGATCGACTGGAAGGAACTTCGAGCACTGTCGCGAACGGCGCAGGGTCCAAAACGACTGTCGGAAGCAGCCATTAAGTGGGCCAAGTCTTCTCGCAGCGTTGAAGACGGTGCAGCCGAAGCCTTGGCCCTGGCGGTCCGGACCACTCGGTATGGCTGCAACTGGCATGGAACCCACGAGGCTTACTCCCGAACGGCCAAGCTACTTCTTTCGACTCGTTTTGCTGGTTCCACTTGGCAGCAGCGAACACCGTACTGGTATGGTTGCCGACGCACGGAATGGAATTCGGATTTCACCCAGAAGATCGCAACCTGCGAACCGAAAATGTGGCCGAAGCAGCCAGCGCTGAAATGAGTCTCAACATAAGGATATTATTTCAACTTGTTGAAAATCAGAAATAAACGTGGTTCCCGAAATATTCCATAATATATATTCTGCGAATGATCGTAATATGGAAATTTCGGGAATAATCTAATCTCAAGTCACGTGATGATACCCTTCGGTCGGATTCCAAGTCTTGCTGATCGGCCTTCGGCCTCTGGTCATGTGACGTAACTGCCACCCTCCAAGCGCCCCGCGACATCGAGCATCGCTCAAGCGCGGTCTCTAAGCCACAGATTACCTGCCTGCCCCCAGAGTGGCGGCCCGCAACCGGGTCGGGCAATCGAGATCGAGCACACCTTGACCGTTCTTGACCAACCATAGACAGAAACGCGCATCTGGCCCCCCCCACCTGTTGTAGGCGTCATAAGGCTGAGCCAGCTTAGGGTCCTGAGACAGGTCTCCTTGCTCTCTTGCCGCCTAGCCCTTTTTTGGCGGATAGGCTAGTGCAAGACACATGAGCCAGAACGCCGCAGAATTGGACCCACGGAAGATTGAAACCTTGCGCGCCATCATGGCCGCCCTGCGTACACCGGTAACCGGCTGTCCATGGGACCTAGAACAGAACTTTGCGAGTATCGCGCCTTTCACCATAGAAGAGGCCTATGAAGTAGCCGACGCCATAGAGCGGGGTTCACGTTCTGATCTCTGCGAGGAACTGGGGGATCTGCTGCTACAGGCCGTCTACCACGCCCAGATGGCGGAAGAGGAAGGAAGCTTTACCTTCGATGATGTAATCGAAGCCGTAAGTCGAAAGATGATTAGACGTCACCCACATGTCTTTGGAAATGAGAAAGCCCGGTCAACAAATGTTGCCAAGGGTTTCTGGGAAGACATCAAAGCAAAAGAACGCCAAGACCAACCCGGAACAGCAACGCTCGCTGGAATTGCCATTACCCTCCCGGGGCTGACACGGGCCGTGAAACTGCAGGCAAAAGCCGCCAAGGTTGGTTTTGACTGGCCATCAATCGATGACGTTTATCACAAGATCAATGAAGAAATCGAAGAATTGAGAACTGCTCCCGCAGAGAAGAAAACAGAGGAGTTTGGTGATCTCCTCTTTGCTATGGCAAATGTTGCCCGTCACATGGGCATAGATCCAGAATCTGCGCTGCGGGCGGCGAATGCAAAGTTCGAACGGCGGTTCGAACACATCGAAACGCGTCTAGCTGAAACGGGGCGTCGCCCCCTAAACTCTACGCTGGCAGAGATGGATAGCCTGTGGGAAGAGGCAAAACAGCAAGGGAAGTAGCCTCATTCAGGCAATAATTCGCCCTCCTCCACCGAACGCATTGAGCGCCCAAAACGTTCACGGGCTTGTGAAACTCTTTCAGCAGACAGCCTGACGCTGAGGACACTCCGGCCATCCTCAAGGATCTTGCAAGCGAGGACCTCACCACGTTCGTGCAACCAGGCTCTGCCGCGTCCATCCTCTAGATCGATGACGATCCTGAATAGCGAATCCTTCGAAGTCAGACGATCCTCTATCAAATCAAGCAGGTTAGACACGCCCTCACCAGAAACAGCTGACACAAGAACGCAATCAGGTGAGCGCGACGATCTTGCTTCAAGCGCATTACGGTCATCATCCGGGAGAAGATCCATCTTGTTCCAGACCTCGATCATCGCCGCTCTCTTTGCTTCATCCACACCAAGTTCACCCAGCACACCGGCAACATCAGACGCCTGAGCATCCGTATCGGGATGTGATATGTCGCGGACATGCAGGATCAGGTCAGCCGACAAGACCTCCTCAAGAGTGGCTCTGAATGCTGCTACAAGGGTCGTTGGTAGATCAGAGATGAAGCCGACGGTATCAGATATGATGACCCGGCGGCCGTGTGGCAGCGTCATAACTCTCATGGTCGGATCGAGAGTTGCGAACAAAAGATCCTTGGCCAAAACGCCAGCGCCGCTCAGCCGGTTAAACAGCGTCGACTTTCCTGCATTGGTGTAACCGACAAGCGCTATGACTGAATAAGGGACCCTCGCTCTGCCTCTACGGTGAAGTGTACGCGTCTTGACAACCTGCTCTAGCTGTTTCTCGATCCGGCCTATACGCTCCTGTATCATGCGCCTGTCAGCTTCAAGCTGACTTTCTCCAGGCCCACCGAGAAAGCCGAAACCTCCACGCTGTCGCTCCAGGTGTGTCCATGAACGAACGAGTCGACTTTTTTGGTACTGCAAGTGTGCGAGTTCGACTTGAAGCGTACCTTCACGTGTCGACGCCCTCCTCCCGAATATTTCAAGAATTAATCCGGTTCTATCGAGAACCTTGCTGTTCCACGCTCGCTCAAGGTTGCGCTGCTGTACCGGGGAAAGCTGAGCATTGACAATTACCAATTCAACTTCCAGAGTTTTTACAATAGATGCAACTTCCTCTACCTTTCCAGAGCCCAGCAGTGTTGCTGGACGTGGAGCAGCAAGAAGCGCAACAATCGAGGCCTCAATACTGAGATCTATGGCCTTCGCAAGACCAATCGCTTCCTCGAGTCGAGCCTCGACTGTCCTTTGCGCCGCAGAGGAATTGCCGCGACTCCGAAGCTCAACATGAATGACCATAGCGCGTGCCGGGGCCGCGCCTTCAATGCGAAAGTCCACACCGCCGGACGATGTTCTCCCAGAGGACGTCAACCAGATGCCTGCTCTTCATCGAAGAGACTTATGGGGCCACCTGGCATGATCGTAGAAATGGCATGTTTATAGACGAGCTGTGACATGCCATCACGACGGAGGAGCACACAGAAATTATCAAACCATGTGATCACGCCCTGAAGCTTGACGCCATTCACGAGAAAGACAGTCACTGGTATTTTTTGCTTTCGAACATGGTTGAGAAAGGTGTCCTGCAAGTTTTGCTGTTTTTCTTGGGCCATTGGTTGTCCTCTTGTTTTTGAACCAATCTGATCACAGAACACTAGCACGTTTCCGAACTTTAGGCCATCTCAGCTCTCGATGTCATCATCATGACGGCTGGCCAATCCTAGTAGCTTGATTTTCCGGTGCAAAGCCGATCGCTCCATCCCAATGAACTGGGCCGTACGGGATATATTGCCACCAAATCGCCCAAGCTGTGCCGCAATATAATCACGCTCGAACACTTCCCGAGCCTCACGAAGCGGATATGTCAGAAGTTGCTCCATTCCAACTGTAGCGGCTGCAGAACCTCCAGTACCAGTATCCGATGGCAGCATGGACGCACTGATCTCTGCGGTGGGTTCACCTCCCGTCAGTATCAATATCCGCTCTATATTGTTCCGGAGTTCACGAACATTTCCGGCCCAATCGCGCGTCTGAAGCACTGCAATTGCATCATCTGTGAACCGACGTATAGGTTGGCCAGAGGTTGCTGAGTAACTCCGAACGAACTGGCTGATCAAGTCTGGAATATCGTCCCGGCGTTCTGCAAGACTTGGAACCTGAACTGGTACAACACTTAGTCTATGATAAAGATCTTCACGAAACCGCCCGACTTGAATGAGGGACGAGAGATCACGGCAAGTAGAAGAGACAACCCGTATGTCCACCTTCACCTTCTTAGAGCCACCTACCCGTTGAAATGTCTGATCAACAAGAACGCGGAGCACCTTTCCTTGTGTTTCCATGGGCATATCAGCAAGTTCATCGATATAGAGCGTTCCTCCGTGCGCCTCCTCCAGTGCTCCGACGCGCCTCGTCGCACCTGAATGATCTTCTACACCAAACAACTCCTCTTCCATACGCTCCGGAGCCATGGCTGCAGCACTGAGCGTGACAAAGGGACCCGACGCTCTTAGCGACATGGCATGCAAGCTTCTTGCAGCCAGTTCCTTGCCAGCGCCCATCGGACCGGTAATCAGAACGCGGCTATTGGAGGGTGCAATCTTCTTGAGAAGCAAGCGTAGCTGGCGCATGGCCATGGAATTCCCAAGTAGTTCTGTATCGGCTCCCGATTTCTCCTTGAGTTCCTCATTTTCCCGCTTCAAGCGGGATGTTTCCAGAGCTCGGCCAACGACAAGCAGTAGACGGTCGGATTTGAATGGCTTTTCAATATATTCGTAGGCGCCGCGCTTGATCGCAGCCACCGCCGTTTCAATATTCCCGTGACCAGAAATAATGACTACTGGAACCTCTGGATGCTTATTTTTGATTATGTTGAGCAGATCAAGCCCATCGAGCTTGGACCCGATCAGCCAGATATCGAGAATAATGAGCGAAGGCCGCCGCTGAGCGATCTCGGATAACGCCGAATCCGAATTATGAGCGAGACGTGTCTCATATCCCTCGTCTTCCAGAATACCAGAAATGAGTTCACGGATGTCGGCCTCGTCATCGATAATCAGTATGTCTGCTGCCATCTACCTTATCCTGCGTTTCATTGTTTGGCATCAGCCAGTTCTGTCAGGCGTTCGAACAGCAATGTAACGCGAGCCCCCTGATGTCCATCAGCGTAATGTGGGGCATCATCAAGGGTTAGGCGGCCGCCATGCTCCTCCATGATACGTTTCACGATTGCCAGCCCCAAGCCGGTACCCTTCTCACGTGTTGTCATATATGGCTCGGCCAGTCTGTGCCTGTTCTCCTTAGGTAAGCCAATCCCATTATCGGTGATACGTATATACGGGTGGTGTCTTTCTATACCGGCCTCTACCTGTATCCGGCCGCGGGGCTCCGGCATATCCTGAAGCCGGGACTCAATCGATTCTCGTGCATTTTTGACCAGATTTGTGATTGCTTGCGTGACCAGCCTACGGTCGAAGGGAAACACAAACTCACCCTCCTTCACATCGAGAATAATATCGATGTCCGAAGATGAGACCCGCTGCAAAACGGTGGCCTCGCGCACAATTGCTGAAAGTTCCTGCGGCTCTGGCACCGCTTTCGGCATACGCGCAAATGACGAGAATTCATCAACCATCTTTCCGATATCGCCCACCTGGCGAATGATTGTATCCGTGCACTGGTCAAAAACATGGCGCTCAGATTGTATTTGGCTACCGTATTTTCTCTTTAATCTCTCTGCGGAAAGTTGAATTGGCGTAAGAGGGTTCTTAATCTCGTGGGCAATTCGACGAGCAATATCAGCCCAGGCGGAATTCCTCTGCGCCGACACCAAGTCTGTGATGTCATCAAATGTCAGAACATGACCATGGGCATTGTCGTCAGACGTTTCAGTCGTCACGCGCGCGAAGAGGCTTCGACTGCTTCCCATATGCTCAATATCAACCTGTCCTTCGGCAAATCCTGATGGACGGGCGAGAGCTTGCTCAAAGACTGACATGAAAGGCGCAAGCACAGTATCGGCGCCTTTTCCAACAAGTTCCTCTTCCGATTGGCCTAGTAGAGTCAGCGCAGACCGGTTGACCAGAGAAACATGGCCAGATGGATCGATGCCTATAACACCTGCGCTGACACCGGCGAGCATCGCTTCTGTAAAACGGCGGCGTTCATCAATTGAGTCACTGGCCGTCACGAGGTCGTCGCGCTGTTGTTTTAAGTGGTCCGTCATGATGTTGAAGGTTCGGGAGAGTGTCTGAAGATCTTCAGGCCCCTCAATGACAGCAACCTTGGCTGCTAGATCTCCACCTGATACCCGCCGTGCGGCATCGAGTAGGCGCACGACCGGCGCTACGATCTTGTCAGAAAACCAGAGGCCAACCCAAATCGCAGCCAGAAGAAACACCATTCCGACCAGAGCGTAGACCATCGCAAAGGTTGCTTGCACTCCCAACCTCTGCGACATGAGGGCGTCATATTCCTGTTTGGCCTCACGAGTCTTCTCGAGAAGTCCTAGAACCGATTTATTGATGACCCGATATACCATCAGGTATGTGCCCGGAAAATTCTGAAGTTTGATCAGTCCGCGCACAACATTTCCGCCTATTCCCGGCGGCAACACCACGAGCTCGCCCTTCTCTGCCCTCGCGAGCGCATCGGCATTCGGCGCAAAAAATTTAATGTCGTCCTGAGCGACAAACCGAGCAGCAAATTGTTGCTGCGTATCAATTTGCTGAGTCGGATCAAAGATGAAGACAGCGGGCAGACCTCGTAATACTGCATGCCGAGCCAGCCTCTTGAAAAACGCCGGTTTATCCGATTCAAACATTCCATGCTGCTGAGCAAGGTCGTTTGAAATCTGAACAACATCGTTCCGGATTGCTTCTGCATGATCACTAACGTAGGCCTGTGCTACGTAGGTTGAAGAGTCGACTATTGCTCGCGTCCGTTCGGAGAACCAGGCATCAAGACCACGATTCAGGGTGAAAGAAGCAAAAACGGCGACGACGATTGCCGGAACCACCGCGATAATGCTGAACAGCAGGACAAGGCGCAGGTGGAGTGCAGCGCCAGCTGTTCCGCGCCGCATCTCGATCATCAAGAAGATCAGTTGACCGAGCACCAATAGCGCCATGACGAGCAGAAGCACGCCATTGAGTAGAACCAGCAGGAGCGTACTCTCACGGTTTGGTTGAATTGGTGTCATGCCCGTGAGGATGGCAAAGGTCGAGAGTCCGCAGATCACGCCAATCAGAACAAGCACAAAGCCGGCCACGCCTGTCAGACGCCGGAGTCTTATCGATAATCCGTGTGATGTACGATCGATCATATAAACCGTTCAGCTCAACTGTTGCACAAATTCAACAGCAATGTGTTCAATTTGCGACAGTTAGTCCACTAAGGTAGCCCCCGTATTGGCTTTACGCCTCGATCTCGAAGCTTCACCCGAAGAGTATTGCGATTGATACCGAGAAGATCGGCGGCCCGAAGCTGGTTACCCGATGTCGCCGTTAATGCCGCGCGCAGCAACGGCGGCTCAATTTCGGCCAAAATCCTTTCGTAAAGGCCTGATGGTGGCAAGCTATTGCCAAATCTCGAAAAGTAATTTGCCAGATAGTTCTCGACAAACTCTGGCAGGGGCGCGTCGGAAATATCTGAAGGGCTCGTACTCGGAGTTGAAACTTGAGATGATGCCAACTCGCGGCCGACCGCCGGCTCGGCGATGATATCCTCTATTTCGATTGCGACAAGCCGTCGAAGCAGATTTTGCAGTTCCCGAACATTTCCCGGCCAGCGATAGCTCTGAAGCCTCTCTATAGCCGGGCTTGCCAGTTCCTTTCTAGGCAGGCCTTCTTTAACTGCCTCTCCGAGGAAATGCCGGACGAGATCAGGGATGTCCTCTACCCGTTCCCGAAGGGGTGGGAGACGCAAGGGAACCACATTCAGACGATAGAAGAGGTCCTCCCGGAAGCGGCCCTGATCGATCAGCTGTCGCAGATCACGGTGAGTGGCTGCAATGATGCGGATATTCGTTCGAATTGGTGAGCTTCCACCAACGGTCGTATACTCACCCTGTTGGAGCACCCGCAGAAGGCGGGTTTGGGCCTCCAGCGGCATGTCGCCGATTTCATCGAGAAATAGAGTTCCGCCCTCAGCCTGCTCGAATCGGCCCGGCACACGAGCGGTTGCCCCCGTGAAAGCACCCTTCTCATGACCGAACAGTTCTGACTCGATCAACTCCCGTGGTATGGCCGCCATGTTGACGGCCACAAATGGACCCTTGCGGCGTCGTCCGTAGTCATGAATGGCGCGTGCAACCAGCTCCTTTCCGGTGCCAGACTCTCCCACAACCATGACGGTCAGGTCTGTTTGGGTCAGTCGCGCAATGATCCGGTAAATGTCCTGCATGGCAGGCGATCGGCCAACAATTGGCAGAGTTTCTGCGGATTGGCCCGCAGCAGGAACTGGTCTCTGGGACTGCTCCAGCGCCCGGCCTACCGTTTGAACGAGAGCAGCGAGATCGAACGGTTTTGGTAGATAGTCATATGCTCCCCGTTCGGCAGCAGTAATCGCCGTCATGATCGTATTCTTGGCGCTCATCACGATGATTGGAAGCGCGGGCCTCAGTCTCTTGATCCGTGGGATGACGTCAAACGCGTTTTCGTCAGGAAGAACGACGTCAGTGATGACGACATCGCCCTGCCCTTCATTCACCCAACGCCACAGTGCGGCAGCCGTCGCCGTTGAACGGACGTTGTAGCCTGCGCGGCTGAGAGCCTGGCTGAGGACCGTCCGGATGCCACTGTCATCATCCGCAATAAGGACCGTTTTCCCAGTCATACTGCATTCTCTCCCCCAAAAATGCCAGGAGCGTCCGTTCCACGCAGCATCGGCAGAAGAACCCTGAAGCAAACACCACGATCACGTCCAACACATTCAACGATACCGCCATGATCGCGCACAATCTTGGCAACCAATGCGAGACCGAGCCCCTTCCCGCCGGGCTTTGTTGTTACAAAAGGGTCAAAAATGTTCGGCCGCAGTTCTTCCGGAACGCCAGGGCCTGTGTCATAAATGCAGACTTCCAGAGGAAGTGTGATGCGTTCTGTACTTCCGGGCACGGTTAGCCGGATGCCTTGTCGGAACGCAGTTGTCAGATGCACTTCCCCGGCCATCCCGCCTTGTTGGATTGCCTCTACAGCGTTCTTCACGAGGTTGAGAAAAACCTGTACCAGTTGATCGCGATTACCCATCACGGGAGGAAGGGATGGATCGTAGTCTTCACGAAGGCTAACGCCGTCAGTGGCGCTCGCCATGACGAGGCGTTTTACCCGCTCAAGCACTGCATGGATGTTCAAGGGTTGTTTCTCGAGAGGCCTCTCGTCCGTAAAGACCTCCATCTGGTCCACGAGATCACGAATGCGGTCGGTCTCGTCACATATTAACCTCGCGAGAACGCGATCTTCTGAACCAAGGGCAGGCTCTAGAAGTTGGGCGGCGCCGCGAATGCCGGCAAGCGGGTTCTTGATTTCATGTGCCAGCATGCTCGCCATGCCGGACACAGAGCGAGCTGCGCCCCGCGAGGTCAGCTGGCGGTCGATCTTGAGCGCCATTGAACGCTCCAGCAGCATTATCAAAACGAACGCCACGTCATCTCCCATGACTGTAGCCTGAATGTCGACCAAACGTTCGCCCCCAAGACGGGGGGTGCCTACTGGTACAGAATATTCGTTCACGAGCCCTGTCGTGAGGCGAGCTTGTGCAACAGCGCTGAATACCGGGCTTGAAAACGGAACAATGTCACTGAGCTTATGCCGCAAGAGTATGTTGCTACTCACCTGGAAGTAGTTTTCAGCTGCCGTATTCGCAAGGCATATGTTCTCCGAACCATCGATGACGATCAGGGGATTTGGCAGCGACTCAACAACAGAGCGAATGAAGGCCGCATCAAACACGCTGTGGCGGGCGCCGTTCATGCCGCCGCTCTAAGCTGCACGATCTCATAGAGATCGCGTAAGCGCTGCTGGACGGTATTGTTATCATTGCATGACACCAGATGGTTTCGCCACACGCGCGCTTCTTCCGGGGAGAGGTAGCCGCGCTCGGCCATTCGTTGTACGGTCCATCCCAGATGTTTGCGTGCGATACGGTTACCGTGTTGATGTCCATTGGCCAGGAGCATGGTTTCAAGATGAAACGTCACCAGTGTCATCTCTTCCGCGAGGCTAGGTTCGGTCCGGCCGGAGCCTGGGTCCAGGCCTTCCGCAATCACCCCTGGCCACCAAGGCCTGCCATATGCTCCGCGGCCGATCATGATGCCGTCTGCTCCAGAGGCGGCAAGCATAGCTCGAGCATCGGCCAGTGATATTCCATCCCCATTGGCCACCAAAGGGATGGAAATGGCTTCACGAACCTTGGATATCGCAGACCAATCTGCTTTGCCCCCATAAAACTGGCAACGTGTTCTGCCGTGCACAGTGACGAGCGCAATCCCCTGTCTCTCTGCCCGGCGCGCCAGCTCTGGGGCATTGAGCGAATGATGATCCCAGCCCAACCTCATTTTCAGCGTTATAGGTACATGTGCGGCCCCGACCGTCGCCGCTATCAATCTTTCGGCATGGTCGAGATCTCTCATCAGAGCAGAGCCAGACAATCCCCCCGTCACCTCACGAGCCGGACAGCCCATGTTGATGTCAATGATGTCGGCTCCCATGGCCTCAGCGATGCGCACGCCTTCTGCCATCCAGACTGGTTCCCGGCCAGCCAGCTGAATAACAAACGGTGAGAGTGAATGGGCTCCAAGCGCGCGCCGCAACATGTCTGGCCTTGCGTTCACAAGCTCTTCACTCGCCACCATCTCGCTGACCACGAGGCCAGCACCTTGTTCATGCGCCAGCCGCCGAAACGCCTCATCGGTCACGCCGGACATGGGCGCAAGGAAGACACGGTTCGCTGTCTCAATTGAACCTATCCGAATGCCCATTATTCCATCACTAAACACAGTTGTTTAATTTATAGGCAGAATAGGCCGATGCTGCAGTGCGTCAAGGGCCTTTGTTGCGACACCCGTCTACCCTTGCTAGAGCATCTTAATGACGGTTGCGGCGGTAATTGTGGCCGGTGGATCCGGCCTTCGTGCTGGCGGAGAACGGCCAAAACAGTATCAACTCATCGGTGGGCGCCCGGTGATCTGGTGGACGTGCCGCGCCTTCCTCGACCACCCAGGCGTTGATTTCGTTCAGCCGGTCATTGGCGAAGGACATGAGGCGCTTTTTGCCTCTGCAACCGAGGGCTTGGGCCTTGCTTCGCCAGTCATCGGCGGGCCACAGCGCCATGATTCATGCAGGATCGGTATTGAAGCCGTTGCCAGTTATCGCCCTCACAAAGTGCTTATTCATGATGCCGCGCGTCCATTTGTTTCTTTCGATCTGATCGACGGCGTCATAGATGCCCTGGATCGTTTCCCAGCCGTCGTTCCCGGTTTGCCCGTGGTCGAGACCATCAAGTATGCACCAGGTGGCGTCGTTGACCGCACCGTTGAACGCGCCGGAATATGGACGGCCCAGACACCTCAGGGGTTTGAGTTCGATAGCATCCTCTCGGCCTATCGCAAGGTTTTGCCTGAGCAAGCTGCTGGCCTCACTGATGATGCATCCGTTGCGGAGCGAGCCGGCATCACGATATCCATGATCCTCGGACGCCCCGAAAACCGGAAAATTACAACCGCCGAGGATATCGCCTGGGCTGATCGAGAGATGACATCGGCGCAATTACAGCAGCGGCCTGATATCCGTGTGGGTCAGGGCATCGATTTCCATCCCTTTGAACCTGGCGATGCGGTCATACTCTGTGGGGTCGCCATTGCTCACAACCAACGCCTGGCGGGTCATTCTGACGCTGATGTTGCGATACATGCCCTGACGGACGCGATACTGGGCGCAATAGGCGAAGGCGACATTGGAATTCATTTTCCGCCCTCGGACGCGAGGTGGAAAGATGCCCAATCACGTATTTTTTTGGCGCGAGCGGTCGAACTCCTCGAAGCCCGCAACGGACTTATCGCCAATGTGGATATCACCATACTGGCTGAAGCCCCGCGAATATCTCCCCACATTGCGGCCATGAAACTTTCACTAGGCCCGGTGCTTCATGTTGACGCCAGCCGAATAGCCATCAAGGCAACGACAACAGAAAAGCTCGGGGCGATCGGGCGTGCTGAAGGCATGGCAGCCTTCGCAACCGTCACCGTCCGTTTGCCATGACTTTCTCGGATGAACTCCTGCAGGCAGCACAGCAGCTCATCCAGGACTGCCGGATACGTAACCTGCGCCTCGCAACTGCGGAAAGCTGCACTGGCGGGCTGATCTCGGCACTGATCACTTCGATAGCAGGTTGCTCTGATGTTTTTGACAGCGGCTTCGTGAGCTATTCAAATACTGCAAAAACGACGATGATAGGGGTCCCGGCCACTCTGATCGATCGCTTTGGCGCAGTAAGCGCCGAGGTGGCGCTCGCAATGGCAGATGGTGCGTTGTCTCGCAGCAATGCAGATATTGCTATTGCTGTCACGGGCATCGCGGGTCCAGGTGGAGGATCTGCTCAAAAACCTGTAGGACTTGTTTATTGTGCCGCACGCCGAAAAGGAGCGCAACCCCTGCAATCACGCCTTGAGCTGGGAGATATTGGCCGGGACAGCATTCGACTAGGAACCGCTGAGACTGCCGTGAGAATGGCACATCAGCTTGCGACCTGTCAGGCTCCATAAAGCAATCTTGCCCTTTGCTCGAAGGCATTCATGACCTTTCGGACGGCCAGATCAAACATGCCTGACAGAACGAATTGCAGCGTCCTGCTCTTCAACTCATAATCAACCAAGAATGTAATGTCGCAACTGACGTCACTTCGGGCAATGATCTTCCATTCCGCTACGAGGCGTTTGACCGGACTGCGGCTTGACTCAGCCCTTACCGATAATTGCTGTGCGTCGACCGTCACACGACTTGCCAAGACTTCCTGAATCCCGAGCTTTGGATAGGAAATCAACAACTCTCCGTCAAAACACTCGCGACCATCCTCAAGTACGGCCCGGTTCCTCTCTGCAGACCGTTTGATCAGGGGCAGGAACTCTTGGTAGTTTTTAACGTCACGCGCTATGGCAAATACCAGGTCTGCCGAATAAGGAACATTTCGCGACACATTGAAGTACGGCACGTCTAAGCGACTTTTGCAGCGCGTGAGCGCCGCAACTTTTCGAAGTCTTCGCCGGCATGGTGAGATGAACGGGTCAGCGGAGACGAAGCAACCATCAGAAAACCCTTGGAATAGGCGATGGTCTCATAACCTTTGAATTCCTCGGGGGTAACAAATCGATCAATCGCAGCATGTTTACGGGATGGCTGCAGATACTGGCCGATGGTGATGAAGTCTATATCAGCCGAACGCATGTCATCCATCACCTGCATGACCTGCTCGCGTATTTCACCCAGGCCGACCATGATGCCTGACTTGGTGAACATTGAAGGATCCAATTCCTTCACCTGCTGCAACAGCCGCAGCGAATGAAAATATCGCGCTCCGGGTCTTATCTTGAGGTATAGGGACGGGACTGTTTCGAGATTGTGGTTAAACACATCGGGTTTCGCTTCCACAACAACCTCGAGTGCGCCGGGCTTTTTGAGAAAGTCAGGAGTGAGAACCTCGATCGTGGTCTGAGGCGAGGCGGCGCGGATGGCCTTTATTGTCCGCGCAAAATGCTGCGCTCCCCCGTCTGCGAGGTCGTCGCGGTCAACTGAAGTGATCACCGCATGCTGGAGACCCATGCGAGCTACGGCATCGGCGACCTTGTCGGGCTCATCCGGGGCCAGCGCATCAGGGATGCCCGTCTTGACATTGCAGAAAGCACAAGCACGCGTACACGTGTCACCCATGATCATGAATGTCGCATGCCGCTTGGACCAGCACTCGCCGATATTCGGGCAGCCCGCCTCCTCGCAGACCGTGACCAGTTTATTGTCGCGAACGATTTTTTGCGTTTCTGCATAGACGGCAGAACCTGGCGCTTTCACGCGGATCCAGTCGGGCTTCTTGAGGATGGGCGTGTCAGGTCTGTGCGCCTTTTCCGGGTGCCGTGGCTTAGCCGTGGTGTCGAGCAGAGTTACCATGTGGGCCTGACAAATGCTTCAAGGGTGGAACATAGTTCGCGCGGATCGGTACATCAAGGTGCGCAAGACCCCCTACATGTGGATGACGCGGGCATAGGCGTCGAGGACGCTTTCATGCATCATTTCCGAGAGGGTCGGGTGCGGGAACACCGTGTGCATGAGTTCCTCCTCGGTGGTCTCGAGGCCCATGGCGATGACGAAGCCCTGGACCAGCTCGGTGACCTCGACCCCGACCATGTGGGCGCCCAGCAGCCGGCCTGTCTTGGCGTCGAAGATGGTCTTGATCAGGCCCTGATCTTCACCGAGTGCTATGGCCTTGCCATTGGCCAGGAAGGGAAAACGCCCAACTTTCAGCTCATAGCCCGCGGCCTTGGCCCTGGCTTCCGTCAGGCCGACGCTCGCCACCTGCGGGTGGCAATAGGTGCAGCCGGGGATCTGATCCTTCTGCATCGGGTGGGCGTCGAGGCCCTTGATCTTCTCGACACAGATCACCCCCTCGTGCTCGGCCTTGTGGGCCAGCATCGGCGGGCCCGCCACGTCGCCGATGGCGTAGACGCCAGCAACATTCGTCCGGCCATAGCCATCCGTCACGATGCAGCCCTTCTCGGTCTTCACCCCCAGCGCCTCAAGCCCGAGGTTTTCGATGTTGCCCTGAACACCCACCGCCGAGATGACCCGGTCCACGGTCAGCGTCTCGCTCTTGCCGCCGGCCTCGATGATGGCGGTGACGCTGTCCGCAGACTTATCAAGCTTCGTGACCTTCGCGCCGAGCCTGATCCTGAGGCCCTGCTTTTCCAGCTGCTTCTGGGCGATCTTCGAGATTTCCGCGTCCTCGACGGGCATGATCTGGTCCATGATCTCAACGACCGTCACGGTAACACCCATGGCGTTGTAGAACGAGGCGAACTCGATGCCGATGGCGCCTGAGCCGACGACCAGCAGGGATTTCGGCATCGCCTTCGGCACCATGGCCTCGAAATAGGTCCACACCAGCCTGCCGTCCGGTTCCAGCCCGGGCAGAACCCGCGGCCGCGCGCCGGTCGCGACGATGACGTGCCTGGCTGTGTAAACGCCGGGCCCCAGCTTGTCCCTGGGCTCCGGGTGCTGCGGCTGCACGGCGGGTTTCGAAGGGGCTGACACCGTCACCTCGCCAGGCTTCGTCAGTTTCGCCTCGCCCCAGATGACGCTGACCTTGTTCTTCTTCAGCAGCATCGTGACGCCGCCATTCAGGCGACCCGAGACCCCGCGCGAGCGCTGCACGACGGCTGCAGGATCAAAGGAGACATTGTCCGCCGAGAGGCCGTAGTCCTTGGCGTGCTTCATGTAGTGGTAGATCTCGGCTGACCGCAGCAGCGCCTTGGTCGGGATGCAGCCCCAGTTGAGGCAGATGCCGCCCAGATGCTCTCGCTCCACCACCGCCGTCCTGAAGCCAAGCTGCGCCGCGCGGATCGCCGCAACATAGCCGCCAGGGCCACCGCCAATGATGATGATGTCAAAACTGTTGTCGGGCATTCCTCGCTGTCCTTGTATGATCTTCCAGTTCGCGAAACAGAGTCGTTATCCCGGCGAAAGTCGGGGTCCAGCTTCGGAGGCCAAACGCCGGATCTTAGCTTTCGGCGGAATGACGCCCACAATCAAACTATTCATATTCCCAATATCCCATTCACCACTGGCGCAAGCG